>NZ_JBKFTN010000002.1:0-387193 GCF_050432945.1 Pseudomonas sp. 18173
AAAAAGGCTACTCGAAAGAGTGGCCTTTTTTGTATCTGTTGAAAAAGTCCTTTCGCAACAATGATCTGTCACTGTGTAGCAAGCCGTTTGGGGGATCACCCATGCGCCAGGTTCAGACTATGCTCAATCGCAGGCTGAAGCCTTCACGACTGATGTCGCGCCGTCCCCGCTGCCCGGTGATAGGCGTTAATATTTGTGATTATTTTTTTCTACAGGGATTGGTAACTTGGCTGGATACCCCCATCCTGTCGCGCACAATCCAAGAGGTGATTGATGCGCGCCAACTCGTCTGATTCACAAGACACTGTCACAGCGACACAACCGATCAAGGCTGAGCGTCTGCGCCTGCTTGATCTGCTGAGCAAGTACCGTCAACCCATTGGCCTGGCGGTCACCCTGCTGTTGTTCGCGATTGCGCTGATTGCCTGTCGTCACCTGTTGAGCGAACTCGACCTTTACGCGCTGCACGATTCGATTCTTGAAGTTCCAAAACCTGCCTTGATGGGTGCGCTGGCCGCAACGGTGGTGGGCTTCATCATTCTGCTCGGCTACGAGTGGTCGGCCAGCCGCTATGCCGGCGTGAACCTGGCACCCCGCACGCTGGCAATGGGCGGCTTCACGGCCTTTGCCATTGGCAACGCCATCGGTCTCTCCATGTTGTCTGGCGGTTCGGTTCGCTATCGCCTCTATGCCCGTCATGGTGTGGGAGCGGCTGAAGTCGCTCGCATGACACTGTTCGCCAGCCTCTCGCTGGGTTGCGCCCTGCCGCCGCTGGCCGCCCTGGCGACGCTCAGCGACCTGCCGGCCGCCTCCACCGCCTTGGGGATCTCCGAGACGTTGCTGGGCGTGGTGGCAAGCGCCGTGCTCATGCTGTTTTCGGTGCTGGCTATTGGCATCTACCGTCGGCGGCTGCCGGAACAGCCTTATCCGGACAACCTGCTGGTCAAGGTCGGGCGCCGCACCTTGCGCTTGCCCGGGACTCGCCTGACATTCCTGCAATTGATCATCACCGCGCTGGACGTAGCCGCCGCCGCGACCGTGCTCTATCTGTTGCTGCCGGAAACGCCGCCCTTCGGTGCGTTCCTTCTGGTTTACCTGCTGGCCCTGGCCGCCGGCGTGCTCAGCCATGTGCCGGGCGGTGTCGGGGTGTTCGAGGCGATTTTGCTGGCGGCGTTTTCCGACACCCTGGGCGCTGCGCCACTGGCAGCCGCCCTGCTGCTTTATCGCCTGATCTACGTGGTCCTGCCCTTGCTGGTGGCCTGCCTGCTGTTGCTGATCAACGAAGGTCAGCGCCTGTTCCAGACACGCCAGACACTGCGCGCGGCCTCAGGCCTGGCGGCTCCGATACTGGCGGTGCTGGTATTCCTGTCCGGTGTTGTCCTGCTGTTCTCCGGGGCCACCCCGGAAATCGATACCCGCCTGGAACACATCGGTTTTCTGATCCCCCATCGACTGGTCGATGCGTCGCACTTTGGCGCCAGCCTGGTCGGTGTTCTTTGCCTGTTGCTGGCCCAGGGACTGCGCCGCCGGTTGTCGGCCGCGTGGATGCTGACCACCATTCTGTTGCTGGTCGGCGCCCTGCTCTCACTGCTTAAAGGCTTCGACTGGGAAGAAGCGAGCCTGATGGTGCTGACGGCGAGCCTGCTCGGGGTGTTCCGCCGCTCCTTCTATCGCCCCAGCCGCCTGACCGAAGTACCGTTCTCGCCGCTGTACCTGGTGGCCAGCCTGTGTGTGCTCGGTGCGTCGATCTGGTTGCTGCTGTTCGCCTATCAGGACGTTCCGTACAGCCACCAGCTCTGGTGGCAGTTCACCCTGGACGCCGACGCCCCTCGCGGTCTGCGTTCGCTGCTCGGGGCTGCCGTATTGCTGGTGGTAGTGTCGCTGACCTGGTTGCTGCGCACCGCGCGTCCGGTCATTCATCTGCCGACGTCCGAGGAGCTCGAGCGCGCCAGCAAGATCCTCATGGCCTCGGCCCAACCGGATGGCGGCCTGGCACTGACCGGGGACAAGGCGCTGCTGTTCCACCCCAATGACGAAGCGTTCCTGATGTACGCCCGCCGTGGCCGCAGCCTGGTGGCGTTGTATGACCCGATCGGCCCGGGCCAGCAACGGGCGGAAATGATCTGGCAGTTCCGCGACCTGTGCGACATCCACCACGCCCGCCCTGTGTTCTATCAGGTGCGCGCAGAGAACCTGCCGTACTACATGGACATCGGCCTGACCGCGATCAAGCTCGGCGAAGAAGCCCGGGTCGATCTCAAGCGCTTTGATCTCGAAGCGAAGGGCAAGGAGATGAAGGACCTGCGCTACACCTGGAACCGCGGTACCCGCGACGGCCTGTCGCTGGAAATCTTTGAGCCGGGCCACGCGCCGATGGATGAGCTCAAGGTGATTTCCGATGCCTGGCTGACCGGCAAGAACGTCCGGGAGAAAGGTTTTTCGCTGGGTCGTTTCAGCGATGACTACCTCAAGTATTTCCGCATCGCGGTGATTCGTTTCGAAGGACGCCCGGTCGCGTTCGCCAACTTGCTCGAGACCTACGGCCACGACCTGGCCAGTCTCGACCTGATGCGCGCGCATCCGGACGCCCCGAAGCTGACCATGGAGTTCATGATGGTCGGCCTGATCCAGCATTATAAAAATCATGGATACGCGCGTTTCAGCCTGGGCATGGTGCCGTTGTCGGGGTTGCAACCCCGTCGCGGTGCACCCTTGACCCAGCGCCTGGGCTCGATGGTATTCCGCCGTGGTGAGCAGCTGTACAACTTCCAAGGCTTGCGCCGCTTCAAAGACAAGTTCCAGCCTGATTGGGAACCCCGTTATATGGCCGTGCCCGCCGGACTCGATCCGCTGGTTGCGCTGGCCGACACTGCCGCCCTGATCGCGGGCGGCTTGACCGGATTGGTGAAACGCTGATGATTCAACGCTCCTTGCGGTATGTATTGGGCACGCTGGTGATAGTGGCCCTGGTTCTCGGTGGCGGTTACTGGTACCTCAAACGCCCGGCGCCGGAACCGACCCTCGAATCGCTCAACCCGGCCGATGGTGCGGCGATGACCCGCGTCATCCCCGGCACTACGCCTCGCGCCCAGGTGCTGGTGGCGGTCAACGAAGACCAGAAACTCAGCGACAAGCAGTTGATGACCCTGAGCCGCAGTGGCGCGGCGCAAATTGTCCAGGTGATCCTGCCCAAGGACTGCCTGCTGCAAAGCCGCGCCCTGCAATCGGGCCTGAGAGAGCTGAAGGGCCCGGCGACCCTGGTCAGCGGTATCGGCCCAGGTGCCGTGCTGGCCTGGCGCTGGCTGTCCGAGCAGAAAAATGACACGGCACAGGCCGTCTCGGTCGACCTGGCCCTGGAAAAAGGCGGCTGCACCCACCTGCTGCCGAAAAGCGCCGCTCACGGCCATTGGCTGGTCGCGTGGAACGACAACCCGGACGACACCAGTGCCGGCTTCGTGCGGGATCAACCGAACGCCGAAACCAGCATCAGCGACTACGACATCAACCTGCCGCAAGTGCTGAACAACGAACTGCGCAAGATCCTCGTCGGTGGCGACAAGGCCGCTGGCGGCCTGCAGATCCCGGTGGTCGAAGTGCCCGCCGGCCAGGCCAGGGACACTGTGACCCTGTTCCTGTCCGGTGACGGCGGCTGGCGCGACCTTGACCGCGATGTGGCGGGCGAAATGGCCAAGATCGGCTACCCGGTGGTCGGCATCGATACCCTGCGCTACTACTGGCAGCACAAGAGCCCGGAGCAAAGCGCGCTGGACCTGGCTGAACTGATGCAGCACTACCGGCAAAAATGGGGCACCAAGCGCTTCATCCTGACCGGTTACTCGTTCGGCGCCGATGTCCTGCCGGCGATCTACAACCGCCTGGCCGAATCCGAGCAGCAACGCGTCGACGCGATCATCCTGCTGGCCTTTGCCCGTACCGGCAGCTTCGAGATCGAAGTCGAAGGCTGGCTCGGCAACGCCGGCAAAGAAGCCGCCACCGGCCCGGAAATGGCCAAGCTGCCAGCCGCCAAGGTGGTGTGCATCTACGGTGAAGAAGAAACCGACGAGAGCGGCTGCACCGACAAGACGGCGGTGGGCGAAGCCATCAAGCTGCCGGGCGGCCACCACTTCGACGAGAACTACCCGGCGCTGGCCAAGCGTCTGGTGGATGTGATCGAGAAGCGGCAGCCCAAGGAAACGGCTGCCATAGAGTGATCTGAGCCAGCCGAAAAAAAGCCCCCGCCATCTCACGATAGCGGGGGCTTTTTCATTCCAGCAACACCACCAATCCCTGTAGGAGCGAGCTCGCTCGCGATGGTCGTCAACGATAACGCTGGCTGCCTGAATATCCGCGGTGAACTCAGGTTTTTCGTCGGAACGCCGCCCGGAGCAAGCTCGCTCCTACAGGATCAGGTTTACATCTCCACCTGCGTACCCAGCTCAATCACCCGGTTCAGCGGCAGATTGAAGAAGCGCAGGTTGCCGTTGGCGTTCTGCAACATGAACGCAAACAGTGCCTCACGCCAGCGCGACATGCCTTCGAGCTTGGAGGCGATGACCGTTTCGCGGCTGAGGAAGTACGTGGTGCGCATCGGACTGAAGTTCAGTTCATCGAGATGACACAGTTTCAAGGCCTTCGGCACGTCCGGCTCGTCGGTGAAACCGAAGTGCAGGATCACCCGGAAGAAACCTTCGCCATAGGCATCGACTTCGAACCGTCGTGATGGCGGCACCCGCGGGATGTCTTCGTACACCACCGTCAGCAGCACCACTTGCTCGTGCAACACCTGGTTATGCAGCAGGTTGTGCAACAGCGCGTGGGGCACAGCATCCGGACGCGCGGTGAGGAACACGGCGGTGCCCTGCACGCGATGCGGCGGTTGTACGGCAATACTGCTGATGAAAATCGGCAGTGGCAATCCGCCTTCATCGATGCGCTCGACCAGCAACTGCTTGCCGCGTTTCCAGGTGGTCATCAGCACAAACAGGGCGAAACCGGCGATCACCGGGAATGCACCGCCCTGAACGATTTTCGGCACGTTGGCGGCGAAGTACACGCCGTCTACCAACAGGAAACCCAACAGGACCGGCACCACAAGCACCGGTGGCCATTTCCACAGCAGCAGGATCACCGCGGACACCAGGATGCTGGTCATCAGCATGGTCCCGGTCACGGCCACGCCGTAGGCCGAGGCCAGGGCTCCGGAGGATTCGAAACCCAGCACCAACAGCACCACGCCGACCATCAGCGCCCAGTTCACCGCGCCGATGTAGATCTGGCCTTGCTCGGCGCTGGAGGTGTGCCGGATATGCATGCGCGGAATGTAACCGAGCTGGATCGCCTGACGGGTCAGGGAGAACGCACCGGAAATCACCGCTTGCGAAGCAATTACCGTGGCCATGGTCGACAAGCCGACCAGCGGAATCAAGGCCCAGCTTGGCGCCAGCAGATAGAACGGGTTGCGCGCGGCCTCCGGATCACCCAGTAACAATGCCCCCTGGCCGAAGTAGTTCAGCACCAGCGCTGGCAACACCAGGATGAACCAGGCGCGGGCGATCGGCTTGCGACCGAAGTGGCCCATGTCCGCGTACAGCGCTTCGGCACCGGTCAGTGCGAGCACAACGGCACCGAGAATCGAAACGCCCATGCCCGGATGGACCATGAAGAAACGTACACCCCATACCGGGTTCATCGCCTGCAGGACTTCCGGATGCTGGCTGATGCCATAGACGCCCAATGCACCCAGCACGAGGAACCAGGTGACCATGATCGGCCCGAACAGAATGCCGATGCGCGCGGTACCGTGACTCTGGATCAGGAACAGCGCGACCAGCACCACCAGCGATATCGGCACCACCCAGTGGTCGATGCCGTCGAATGCCAGGCCCAGGCCTTCAATCGCCGACAGTACGGAGATCGCCGGGGTGATCATGCTGTCGCCATAGAACAACGCCGCGCCGATCAGCCCGCAGACCACCAGCAACGTACGCAACCTGGCGTGCCCCGCTGCCGCCCGCCGGGCCAGAGCGGTCAAGGCCATGATCCCGCCTTCGCCCTGGTTGTCGGCGCGCAGCACGAACATCATGTACTTGATCGACACGACCCAGATCAGCGACCAGAAAATGAGTGCCAGAATCCCCAACACCCCGTCGTGGTTGACCGGCACGCCATAGCCTCCGGAAAACACTTCTTTAAGGGTGTACAACGGACTGGTGCCGATATCGCCATAAACCACCCCGACTGCCGCGACCAGCATGCCGATCGGCTTGACCGCCGAATGCTCGGCGCCCGCAGTCTGACTACTTGCCTGACCCATCCACCACTCCTACTACCCAGACTCGGGCTTCTTTGAAAGAAGCACTATGCTTTGTCGTGCAGCATGCGCTGTTTTACTTCACGTTACAGACGTTTTGTTGACTGTAAAAAAACAGTAAAGCGTAACGGCGCGAAGCATAGCGCAGCACTCGTCGTATTTCCCTGCATAAAGCTGGTCAAGTGCGCTTACCATCGCTAGAATTGCGCACTTTTTGATCAGAGGCGCCAAATAAGCGCCCGTCCGTCGTCTTGCCGCACTCGGCACGAGGCGTCACAAAATACCGAGGTTAGACATGTCCACCACTCCTGCGTCAGCCAATCCAAAGGTTGGCTTCGTATCCCTGGGCTGCCCCAAAGCACTGGTCGACTCCGAGCGCATCCTTACCCAGCTGCGCATGGAAGGCTATGACGTCGTGTCCACCTACCAGGACGCCGACGTCGTGGTGGTCAACACCTGCGGCTTCATCGATTCGGCCAAGGCCGAGTCCCTGGAAGTGATCGGCGAAGCCATCAAGGAAAACGGCAAGGTCATCGTGACCGGCTGCATGGGCGTCGAAGAAGGCAACATCCGCGACGTGCACCCGAGCGTGCTGGCCGTGACCGGTCCGCAGCAGTACGAGCAAGTGGTCAACGCCGTGCACGAAGTCGTGCCGCCACGCCAGGATCACAACCCGCTGATCGACCTGGTGCCGCCACAAGGCATCAAGCTGACTCCGCGCCACTACGCCTACCTGAAGATTTCCGAAGGCTGCAACCACAGCTGCAGCTTCTGCATCATCCCGTCGATGCGCGGCAAGCTGGTCAGCCGTCCGGTGGGCGACGTGCTCGACGAAGCCCAGCGCCTGGTCAAGTCCGGCGTCAAAGAGCTGCTGGTGATCTCCCAGGACACCAGCGCCTACGGCGTCGACATGAAATACCGCACCGGTTTCTGGAACGGCGCGCCGGTGAAAACCCGCATGACCGAACTCTGCGAAGCCCTGAGCACCCTCGGTGTCTGGGTGCGCCTGCACTACGTTTACCCGTACCCGCACGTTGACGAGCTGATCCCGCTGATGGCCGCCGGCAAGATCCTGCCGTACCTGGACATCCCGTTCCAGCACGCCAGCCCGAAAGTGCTCAAGTCGATGAAACGCCCGGCCTTCGAAGACAAGACCCTGGCGCGCATCAAGAACTGGCGCGAAATCTGCCCGGACCTGATCATCCGTTCGACCTTCATCGTCGGCTTCCCCGGCGAAACCGAAGAAGACTTCCAGTACCTGTTGAACTGGCTGACCGAAGCCCAGCTCGACCGCGTCGGCTGCTTCCAGTACTCGCCGGTAGACGGCGCTCCGGCCAATGACCTGGACCTGGAAGTCGTCCCGGACGACGTCAAGCAGGACCGTTGGGAGCGCTTCATGGCGCACCAGCAGGCCATCAGTTCGGCGCGCCTGCAAATGCGCATCGGCCGCGAGATCGAAGTGCTGGTCGATGAAGTCGACGAGCAAGGTGCGGTGGGCCGCTGCTTCTTCGACGCCCCGGAAATCGACGGCAACGTATTCATCGACAACGGCAGCAATCTCAAGCCGGGCGACAAGGTCTGGTGCAAAGTGACCGACGCCGACGAATACGACCTGTGGGCTGAACAGATCTAAACGCAAAAAATACGCAAAGCCCCGCCCTCTTGACGAGATGCGGGGCTTTTTTACGGCTATCGTTTGAGATTGGACGGATTCACATCACTCACGCACCAGAGGCAGACAGGCATGCGTCAGCATTCGGTCATCCACACGCCGAAACTCGGCGACTACGAAGAGTTGACCCGGGTCTGGGAGGCCTCGGTACGCGCCACCCATGACTTCCTGCCCGACAGTTACATCGAACTGCTGAAAACCCTGGTGCTGACCCGTTACCTCGACGCAGTGATGCTGATCTGCACCAAGGATGCGAACCAACGCATCACCGGGTTCGCCGGCGTCGCCGCCGGCAAGGTCGAAATGCTCTTCATCGACCCTGAGCACCGCGGCCAGGGCCTGGGCAAAAAATTGTTGCGCTATGCCCTCGAACACCTGAACGCCGACGAACTGGACGTCAACGAACAGAACCCGCAAGCCCTCGGCTTTTACTTCAAGCAGGGTTTCGAAGTGATTGGCCGCTCGGAAGTCGATGGCATGGGCCAGCCGTATCCGTTGCTGCACATGCGTTTGCGCCAAAACCAAAAGCTTTCACAACAGGGCTGACACAACGCAGAACCAATGTGGGAGCGGGCTTGCTCGCGAAGACGGACTTACATTCAACATCGATGCTGTCCGGCAAACCGCTTTCGCGAGCAAGCCCGCTCCCACAAAAAAAAACCTGCGGCAAAATGGTTCCGGGATTAACCGGCGCCAGGCAGGTACAATGCCCACCCCCTTTTTGTTACGGCCCTGACATGACTGACCCGATTCGTCTCTCCAAACGCCTCATCGAACTCGTCGGCTGTTCCCGTCGGGAGGCTGAGCTGTTCATCGAGGGCGGCTGGGTCACCGTCGACGGCGAGGTCATCGACGAGCCGCAATTCAAGGTCGGCAACCAGAAAGTCGAACTTGATCCAGAGGCCAAGGCCACTGCGCCGGAACCTGTGACCCTGCTGCTCAATGTGCCCGCCGGCATGGACGCAGACACCGCCATGGCCACCCTCGGCGCCGAGACCCTGAGCGAAGAACACCGCTACGGCAAGCGCCCGTTGCGCGGGCACTTCCTGCGATTGACCGCCAGCACCGACCTGCAGGCCAACGCCAGCGGTCTGCTGGTGTTCACCCAGGACTGGAAAATCCTGCGCAAACTTACCGCCGACTCCAGCAAGATCGAGCAGGAGTATGTGGTCGAGGTTGAGGGCGAGATGGTGGCTCACGGCCTCAACCGCCTGAATCATGGCCTGACCTACAAGGGCAAGGAGTTGCCGGCGGTCAAGGCCAGCTGGCAGAACGAAAACCGCCTGCGCTTCGCCATGAAGAACCCGCAACCGGGCATCATCGCCCAGCTGTGCCAGGCCGTCGGCCTGAAGGTCGTCGCCATCCGCCGCATACGCATCGGCGGCGTGTCCATCGGCAAAGTGCCCGTGGGGCAATGGCGCTACTTGTCCGGCAAAGAGAAGTTCTAAGGCTTCCCGCGCCGCCACACCTTTCGGCGCCGCTGTTTTCGGCGGCGCCCATAGCTGAATTACCAGGACTGCACACATGATTCATAACGACGTACTGCGCAGCGTGCGCTACATGCTCGACATCAGCGACAAGAAAGTCATCGAGATCATCAAGCTCGGCGGCCTGGACGTGACCCTGCCGGACCTGGTGACCTACCTCGACAAGAAAGAGGAAGACGAGGAAGGTTTCGTACGCTGCCCGGACGAAGTCATGGCGCATTTCCTCGACGGCCTGGTGATCTTCAAGCGCGGCAAGGACGAAAGCCGTCCGCCGCAGCCGATCGAAGTGCCCGTGACCAACAACATCATCCTGAAAAAGCTGCGGGTGGCGTTCGAGCTCAAGGAAGACGACATGCACGCGATCCTCAAGGCCGCCGAGTTCCCGGTGTCCAAGCCTGAGTTGAGCGCGCTGTTCCGCAAGTTCGGCCACACCAATTATCGCCCGTGCGGCGACCAGTTGCTGCGCAACTTCCTCAAGGGGCTGACCCTGCGCGTGCGCCCGCAGTAAACCGTTCCCTGTAGGAGCGAGCTCGCTCGCGATGGATTCGAAAACGCCGCGATTATCCAGCAAGCACGCGTTATCGTTATCGACCATCGCGAGCAAGCTCGCTCCTACAGGGCCGAATGGCCTTCCATTCCGCGCAAAAATAGTGGCTCCGCTTCTAGCGGCTGACGGCTAGGGTGTAAAGACCTCAGTTCTCAGGATTCGCCATGCATCCCTACTTTTCCCTGCAAGGCCGCACCGCCCTGGTGACCGGCGGCACCCGTGGTATCGGCAAGATGATAGCCAAGGCCTACGTCGAGGCAGGCGCAACCGTGTACGTCTGTGCCCGCGATGCCGAAGCCTGCCAGCAAACCGCCGACGAGCTCGGAGCGCTTGGACGCTGCCACGCCATGGCGGCCAACCTCGCCACCGAAGAGGGTGTCCTGCAACTGGCCACACGCCTGGGCGAGCAGATCACCCACCTGGACATTCTGGTGAACAATGCTGGCACCACCTGGGGCGCACCGCTGGAGAGCTACCCGGTCAAGGGCTGGGAAAAAGTCATGCAGCTCAACGTGACGTCCGTCTTCAACTGCATCCAGCAATTCCTGCCGCTGCTGCGCAAGGCCGGTTCCGAAGCGAATCCGGCGCGGATCATCAACATTGGTTCGGTGGCGGGGATTTCCTCATTCGGCGAACAGGCGTATGCCTACGGGCCGAGCAAGGCTGCGCTACATCAACTGTCGAGGATCCTGGCGCGCGAACTGGTGAGCCAGCACATCAACGTCAACGTGATCGCCCCGGGGCGCTTTCCCAGCAAGATGACCCAGCACATTGGCAATGATGAACAGGCGCTGGCGCAGGATACGGCGTTGATCCCGATGAAGCGCTGGGGTCGCGAAGAAGAGATGGCGGCGTTGGCGATCAGCCTGGCGAGCACTGCCGGAGCCTATATGACTGGAAATATTATTCCTCTGGATGGCGGATTCAGCCTGTAGATCGGCGGTGCGGCTTTCGCGAGCAGGCTCGCTCCCACAGAGTTTGAGTACGCCACAAGACCTGTGGGAGCGAGCCTGCTCGCGAAGACGCCGGGACAGGCGCCACCCGGCTTGAGACCCATCGGGTTATCATGCCCACCCTCTTCCCCGTCTCGACCCAAAACCATGACCTACAGCGTTTCCCCCATCGGCTTCGTGCGCTCCTGCTTCAAGGAGAAGTTCGCCATTCCGCGCCAGCCGCAACTGGCCCCGGCCGCCCGTGGGGTGCTGGAACTTGTGGCACCGTTCGATCAAGGGGACGCGGTACAGGGCCTGGAGCAGGTCAGCCACGTGTGGCTGCTGTTCCTGTTCCACCAGGCCCTGGAGGAAAAGCCGCGCTTGAAGGTCCGCCCTCCTCGCCTCGGCGGCAATAAATCCATGGGCGTGTTTGCCACCCGCGCAACCCATCGCCCCAATGGTATCGGGCAGTCCGTGGTGAAACTGGACAAGGTAGAAGCCAACCGCCTGTGGATCTCGGGTATCGATCTGCTCGATGGCACGCCGGTTCTCGATATCAAACCCTACGTGCCCTACGCCGACATCATCGATACCGCCGCCAACAGCATCGCCAGCGCCGCGCCGCAGTTGATTCCCGTGCAGTGGAAGGACTCGGCGTTGCAACAGGCTCACGGGCACGCTCAGCGCCTTGAGGAACCCTTGGTGGAGCTAATCGAGCAGTGTTTGGCGCAGGATCCGCGCCCGGCCTATCAAACGCCTGCACCCGAGCGCGAATATGGCGCGCAGTTCTGGGATCTGGATGTGCGTTGGCATTACCCGACACCAGAGCTGATCCGCGTCCTGGAAGTCATTCCCGCGAAAGGTTGAATGCCAGAAACGAAAAAGCCCGCATGACCTTTTCAGGTCATGCGGGCTTTTTAGATGCACTGCAAATCTTCTGTATCTGTAGGAGCGAGCATGCTCGCGAAAAACCTGAGAACGCCGCGGGGTATCAAGCTTCCCGCGTTATCGTTGACGGCCATCGCGAGCAATCGAGCGTCGACCGGCTGCTCCTACAGGTGACCTGCGGTCACTTCTCGACGAAGGCACGCTCGATCAGGTAATCACCCGGCTCGCGCATCCGCGGCGAAACTTTCAGGCCGAAGCTGTTGAGCACTTCGCTGGTCTCGTCGAGCATGCTCGGGCTGCCGCACAGCATGGCGCGGTCGTCCTGCGGGTTGATCGGTGGCAGGCCGATGTCGCTGAACAGCTTGCCGCTGCGCATCAGGTCGGTCAGGCGACCTTCGTTTTCAAACGGCTCACGGGTCACGGTCGGGTAATAGATCAACTTGTCACGCAGCGCTTCGCCGAAGAATTCGTTCTGCGGCAGGTGCTCGGTGATGAATTCGCGGTAAGCGACTTCGTTGACGTAACGCACGCCGTGGCACAGGATCACTTTTTCGAAACGCTCGTAGGTTTCCGGGTCCTGGATGACGCTCATGAACGGCGCCAGACCGGTACCGGTGCTGAGCAGGTACAAATGTTTGCCAGGCTTCAAGTCATCCAGTACCAGCGTGCCGGTAGGCTTCTTGCTGATGATGATCTCGTCGCCTTCCTTCAGATGCTGCAACTGCGAAGTCAGCGGACCATCAGGTACCTTGATGCTGAAGAACTCGAGATGCTCTTCCCAGTTCGGGCTGGCAATCGAGTAAGCGCGCATAAGCGGGCGGCCGTTGGGCTGTTGCAGGCCGATCATCACGAACTGACCGTTCTCGAAGCGCAGGCCCGGATCACGGGTGCACTTGAAGCTGAACAGAGTGTCGTTCCAGTGGTGAACACTGAGGACACGCTCGTGGTTCATGTTGCTCATGTACGTGGGACTCCTGGAGATTTTGCCTGCGCCGATGATGTGCGCAATTGCATCGCATTCTAAAGGCAGAGACAATATCTGTTAAATGGATTATTAAGATAAGGGTTATCGGTTATATCGATATGCGATTTACTCTCCGTCAACTTCAAGTATTCGTCGCCGTCGCCCAGCAGGAAAGCGTATCCCGTGCTGCGGGCCTGCTCAACCTCTCGCAATCGGCGGCGAGCACCTCGATCACCGAGCTGGAGCGCCAGTGCAGCTGCCAGCTGTTCGACCGCGCCGGCAAACGCCTGAGCCTGAACGCGCTCGGCAAACAGCTGCTGCCCCAGGCGGTGGCCTTGCTGGACCAGGCCAAGGAAATCGAAGACCTGCTCAATGGCAAGTCCGGTTTCGGCTCGCTGGCCGTGGGCGCGACCCTGACCATCGGCAATTACCTGGCCACCCTGCTGATCGGCAGCTTCATGCAGCGCCATCCGGAAAGCCAGGTGAAGCTGCACGTGCAGAACACTGCCAATATTGTGCAACAAGTGGCCCACTACGAAATTGATCTGGGTCTGATCGAAGGTGACTGCAGCCACCCGGACATCGAAGTGCAAAGCTGGGTCGAAGACGAACTGGTGGTGTTTTGCGCCCCTCAGCATCCGCTGGCCAAGCGCGGCACGGCCACCATGGAGGAGTTGAGCCACGAAGCGTGGATCCTGCGCGAACAAGGCTCCGGTACACGGCTGACCTTCGATCAAGCCATGCGCCATCACCGCACTTCCCTGAATATCCGCCTGGAGCTTGAGCACACCGAAGCGATCAAGCGCGCGGTGGAATCAGGCTTGGGGATTGGCTGCATTTCCAGACTGGCTTTGCGCGACGCGTTCCGCCGGGGCAGCCTGATGCCTGTCGAGACGCCGGATCTGGATCTGGCGCGACAGTTTTATTTCATCTGGCATAAACAGAAGTATCAGACCTCGGCGATGCGCGAGTTCCTCGACCTGTGCCGCGCCTTCACCGCCGGGGTCCAGCGCAGCGACGAGATCGTGCTGCCAACGATCGCCTAGAGCAGAATCACCGCCCATACCAGGGCAATCATGCTCAATGCCACGAACTGGGCGGCACTGCCCATGTCCTTGGCATTCTTGGACAGCGGGTGCCGCTCAAGGGAAATGCGGTCGATGGCCGCTTCCACTGCCGAATTGAGCAGCTCGACGATCAACGCCAACAGGCATACGGCGATCAACACTGCCCGTTCGACCCGGCTGACATTCAGGAAGAACGACAAGGGAATCAGGACGACGTTGAGCAACACCAGTTGCCGAAAGGCGGCTTCACCGGTAAAGGCTGCGCGCAGGCCGTCCAGCGAATAACCGGAGGCATTGAGGATTCGTTTCAGGCCGGTCTGGCCTTTGAAAGGTGACATAGAGTGGGCAACTGACAAAAAAGAAGTGGGAAAGCTAGTTCAACCAAAGTCAAAAAAGCGTGAAGTTGCCAGCCATTAATGGCTGGAAATTGACTCAAGTTGTTGCAAGAGCAGCGCGGCCTGGGTCCGGGTCCGTACATTCAGTTTACGGAAAATCGCGGTGACGTGCGCCTTGATCGTCGCCTCGGAAACACCCAGTTCATAGGCGATCTGCTTGTTCAGCAAACCTTCGCAGACCATGGTCAACACCCGGAACTGCTGCGGTGTCAGGCTGGCAAGGCCTTCGCTGGCCGCCTTGGCCTCTTCTGAGACGCTGACCGCTTCGAACGCCTGCGGTGGCCAGAACACATCACCATCAAGGACCGCCCGCACGGCTTTCTGGATCACACCCAGGTCGCTGGATTTGGGAATGAAGCCGCTGGCGCCGAACTCACGTGACTTGACCATCACCGAGGCTTCTTCCTGAGCCGAAACCATCACCACCGGAATCTGCGGGTACTGACCGCGCAGCAGGACCAGCCCGGAAAAACCGTAGGCTCCCGGCATGTTCAGGTCCAGCAGCACCAGATCCCAGTCGGATTTTTCCGTCAGGCGCACTTCCAGCTCGGCGATGCTCGCCACTTCCACCAGGCGGACATCCGGGCCAAGACCCAGGGTCAGCGCTTGATGCAAGGCACTACGAAAAAGTGGGTGGTCATCGGCAATCAGGATTTCGTATGTGGCCATTTTTCAAATGATCCTGTTTTTCATGGGACGCCCGCTGCATTCGGACTTCGCCAAAGCAACTCAAGGCACAGCCACGGAGCTGCACTTACAAGGCACGCTCAACGCAAAAAACGCGTTGCAAATTCTGGCCGTACCCTAATCGGCGCCAAGCATGCCCAGCGAAGCCGGGGTGGTCAAGCCGCAGGGCTGGTACACTTTATTGCAATATCCGCGACAATCAGCCCGGCGATGGCGCGACCGGCTGGACATAGGGCATCAACTCGGCGTGTGCCGGGGTCGAAACGTTCATGTCCAACTGATGTTTGGCGTCGAGGTAATGCTGGCTGAATACATCAAAGTAGGCATCCAGCGCCGAGGCTGCGGCGACATCGCCTGCCAGGTCGAGGCACAGCGCCGCGACTTCTGCCGTGCACAGATGCTCGCTGCGGGTCGAACGGCGCAACCGGTAGCGCGAGAGTTTCTCGGGCAGCAGGCTGAGGATCGGCAATCGATCGAAATAGGGGCTCTTGCGAAAGATCTTCCGCGCTTCGGTCCAGGTCGCATCCAGCAGAATGAACAACGGGCGCTTCGTGCCATCGACATCCACGCTGTTTGTCACACGCTCAGGCTCGACGTACTCCCCCGGAAACACCAGATAAGGTTGCCATTGCGGGTCGGACAACAGCGCCAGCAACTTCGGATCGACCTCCGTGCGGGACCAGATGAAGGCATGGTTGTCCGGGACCACGTCGGCGATCAGCCAGCCGGTGTTGCTCGGCTTGAACACTTCCTTGTTGGTCATGATCAGGCACACGCCGGAGCGGGTAGCGACCTGCGGGCGCCATGCGCACAGGCAGTGACTCTCGATGACCCGGCAATCACGGCAACGCGGCGCGCGCCAGCCGCGGGCCTGAATCGGCTTGATGCCCTCCTCCTCGCGCTGATCGCGCAGGCGGGCCACGGCATTCAAGGCAAAGCGCGCGGGGGTGTGGCTCATAGCGGGCAACGCCCGCAGAGAAGGGAAATCGACACGAAAGACACTCGACAGGGTAAAAAGTGCCAGCAGTTTAACAGACCGCCCGGCGCAAGCCTGTACCGTCCAGCCTGCCTCCCCTATAATTCGCCGCCACTGAACGCACAGTCACGTGACGGGTCAAACCCCCATCACTGAACCAGGAGAGTTTCATGCTGCGCCTTATCGTTCCTACCGCGGCCATTTTGCTGGCGTCGTCCTTCAACGCCCAGGCCGCGTCCCTGAAAGACACGGAACTGAACAAAATGCTGCAAAACGTCGCCACCCAGAGCAGCGTCGGCACTCCACGAGCGATCAACGAAGACATTCTCGATCAAGGCTACACCGTTGAAGGCAAACAGCTGATCAACCATCTGAGCGTGCAGAGCAGCCATGCCGACAAGATGCGTGCCGACCCGAAAGCGGTGTACTTCCAGCTGGGAGCTTCTGTCTGCAGGAACGAAGGGTTTCGCAAGCTGATGGCCAAGGGCGCGATCATGCGTTACGACTTCACCGAGGTGAAGACCAACCGCCCGGTCGGCTCTGCAAGCTTCCAGGAATCGGATTGCCTGCAACCGGCCAAGAAGAAAAAGTGATCACCTGGAATTGGCGCGCCGCTGTTCATCTTCGGCGCGCAATTCCGCCAGCAGCGCCTGCAAGTAATGCGAACGGCGTTCACCACCACGCAAACGCCGGCAGCACTCCTCTTCGAGACTCACATGATTGGTCTCGGCTGACGACTTCAGCAATCGATACAGTTGCGTATCGATCTCCAGAACGACTCTGGCCATGGCTTCCCGCCTCCCTGCACTTCACGCTTGTTTGAGCGATAAATCCTTGAACCGCCTGGACCTTGCGCCATGCCATTGACGCAAAGTTGTCGTGTGACACCTGTAACTTAGTAAATCAGAGTGCGGCACATGCGACGTACGTTCGGACGAGCGGTGAAACCACCTTGCATATCGTCAATAAGCGGTTGCCAGGAAAGACTTTGTGGCGCAATGATCAAGGCAGCGCAAATCACAGTGAAGGTCTAGATTTCAGGTTATCCACGTTCACTTTTTCAGGGCTGGAAAGGGGCTGCCCGTCGTTTGCCGTAGTGTGCGAATGTTTCTTTCATCCAAGGGAATAACAGAACCTGTTTGGATGACCCGATGTTTTTCGGGTCAAGTAGATCGCCCAGGCATGGGCCGGGGCAGACAGCGACACAGGAAGTGTCGTGGCACCGACGCAAGTTGTCGGGCCGAGGGTTCTGTGCAGAAGGAGAAGTTGAATGCCTTACCAACCGAATGACCTCCTGAGCCGTCATTTTGAAGAAAGCGGCCACGACCTCATCAGCAAGGTCGAAGAACAGCTCAAGCTGATTTCACCCAACAGCCCGAACATCCCGATCTACCGCGACATGATCCTGACCGTGCTACGCATGGCCCAGGAAGACCACAACCGCTGGAATGCCAAGATCACCCTGCAAGCCCTGCGCGAACTGGAACAGGCTTTCCGCGTGCTCGAACAGTTCAAGGGGCGGCGCAAGGTCACTGTCTTCGGCTCGGCCCGCACCCCCATGGAACATCCGCTCTACAGCATGGCCCGGGAACTCGGCGCCGCGCTGGCGCGTTCGGACATGATGGTGATCACTGGCGCCGGTGGCGGCATCATGGCCGCCGCCCATGAGGGTGCTGGACTGGCAAACAGCCTGGGGTTCAACATCACCCTGCCCTTCGAACAGCATGCCAACCCCACAGTCGACGGCACGACCAACCTGCTGCCCTTCCACTTCTTCTTCACCCGCAAACTGTTCTTCGTCAAGGAAGCCGATGCCCTGGTGTTGTGCCCGGGTGGCTTCGGTACCCTGGATGAAGCGCTCGAAGTACTGACGCTGATCCAGACCGGCAAAAGCCCCTTGGTACCCGTGGTGCTGCTCGACGCGCCGGGCGGCAAATTCTGGCAAGGCGCACTGGACTTCATTCACCAGCAACTGGAGGAAAACCACTACATCCTGCCCACTGACATGAAGCTGGTGAAACTGGTCTACAACGTCGAAGAAGCGGTCGAGCACATCAACCAGTTCTACGGCAACTTCCACTCCAGTCGCTGGCTCAAGCACCAGTTCCTGATTCGCATGAATCATGCACTCAGCGACCATGCACTTGAACACATACAGGTGGCTTTCGCCGACCTGTGTCTGAACGATCATTTCCATCAACATGCTTACAGCGGAGAAGAACACGAAGAAGCCGAATTCAGGCACCTGGCGCGGCTGGTCTTCAACTTCAACGCCCGCAATCATGGCCGCCTGCGCGAGCTTGTGGACTACATCAACCTGCCGGATAACTGGGCACAATCAAAACCCCAGGTACAGCAACGCACGCGGGAGCCATCAAAGGTTACGTGAGGCATAAAAAACGGCCCGCTATCGAAATAGCGGGCCGTTTCAGTTCAATCATCCATCCCGCGACCGCTGAACAGGCGGTTGATCATTTCCATGGAATATCCCCGATACGCCAGGAACCGGCCTTGTTTGGCCCGCTCCCGGACGTCTGCAGGCAATTGCCCGGAGAACTTGCGTCGCCAGGTATCGGCCAGTTGCTCCTGCCAGTCGATACCGCTCTCACGCAGGGCGAGTTCAATATCGGTGCGCTGCAGGCCACGCTGGCTCAATTCTTCGCGAATGCGCAAAGGGCCATAACCGGAACGGGCGCGGTAGGAAACGAAACTTTCGAGATAACGGGTTTCCGACAACAACCCCTCTTCCGTCAACCGGTCGAGTGCTGTTTCGATCATTTCAGGGAGGGCGCCGCGCTGACGCAGTTTACGCGTCAGCTCGACACGACCGTGCTCGCGTCGTGCGAGCAGGTCCATTGCGGTTCGCCGCACAGCGACGAGTGTATCGAGTACGGCGGTCATCGCTTCGATCAGATGTCAGCGTCGGCCAGATCGTCTTCGGTCTCTTTGACCGCAGAAGCTTTGGCGTCCGCAACCGATGCAGGCGACAGCAGCTTGTCACGTAATTGCTTCTCCAGCTTTGCCGCGACTTCCGGGTTATCCGCCAGGAACTTGGCCGAGTTGGCCTTGCCCTGACCGATCTTGGTGCCTTCATAGGCATACCAGGCGCCGGACTTCTCAACGAAACCGTGCAGAACCCCCAGGTCGATCATCTCACCGTTGAGGTAGATGCCCTTGCCGTAAAGAATCTGGAACTCGGCCTGACGGAACGGCGAAGCCACCTTGTTCTTCACAACCTTGACGCGGGTTTCGCTACCAACGACTTCATCACCTTCTTTCACCGCGCCAGTACGACGGATGTCCAGACGAACCGATGCGTAGAACTTCAGTGCGTTACCACCGGTGGTGGTTTCCGGGCTACCGAACATCACGCCGATTTTCATACGGATCTGGTTGATGAAGATCACCAGGCAGTTGGCGTTCTTGATGTTACCGGTAATTTTACGCAGGGCCTGGGACATGAGACGAGCTTGCAGGCCCACGTGCATGTCACCCATTTCGCCTTCGATTTCAGCCTTTGGCACCAGGGCGGCCACGGAGTCGACGATGATCACGTCTACCGCGTTGGAACGCACCAGCATGTCGGTGATTTCCAGGGCCTGCTCGCCGGTGTCCGGCTGGGAAACCAGCAGGTCGTCAACGTTGACGCCCAGCTTGCCGGCGTACTCAGGGTCGAGGGCGTGTTCGGCGTCGACGAATGCGCAGGTCGCGCCGGCTTTTTGAGCCTGGGCGATCACGGACAAGGTCAGCGTGGTTTTACCGGAAGACTCAGGACCGTAGATTTCAACAATACGGCCTTTTGGCAGGCCGCCGATGCCGAGAGCGATGTCCAGACCCAGAGAGCCAGTGGAGATGGCCGGGATCGCCTGACGGTCCTGATCGCCCATACGCATTACGGCACCCTTGCCGAATTGACGTTCGATCTGACCCAGGGCCGCAGCCAAGGCTTTCTTCTTGTTGTCGTCCATTAAAGTCCTCACGTAATCAATAAGGCCTGACGGCCAACACCTGTATAAGTAGCCAGTATTATTCCACAGCGTTTGAGGATCGCCTACCCCTGATTTGCGATTTCTGCCGCGGCATACCGCAGCAGCCCCTCTAGCGCGGCCTTCACCGTTTGTCGGCGCACCTCGTCGCGGTCACCTGGGAAGTGTTGCAGCTCGCTGAACACTCGCTCGCCAACGCCCCAGGCCAGCCATACCGTGCCCACAGGCTTGCTCCGCGAACCGCCGTCCGGCCCGGCCACGCCACTGACTGCCACGGAAAAGTACGCGCGACTTTTCTCTTGCGCGCCCCTGGCCATCGCTTCGACGACCTCGCGACTGACCGCCCCCACCTCGGTGAACAGCTCCACCGGGACATCCAGTTGCAGGTTCTTCTGCAGATTGGAATACGTGACATAACCGGCCTCGAACCACGCCGAGCTGCCGGGAATACGGGTGATCGCCTCGGCGATCCCGCCTCCGGTACAGGACTCGGCCGTGGAAACATGGGCATTGAGAATCTGCAATTGCCTGCCAAGGTCAGCGGCGAGCTGGGTGATTACTTTCACGGTCATCTCCTGATGGGGCGGGATGGGTTAACCGTACACGAGCAGACCGCACTTGCAAGCGACAGGACCGATCAAAATGTAAAGAACCAGAGGCTCTGGAAAAGGCCTGTCGAGGGAATCAATCTTCCACGTCACCGGGCGGAACATGAGTGATCCCCATGCGCTTGGCTGCCCAACGCTCATATAGCCCTAAAACTACGTCTGTCCCGGCCATCGCCGTTAAACAACCAACCGCACAGGCAGCCCAAATGGAAACATTGGCGGCGTGCAACAGCATGATGACCGAGGCGCCGCAAATCATGCTGGAGCCAGACCGCAGGCTCAGGCGCAGGATAAGGGGCCAGCCCCGAACACCCTCTTTATCGGCACGCCACATTTCACCGGTAACGCCACCGAGTATTGGCAGGACAATGACCAGCCAAAGAGGCACGTCCAGCAACGCATATTGCTCAGCGGTCATTTCATGCCTCCTTGAGTGAACGGCCACTCCACGCTCTTGCATAGATAGGCAATCAGACTATGCATTTCAGCATATAAAATCAATGCATTTACGCATAACAAAAGCAACCCAATGCGTTCAGCACACGAAAAAAAACCCGCTTGGGGAGCGGGTTTTATCCGAAAGTACAGGTATTAGCGGGCGTACATACCCCACCAGAAGACATGTCCGAGGATAACTATCGGCTCTCCCTGGATTTCCTGAAAGCTGTAATCTTCGTCCGGATGTTCGTCGCGGTTGAAGCTGCGCAGGCGAATCCCGGTTGGCAGGCGATAAAGCTGCTTCACCCGCAATTGGCCGTTGTGATTGATTGCATATAGGTCGCCGTCAACGATATCGCCGATGCCGCACTTGCCGGCATTGACCCCGACCGTGGCGCCATCGCGCAGTACCGGCAACATGCTGTTGCCCCGCACCGTCACGCACTTTGCCTGGTCGAACTGCACGCCATTATGGCGCAGGCTACGCTTGCCGAAGCGCAGACTAGAGCGCTCGCTTTCTTCAATGACGAATCTTCCCGATCCTGCGGCCAATTCAACCTCGCGAAGAAAGGGGACCGACACCTCGTCGTCATCGACAGGGGTATCGTCATCCCACAGACTTATATCCTTGAGTTCCGAATGCACAGGAGTGCGCCCGGCATTGGCGGCAGGCGCGACATCCGCGCGGCCACGCAACTGGTCGGTGCTCACCGAGAAATACTCGGCGATCTTCGAAATATGCTTATCCGAAGGATCGACGATTTTCCCGCTGAGAATGCGCGAGAGCGTGGATTGAGGCACGCCGGTACGACGGTGAAGCTCCGTGGGGGAGATCCCGTGCTGATCGAGCAATGCTCTCAAGACAGTAGATACGTTGCGTTTTTGCATAACGCGCATAGTGCTTGTTCTTTTCGAAGAAGACAAATGCCAAATTGCATAATCGATGCATAACATGATTTTTGCATCGTAAAAGATGTCACCCGGCCGTGGCGCCTGCGTCGGGTGGACCGCCCATGGTAACCTTGCGTCCATCGCGGAAAAGCCCGGCCATTGCCCCGCTTTTGCCCCACCTCTTTCAACGAGCTTCCTGACAATCCGATGAATAAAGCCGTCTCCGACCTGTCCTCCCACACCCCGATGATGCAGCAGTACTGGCGCCTGAAAAACCAGCATCCGGACCAGCTGATGTTCTACCGCATGGGCGACTTCTACGAGATCTTCTATGAGGATGCGAAGAAGGCCGCCAAATTGCTGGACATCACCCTGACCGCCCGTGGGCAGTCGGCCGGGCAGGCGATTCCGATGTGCGGGATTCCCTACCATGCCGCCGAGGGTTACCTGGCAAAACTGGTGAAGCTGGGCGAATCGGTGGTGATCTGCGAGCAGGTCGGCGACCCGGCCACCAGCAAAGGGCCGGTGGAGCGCCAGGTCGTGCGCATCATCACGCCGGGGACGGTGAGTGACGAGGCGCTGCTCGACGAGCGCCGCGACAACCTGATCGCCGCCGTCCTGGGTGATGAGCGCCTGTTCGGCCTGGCCGTGCTGGACATCACCAGCGGCAACTTCAGCGTGCTGGAAATCAAGGGTTGGGAAAACCTGCTGGCGGAACTGGAGCGGGTCAATCCGGTAGAGCTGCTGATTCCGGATGACTGGCCCAAGGATCTGCCGGCGGAAAAACGCCGCGGTGTGCGCCGCCGTGCGCCGTGGGATTTCGAGCGCGATTCGGCACTCAAAAGCCTGTGCCAGCAATTCGCGACCCAGGATCTCAAGGGATTTGGCTGCGAAAACCTGACCCTGGCGATCGGCGCCGCCGGTTGCCTGCTGGCCTACGCCAAGGAAACCCAGCGCACCGCCCTGCCCCATTTGCGCAGCCTGCGTCATGAGCGCCTGGACGACACCGTGGTGCTCGATGGCGCCAGCCGTCGCAACCTGGAGCTCGACACCAACCTGGCCGGGGGCCGCGACAATACCCTGCAATCGGTGGTGGACCGTTGCCAGACCGCCATGGGCAGCCGCCTGCTGACCCGCTGGCTGAATCGCCCGTTACGCGATTTGACCGTGTTGCTGGCGCGCCAGACCTCAATCACCTGCCTGCTCGACGGTTACCGCTTCGAAAGACTGCAACCGCAGCTCAAGGAAATCGGCGACATCGAGCGGATTCTTGCGCGTATCGGCCTGCGCAATGCCCGTCCGCGCGACCTCGCCCGCCTGCGTGACGCCCTCGGCGCACTGCCCGAACTGCAAGTGGCGATGACGGAGCTTGAAGCGCCGCACCTCCAGCAACTCGCCACCATCACCAGCACCTACCCGGAGCTGGCGGCCCTGCTGGAAAAGGCCATCATCGACAACCCGCCTGCAGTCATTCGTGACGGTGGCGTGCTGAAAACCGGTTATGACAGCGAACTCGACGAACTGCAGTCGCTCAGTGAAAACGCCGGACAATTCCTGATCGACCTCGAGGCGCGGGAAAAGGCCCGTACCGGCCTGTCGCACCTGAAGGTCGGTTACAACCGCATCCACGGCTACTTCATCGAACTGCCTAGCAAGCAGGCGGAATCGGCACCGGCCGACTATATTCGCCGCCAGACGCTCAAAGGTGCCGAGCGTTTCATTACGCCGGAACTCAAGGCGTTCGAAGACAAGGCATTGTCGGCCAAGAGCCGCGCCCTGGCCCGCGAGAAGATGCTTTACGAAGCCCTGCTCGAAGACCTGATCGCCCAGCTGCCACCGTTGCAGGACACCGCAGGTGCCCTGGCCGAACTGGATGTCTTGAGCAACCTGGCCGAGCGTGCACTGAACCTCGACCTGAACTGCCCGCGCTTCGTCAGCGAACCGTGCATGCGCATCAGCCAGGGACGTCACCCGGTGGTCGAGCAAGTGCTGACCACACCGTTCGTGGCCAACGACCTGAGCCTGGACGACAATACCCGCATGCTGGTGATCACCGGCCCGAACATGGGCGGTAAATCCACCTATATGCGTCAGACCGCCTTGATCGTGCTCCTGGCGCACATCGGCAGCTTCGTGCCGGCGGCCAGCTGCGAATTGTCCTTGGTCGACCGCATTTTCACCCGGATCGGCTCCAGCGATGACCTGGCCGGCGGGCGTTCGACCTTCATGGTGGAAATGAGCGAAACCGCGAACATCCTGCACAATGCCACCGAGCGCAGCCTGGTACTGATGGACGAGGTCGGTCGCGGCACCAGCACCTTCGACGGTCTGTCCCTGGCATGGGCGGCGGCCGAGCGCCTGGCGCACCTGCGTGCCTACACGCTGTTCGCCACCCACTACTTTGAACTGACCGTCCTGCCGGAAGCCCAGCCGCTGGTGGCCAACGTGCACCTCAATGCCACCGAGCACAACGAACGCATCGTGTTCCTGCACCACGTGCTGCCCGGGCCCGCCAGCCAGAGCTACGGCCTGGCGGTGGCACAGCTGGCCGGCGTACCAAGTGAAGTGATCGTGCGTGCTCGCGAGCATTTGAGCCGCCTGGAAGACACCGCCCTGCCCCATGAGGTGCCTGTACCTGCCAAAGGCAAACCGGCTGCGCCGCTGCAGAGCGATCTGTTTGCCAGCCTGCCGCACCCGGTGCTGGAGGAACTGGCCAAACTCGATCTGGACGACATGACACCACGTCGTGCTCTCGAAATGCTCTATACACTAAAGACACGGATCTAACGCAGCGGCTTGCAAGCTGTTAGAATCTCGCGCGGTTTGGGATGCTGCTGGCTAATAGCCTGGCCAGCAGACTATCGCTCCCGAACCTGGCGACCCCTACGAGAAGGGGCGCAGCAAGCCGCGCCTGAGGAGAAAATTAGAAATGACCTTCGTCGTCACCGACAACTGCATCAAGTGCAAGTACACCGACTGCGTAGAAGTCTGTCCGGTGGACTGCTTTTACGAAGGCCCGAATTTCCTGGTGATCCACCCGGATGAGTGCATCGATTGCGCGCTGTGCGAACCTGAATGCCCGGCCGTGGCTATCTTCTCCGAAGATGAAGTTCCGGCCGGCATGGAAAACTTCATCGAGCTGAACGCTGAGTTGGCCGATATCTGGCCGAACATCACCGAACGCAAGGACCCGCTGCCCGATTCCGCAGAATGGGATGGCAAGCCAGGCAAGATTGAACAGCTGGAACGCTGATCACCCCCGCGTTCCCGAAAAAGGCCCCACAAGGGCCTTTTTGCTTTTCTGCAGACAAAAAAAGGGGCGGTTTGACCCGCCCGCATTTTTTCCCTATTCCCTGTGTTCCTTTTCATCGTCCTGATGAATCGCTTCCTGCGATGTCCTTTCCCCTCATCCTTGAAGGGCGTGTCTGTCCGTCGACACAACCTGAATATTAGAGTTTTCCGCTCCGGGATCAATCGCCCACCGGGGCGAAACCTAACTGTCACACACCATCAACATTAAAAAATAACCTTGAAAATCATAAAGATATGATCATGAAACGTTCAGGATGGACGACTGCCAGGGTGTAAAAATAACGAACACTTACGCAACAGTAAGCCAAGGCTTACAGCACGAAACCACAATCCAGAGCGGACTCGGTCTCCCCCGGGCCAGGCATAAAAAAACCCCGAGCCAGTCGGGGTTTTTTTATGCCATCGCAGTGAGTGCCTTACTGAAACAGCGACTCGCTCGACAGGCCATTTTTTTCCAGGATCTCGCGCAGCCGCTTCAAGCCTTCCACCTGGATCTGTCTGACCCGTTCCCGGGTCAGGCCAATTTCCAGGCCCACATCTTCAAGGGTGCTGCTTTCATGACCGCGCAGGCCGAAGCGGCGTACCACCACCTCGCGTTGTTTGTCGGTCAGTTCCGAGAGCCATTGATCGATGCTCTGGGACAGGTCGTCGTCCTGCAACAGTTCGCATGGATCGGTTGGGCGGTCGTCAGTGAGGGTATCGAGCAGGGTTTTATCCGAATCCGGACCCAGCGAGACGTCGACCGAAGAAACCCGCTCGTTAAGGCCGAGCATGCGCTTGACCTCTCCCACCGGTTTTTCCAGCAGGTTGGCGATTTCTTCGGGTGAGGGTTCATGGTCGAGTTTTTGCGTCAGCTCCCGCGCGGCGCGCAGGTACACATTCAGCTCCTTGACCACATGGATCGGCAACCGGATGGTCCGGGTCTGATTCATGATTGCGCGTTCGATGGTCTGGCGAATCCACCAGGTCGCGTAGGTCGAGAAGCGGAAGCCGCGTTCCGGATCGAACTTCTCCACCGCCCGGATCAAGCCGAGGTTACCCTCTTCGATCAGGTCCAGCAGCGACAACCCACGATTGACGTAGCGTCGGGCGATTTTCACCACCAGCCGCAAGTTACTTTCAATCATGCGCTTGCGCCCGGCCGGATCGCCACTTTGCGACAGGCGCGCAAAATGAACTTCTTCTTCGGGTGACAGCAGGGGAGAGAAACCAATTTCATTGAGATACAGCTGCGTGGCATCAAGTGCCCGCGTGTAGTCAATGTACTTGTGTTGTTTCAACGATGCGGAGTGTTTGGATTTGGCACGAACGGAAGGTGGAGCCGCCCCTTCATCATTCGACATCGAATCCGTATCGATGCTGCTCTCCATCAGGAGAACCTCATCGTCGATGTCAAACTCCGGCACTTCTTTACTGAGAGCCATTGTTATAGTCCTTTGGTGAGTTCGACCTCAAGCTCAAGCGGCGCCTTTATCCCTGGCAACGCTGGAGCCTGTCCCCTCTACGCGACGGAACAGGCTGGTAAGCGATCAACGACGTGGCAGGAACTGCAGTGGATCTACAGGTTTACCTTGGCGGCGAATCTCAAAATGCAGTTTCACCCGGTCTGTACCCGTTGACCCCATTTCGGCAATTGTCTGCCCAACCTTGACCTGCTGCCCCTCCCGAACCAACAGCCTGCGGTTATGTCCGTAGGCACTGACGTAGGTTTCACTGTGTTTGATGATCACTAATTCGCCGTAGCCCCTTAAGCCACTCCCGGCGTAAACCACCGTCCCATCAGACGCAGCTAAAACAGGCTGTCCCAAATCTCCGGCGATATCAATTCCTTTATTCAAACTACCGTTTGAAGAGAATTTTCCAATCAGAATGCCATTAGATGGCCATCCCCAGCCGGTCGGGGCCGGCCCGGGAGGGGGCAATGGAGCAGGTGCAGGCTTGTTCGCGACGGACGGTACAACCGTCGTTGTGCTGGTGGTCGAACCGTTTACCGGGCGACGGATGACCGTGGTTTTACTCGACGACGACGGTGTTGAACTGGACGAACTGACCACCGCCGTCGACGTTGAATCGCTTCGACCATCAAAGCGAATGGTCTGACCCGGATGGATGGTGTAGGGCGCTGCAATGTTGTTGCGTGCCGCGAGGGCCTTGTAGTCCCAGCCGTAACGGAAGGCGATGGAGAACAGGGTGTCCTTGGGCCGAACGACGTATTGCCCGGTGGTCACGGCTGGACGCTGGGGCGCGGCATTATTGCGGTCCACCACACGAACATCGCTGGATTTGTTGCTGGAACAACCGACCAGCAAGGTGCTCAAGACAAGGCCAGTCACCAGGCGCTGAAAGCTCGTTTTACTCATACGCTGCGCAATGACTGTGAGACTCACCCGCCGCTCCCTCTGTGGTGGCTGAAAATGTGAAATGCCGGAGTCCGGCATGAACTGTCGCAAGTATAACGGGCCGTGCACGCTTTACCTTTAATGTGGCGAATCGCTGTCGCGCACACGTTTGCTGCCTGACGATGAATCCCGTTTAACACAACGATGCCGCCGTAAGACAAAGCCAATCGAAGAGAATTCAGCGTGCCGAAACAAATGCTCAGGCCAGTGGCCCATTGAGCAATGGCACGAAGCGCACAGCCCCCAGGACATGCCTGGAAAATCCGTGTTCCTCGCGGATGATCAGCATCAACTGCTGGACCTCTCCGGACCCGACCGGGATCACCATGCGCCCTCCCGGAGCCAACTGATCAAGCAATGCCTGGGGCACATCGGTCGCCACCGCAGTGACGATAATCCCGTTATAGGGCGCCAGTGCCGGCCAGCCCTCCCAGCCATCGCCCCAGCGGAACACCACGTTGCGCAGGTTCAGCTCGACCAGGCGTTCCTTTGCCCGATCCTGCAGGACCTTGATGCGCTCGACAGAGAACACGCGCTCGACCAGTTGCGACAGTACCGCCGTCTGATAGCCCGACCCGGTACCGATCTCCAGCACCTTGTCGAGGGGACCGGCTTCCAGCAGCAGCTCGCTCATGCGCGCCACCATATAAGGCTGGGAGATGGTCTGGTTATTGCCAATCGGCAGCGCCGTGTCTTCATAGGCACGGTGCGCCAGCGCTTCATCGACGAACAGGTGGCGCGGGGTCCGGCGAATCACCTCCAGCACCCTGGCGTTGGAAATACCCTCCTCGTACAGGCGCTGGATGAGCCGCTCGCGGGTACGCTGGGAAGTCATGCCGATGCCGCGACGCAGCATATCGTCTTGTTCGCGACTCATCAGCGCAGCCCCTCCAGCCAGCCGTCCAGACTTCTGAAGGCATCGTTGAACGTGCGATCCAGTTGCAGTGGCGTGATCGAAACATAACCCTGCATCACCGCATGGAAATCGGTACCCGGGCCACCGTCTTCGGCATCCCCGGCCGCCGCGATCCAGTAACCGGACTTGCCCCGCGGATCCACCACTTTCATCGGCGCCGCGGCTCGGGCGCGATGGCCCAGCCGGGTCAGCTGGATACCGCGGATACGGTCCAGCGGCAAATTGGGAATGTTCACGTTCAGTACCGTGCGCGGCGGCAGATCCAGGTCAGCGTGGGCTTCGACCAGTTTGCGCGCGAAATGGGCAGCTGTGGGAAGGTTATCCACCTGGCGCGAGACCAGTGAAAAGGCAAACGCAGGATGCTTCAGGAAACGCCCCTCGAGGGCCGCCGCCACCGTACCGGAGTACAGGACATCGTCCCCCAGGTTCGCGCCCAGATTGATACCGGAAACCACCATGTCCGCTTCGCGCTCCAGCAGGCCGTTGAGGCCCAGGTGCACGCAGTCGGTTGGCGTGCCGTTCACGCTGATAAAGCCGTTGGCCAGGGTTTGCGGGTGCAACGGACGGTCGAGCGTCAGCGAACTGCTGGCGCCGCTCTTGTCCTGGTCCGGGGCGATAACCACGCATTCGGTGTAATCCGCCAGCGCAGCATAAAGCGCGGCGAGTCCGGGTGCGGTTACCCCATCGTCGTTAGAAATCAGAATACGCATGGGCTGTCCGTCTGCCCCACCGGCACCAGATCAACAAGCTCGCGCACCAATACGGTGGCGAAGCATCCGGCCGGCAGGACGAATTCCAGTTGCAGAATGTCAGGCTCGGGATAATGCCACGTCAACCCACCAATGGGCAGCCGCAGGATGCGACGTTCGTGGCTCATACCGGCGTTGATCAACCAGTCACGCAAATCCGCTTCGCGTGCGGCGATAGCCTGCTCCAGTTCATGGACAGCGCCCGTGGTCGGCGAGTCACCTTCGCCCCACTGCGGACCGGTCGGGTGCAGATC
The DNA here is from genome assembly GCF_050432945.1 of Pseudomonas sp. 18173. NCBI lineage: Bacteria > Pseudomonadati > Pseudomonadota > Gammaproteobacteria > Pseudomonadales > Pseudomonadaceae > Pseudomonas > Pseudomonas sp. 18173. Next base: position 29,479 of record NZ_JBKFTN010000002.1, read on the forward strand.
GAGAATCGCCAGGCGCGGGTCGCTGCACTCGGCTTCGCCTGCCGGGAAAAAGCTGCGGCTGTCGGTGAATGCCAGCAGATCGCCCACTTGGGCACGCTGCCAGGTGCCATCGGCGACACGAGCTGCCAGTACCTGGTTGAACAGAAAACTGCGCGCCGTCGAAAGCAGGCGCGAGCGCACGTTGCGCTGCTCCGGCAAGGCCTTGCGCGCGGCCCAGGCACGGGCGTCGACCACATTGCCGCCGTCATGGCCGAAACGCTGGGCGCCGAAATAATTGGGGATGCCTTGTTTGGCGATCAGTTGCAGACGCTCTTCAATAGCTGTCTTGTCGCCAGCGAACTGCGTCAGGCGCAATGTGAAACCGTTGGCCGAGTGTGCGCCGCGTTGCAGTTTGCGCTTGTGCCGGGCGGTCTTGAGGATCTTCAGCGTGTCGTTTTCCGCCGCCGACAGATCAGGGTCGGCCTTGCCCGGCAATTGCACGCTGAACCACTGGCGGGTCAACGCCTGACGATCCTTGAGCCCGGCATAACTGACGGTGCGCAATGGCACACCCGCCGCCTTGGCAATCCGCCGCGCCGCTTCTTCTGTGTTCAGACCGCGCTTTTCCACCCAGATCCACAGGTGTTCGCCTTCGCCACTCAGGGGAATGTCGAGGACTTCGTCGACCTGGAAATCTTCCGCGATCGCTTTCAGTACCGCCGTGCCGAGGGCCTCACCGTAAGCCCGCGGGCCGAGCAATTGCAGTTCGTTCATGCGCGCAGCAACAAGGCAACGGAGTGCACGGCAATGCCTTCTTCGCGACCGACGAAGCCAAGCTTTTCGGTGGTGGTAGCTTTCACGTTCACTTGATCCAACTCTACTTGAAGATCCGCGGCAATCAGCGCGCGCATCGATTCGATATGCGGGGCCATTTTCGGCGCCTGGGCGACAATGGTGTTATCGACGTTGCCGACTTTCCAGCCTTTGGCATGGACCAGTGCGACGACGTGACGCAACAGCACACGGCTGTCGGCGCCCTTGAACTGCGGGTCGGTATCCGGGAAATGCTTGCCGATATCTCCCAGCGCCGCGGCGCCAAGCAAGGCATCGCTCAAGGCGTGCAAGAGGACGTCACCGTCAGAGTGAGCGAGCAACCCAAAACTGTGTGCAATGCGCACACCGCCCAGAGTGATGAAATCGCCTTCAGCGAAACGGTGCACATCATAGCCGTGGCCAATACGCATAAAAAAACGCCCCGATTTTTGTCAGGGCGTGATTCTACCTGCATTAAAGGCCTAGAGCGCGTCCGTGATGCTGCAAGTGGTCGTCAATGAAACTGGCGATGAAGAAATAGCTGTGGTCGTAGCCCGGTTGCAGGCGCAACGTCAGCGGATGTTCGGCCAATTTTGTCGCCTGTTGCAGGGCTTCAGGCTTGAGCTGGGTAGCGAGGAAATCGTCACGATCACCCTGATCGACCAACAGCGGCAGCTTTTCGTCGGCCTCGGCGATCAGTGCACAGGCATCCCACTCGCGCCACTTTGAACGGTCCTCTCCCAGGTAACGGGAAAAGGCCTTCTGCCCCCACGGACAATCCATGGGATTGTTGATTGGCGAGAACGCCGACACCGACAGATAACGCCCCGGATTACGCAATGCGCAGACCAGCGCACCATGGCCACCCATGGAATGGCCGCTGATGCCGCGCTTGTCCGACGCCGGGAAATGGGCTTCAACCAATGCCGGCAATTCCTGCACGACATAGTCATGCATCCGATAGTGGCGCGACCAGGGTTCCTGGGTGGCATTCAGATAAAACCCGGCGCCGAGGCCGAAGTCCCAGGCACCGTCCGGATCACCCGGCACATCAGGGCCGCGAGGACTGGTATCCGGAGCGACGATGATCAACCCCAACTCGGCGGCCATGCGCATGGCGCCAGCCTTTTGCATGAAGTTCTCGTCGGTGCAGGTCAGGCCGGACAACCAGTACAACACCGGCAACTTGCCGCCCTGCTCCGCTTGTGGCGGCAGGTAGACAGCGAACACCATGTCACAGCCGAGTACTTCTGAGCGATGGCGATAGCGTTTGTGCCAACCGCCAAAACTTTTCTGGCAGGAGATATTTTCCAGACTCATAGCAAACTCCTCAGTAGCAGCCCAAACCTCAAACGCCAAGCTGATGCGATCTGCTTGCCGCTTGAAGCTTGACGCTTGCAGCTGCTTCTCAGAAATGAATGACGCTACGGATGCTTTTGCCTTCATGCATCAGGTCGAACGCCTTGTTGATATCTTCCAGGCCCATGGTGTGGGTGATGAAGGTATCCAGCGGGATTTCACCGGTCTCGGCCATTTCCACATAGCTCGGCAACTCGGTACGGCCGCGCACGCCGCCGAACGCCGAACCACGCCAGACGCGGCCGGTGACCAACTGGAACGGACGGGTTGAAATTTCCTGGCCGGCACCGGCCACACCGATGATCACCGACTCGCCCCAGCCCTTGTGGCAGCACTCCAGCGCGGCACGCATCAACTGCACGTTGCCGATGCATTCGAAGGAGAAGTCGACACCGCCATCGGTCATGTCGACGATGACCTCCTGGATCGGGCGATCGAAGTCTTTCGGATTCACGCAATCGGTTGCACCCAACTGCTTGGCGATTTCGAATTTGGCCGGGTTGATGTCGATGGCAATGATCCGGGCAGCCTTCGCTTTGACTGCGCCAATGACCGCCGACAGACCGATGCCGCCGAGGCCGAAAATGGCCACGGTGTCACCCGGTTTCACCTTGGCGGTGTTGAGTACCGCGCCGATGCCGGTGGTGACACCGCAGCCCAGCAGGCAGACTTTTTCCAGTGGCGCTTCCTTGGCGATTTTCGCCACGGAGATTTCCGGCAGGACGGTGTATTCGGAAAACGTGGACGTCCCCATGTAGTGGAAAATCGTTTCGCCCTTGTAGGAAAAGCGCGAAGTGCCGTCCGGCATCAGGCCTTTGCCTTGAGTTGCACGAATTGCCTGGCAGAGGTTGGTTTTGCCCGACAGGCAGAATTTGCACTTGCGGCATTCCGGGGTGTACAGCGGGATCACATGGTCACCGACTGCAACGGACGTCACACCTTCGCCGATGGCTTCCACGATCGCCCCGCCTTCATGACCGAGGATCGACGGGAAGATGCCTTCCGGGTCGGCGCCGGACAAGGTGTAGGCATCGGTATGGCAGACACCGGAGGCCACCACGCGCAGCAATACTTCGCCGGCCTTGGGCATGGCGACATCGACTTCAACGATTTCGAGGGGCTTCTTGGCCTCGAAGGCAACGGCGGCGCGCGACTTGATCATGATGACTCTCCAGTGAAGAAAACGAGACAGGGAGTGTAATACAGCGCCCTACAGTGAATAATCCGGACAAAAGCAAAACATTATTGCTGCACAGGGATAATCATCCATGTCCGAAAACCGCTGGGAAGGAATCGACGAATTTGTCGCCGTGGCCGAATGCAGCCAGTTCACCGCTGCGGCGGAACGCCTCGGGGTTTCTTCCTCTCACATCAGTCGACAAATTGTACGCCTCGAAGAACGCCTGCAAACCCGTTTGCTCTACCGCAGCACCCGCCGGGTGACGCTGACCGAGGCCGGGCAAACCTTCCTGCAACATTGCCAACGCTTGCAGGATGGACGTGAAGAGGCGTTGCGCGCGGTCAGCGACTTGACCAGCGAGCCCAAAGGCATGCTGCGCATGACCTGCGCCGTGGCTTACGGTGAGCGCTTCATCGTGCCGCTGGTGACGCGTTTCATGGGGCTGTATCCACAACTGCGGATTGATATCGAACTGACCAACCGGCAACTCGACCTGGTACATGAAGGCCTCGACTTGGCGATCCGCCTGGGGCGTTTGCAGGATTCACGACTGGTCGCCACCCGCCTCGCGCCAAGACGCATGTTTCTCTGTGCATCGCCGTCCTACCTTGAACGCTACGGTCGCCCGCACAGCCTTTCGGAACTGAGCCGCCACAACTGCCTCATCGGCAGCTCGGACCTCTGGCAACTGGAACAGAACGGGCGGGAATTTTCGCAAAGGGTGCAGGGAAACTGGCGCTGCAACAGTGGACAAGCAGTACTGGATGCCGCACTACAGGGCGTAGGGCTGTGTCAGTTGCCGGACTATTACGTGCTGGAGCATTTGAAGAGCGGCGCGTTGATTTCGTTGCTGGAGGCGCATCAGCCACCGAACACGGCGGTGTGGGCGCTGTATCCACAGCAACGGCATTTGTCGCCGAAGGTGAGAAAACTGGTGGATTACTTGAAGGAAGGGTTGGCCGAACGGCCGGAGTATCAGAGTTAGATTGGCCAGGGCAATTCAGCTACAAAATGACTGACTGAACTGCCGTTTTCGCGAGCAGGCTCGCGATGGCGGTAGAAAGGTAAACAAGGAACTCAGCGACGATTGGCCCAGCGTTGGCGCAACCAGTCCAGATCCTCGGGCCGAGTGACCTTGAGGTTGTCAGCTCGCCCTTCAATCAAGCGTGGTGCCGAACCCGCCCACTCCATGGCCGACGCCTCATCGGTAACCACCGCGTCAGCCACCAGACTGTCCGCCAATGCCCGATGCAACGCCCCAAGGCGGAACATCTGCGGCGTGTAGGCTTGCCAGATCACGCTGCGATCCACGGTTTCGACCACACGACCCTGTTTGTCGACGCGCTTGAGCGTATCCCGCGCCGGGATCGCCAGCAGTCCGCCGACAGGATCGTCAGCCAGCTCAGCCAGCAGCTTGTCCAGGTCGTCACGACTCAGATTCGGCCGTGCGGCATCGTGAACCAGCACCCAATCCTCATCATCAGCGCCCTGCGCATGCAAATGCAGCAACGCATTGAGCACCGACCCTGAGCGCTCGGAACCGCCCTCGACCCGGGTAATCCGCGGATCACTGGCACACGCCAGGTTCGGCCAATAAGGATCGTCTACAGCAAGACTGACCACCAGACCTTTCAGGCCTGGATGATCAAGAAAACAGCCAAGGCTGTGTTCGAGAATAGTGCGCCCGCCCAGTTGCAAGTATTGCTTGGGACGGTCCGCGGCCATACGGGCACCGACGCCCGCGGCAGGAATCACGGCCCAGAAGGCCGGTAACGACTTGATCATTGGGCCAACTGGTAAAGGGTTTCACCGTCCTTGACCATGCCCAACTCATGGCGAGCCCGTTCTTCAACGGTCTCCATGCCCTTCTTCAACTCGCTGACTTCAGCGTCCATCACCCGGTTGCGCTCCAGCAATGTCTGGTTCTCGGCCTGCTGATCCGCGATCTGCTGAGTCAGGTCGGCCACTTGCGCCAGGCTGCCATTACCCACCCACAGGCGGTATTGCAGGCCAGCCAGCAGCAGGAGCAAGACGAGGAACAACCAATTGGGACTGCGCATCGAATATCAGGTTTCCAGTGAAAAAAGACAGCCATGCCAAACGTGAAGCTACTGATAGCACGAAGCCTGGAAGAACCAGGCTTGTGCTTATAAGGCATCAGATTAGTGGCAAAAACGTCGCTGTAGCGATTTTTCCGACACAATCCGGTGTCTTTTTTTCCAAGCAGTGCCGTGCCTCACCAATACGCTCCTTTTTGACGAGTGACTGTTGTTGTCAGACAAGGCGCCGCGACGAGTCATAGCTGGCTATGGCGAGAAGCGGCAACGCAGTATGACGACAACAGGCACCGTCAAAAATGAGCAGTATTGGCGAGGCACGGCACTCTATCAACCGCGGAATTCACCGCGACCGTTGTACTTGGCTTTGCCGTTCAACTGCTCTTCGATACGCAGCAGTTGGTTGTACTTGGAAACGCGGTCGGAACGGCACAGGGAACCGGTCTTGATCTGGCCAGCCGAAGTACCAACAGCCAGGTCGGCAATGGTCGAATCTTCGGTTTCGCCGGAGCGGTGCGAGATCACGGCAGTGTAACCGGCAGCCTTGGCCATCTGGATGGCTTCCAGGGTTTCGGTCAGGGTGCCGATCTGGTTGAACTTGATCAGGATCGAGTTGGCGATCTTTTTGTCGATGCCTTCTTTCAGGATCTTGGTGTTGGTCACGAACAGGTCGTCGCCTACCAGTTGGGTCTTCTCGCCGATCTTGTCGGTGAGGATCTTCCAGCCAGCCCAGTCGGACTCGTCCAGGCCATCTTCGATGGAGATGATCGGGTAACGCTCGGTCAGGCCTTTGAGGTAGTCAGCGAAACCTTCGGCAGTGAACACCTGGCCTTCGCCGGACAGGTTGTACTTGCCGTCTTCGTAGAATTCGCTGGCCGCGCAGTCCAGGGCCAGGGTCACGTCGGTGCCCAGCTTGTAACCGGCGTTGGCCACGGCTTCGGAGATGACTTTCAGTGCGTCTTCGTTGGAAGCCAGGTTCGGCGCGAAACCACCTTCGTCACCAACGGCAGTGCTCAGGCCACGGGCCTTCAGCACGGCTTTGAGGTGATGGAAAATCTCGGTGCCCATGCGCAGGCCTTCCGAGAAGGACTTGGCGCCAACCGGCTGAACCATGAACTCCTGGATGTCGACGTTGTTATCGGCGTGCTCGCCGCCGTTGATGATGTTCATCATCGGAACCGGCATCGAGTAGACACCCGGGGTGCCATTGAGGTTGGCGATGTGAGCGTACAGCGGCAGGTCCTGGTCCTGTGCTGCTGCCTTGGCCGCGGCCAGGGAAACGGCGAGGATCGCGTTGGCGCCCAGGGAGCCTTTGTTTTCGGTGCCGTCGAGCTTGATCATTGCCAGATCGAGCGCTTTCTGGTCGCTTGGGTCCATGCCTTTCAACAGGTCACGGATCGGACCGTTGATGTTGGCCACGGCCTTGAGGACGCCCTTGCCCAGGTAACGGCTCTTGTCGCCATCACGCAGCTCGAGCGCTTCACGCGAGCCAGTGGAAGCACCGGACGGCGCACAGGCACTGCCGATGATGCCGTTGTCGAGAAGCACGTCCGCTTCCACGGTGGGATTGCCACGGGAGTCGAGAACTTCACGACCTTTGATGTCGACGATTTTAGCCATTGTTGTAAACACTCCAAAGTTGACGAAAACGACGCAGCTGTAGGAAATCTTGAGTCGTCGGCAAGCGAGGTGCAGCAGGCAGTCTTGCAGACGACAAGGCTCAGGCCCGGGGGCCTGAGCGTTAAATCGTGCGGTACTTTACCGGAGAATTGAGGATTACGCGGTTTCTACCGTCGGAAAACTCTTCACCAGCTCGTCCAGAGCTTTGAGCTGGGCCAGGAATGGCTCCAGTTTGTCCAGGCGCAAGGCGCAAGGACCATCGCATTTGGCGTTGTCCGGATCCGGGTGGGCTTCCAGAAACAGACCGGCCAGGGACTGGCTCATGCCGGCTTTCGCCAGATCGAGCACCTGAGCGCGACGACCGCCAGCGGAATCAGCGCGACCGCCCGGCATTTGCAGGGCATGGGTCACGTCGAAGAACACCGGGTATTCGAACTGCTTCATGATGCCGAAGCCGAGCATGTCGACAACCAGGTTGTTGTAGCCGAAGCTCGAACCGCGCTCGCAGAGGATCAACTGATCGTTACCCGCTTCCACGCACTTGTTCAGGATGTGTTTCATTTCCTGAGGCGCGAGGAATTGGGCTTTCTTGATGTTGATCACCGCGCCCGTCCTGGCCATCGCGACCACGAGGTCGGTCTGGCGCGACAGGAAGGCCGGCAACTGGATGATGTCGCAGACTTCAGCGACGACCGCGGCCTGGTCAGGCTCGTGGACGTCGGTGATGATCGGCACGCCGAAGGCTTGCTTGATGTCCTGGAAGATGCGCATGCCTTCTTCCAGGCCAGGACCACGATAGGAGGTCACAGAAGACCGGTTGGCCTTGTCGAAACTGGCCTTGAACACGTAAGGGATACCGAGCTTTTCGGTGACCTTCACATACTCTTCGCAAACCTGCATGGCCATGTCACGGCTTTCCAGCACGTTCATGCCGCCGAACAGCACCATGGGTTTGTCGTTGGCAATCTCGATGTCGCCGACGCGGATGATCTTCTGTGCCATCGGGGTTACGCCTTCTTCTGGTGTTGAGCCAACGCTGCCTTGACGAAACCGCTGAACAGCGGGTGACCGTCGCGTGGCGTCGAGGTGAACTCAGGGTGGAACTGGCAAGCGACGAACCATGGGTGATCCGGAGCTTCAACCACTTCAACCAGTGCGCCATCACCGGAACGACCGGAGATTTTCAAACCGGCTTCCATGATTTGCGGCAGCAGGTTGTTGTTCACTTCATAGCGATGACGATGACGCTCGACAATCACGTCCTTGCCGTAGCAACCGTGAACCAGGGAACCCGGCTCCAGCAGGCAATCCTGCGCGCCCAGGCGCATGGTGCCGCCCAGGTCGGAAGTTTCGGTACGGGTTTCGACGGCGCCGGTGGCATCTTCCCACTCGGTGATCAGACCCACGACCGGGTGACCGCTTGCACGATCGAACTCGGTGGAGTTGGCGTCTTTCCAGCCCATCACGTTACGGGCGAACTCGATAACGGCCACTTGCATGCCCAGGCAGATACCCAGGTACGGAACCTTGTTTTCGCGAGCGTATTGAACGGCGGTGATCTTGCCTTCAACGCCACGCAGACCGAAGCCGCCCGGTACCAGGATGGCATCGACGCCTTCGAGCAGCGCGGTGCCCTGGTTCTCGATGTCTTCGGAATCGATGTAGCGCAGGTTGACCTTGGTACGGTTGCTGATGCCGGCGTGACTCATCGCTTCGATCAGCGACTTGTAGGCGTCCAGCAGCTCCATGTACTTGCCGACCATGGCGATGGTGACTTCGTGCTCAGGGTTGAGCTTGGCGTCGACCACGGCTTCCCACTCGGACAGATCGGCACCGCCGCATTGCAGGCCGAAGCGCTCGACGACGAAATCGTCCAGGCCCTGGGAGTGCAGGATGCCCGGGATCTTGTAGATGGTGTCAGCGTCTTCCAGGCCGATCACCGCACGCTCTTCAACGTTGGTGAACTGCGCGATCTTGCGGCGCGACGAGATGTCGATCGGGTGATCCGAGCGGCACACCAGCACGTCAGGCTGCAGGCCGATGGAACGCAGTTCCTTCACCGAGTGCTGGGTTGGCTTGGTTTTGGTCTCGCCGGCAGTGGCGATGTACGGCACCAGCGTCAGGTGCATCAGCATCGCGCGCTTGGCGCCGACTTCGAAACGCAGTTGACGGATCGCCTCGAGGAACGGTTGCGACTCGATGTCACCCACGGTGCCACCGATCTCGACCATTGCCACGTCGGCATCGCCAGCACCCTTGATGATGCGGCGCTTGATTTCGTCGGTGATGTGCGGGATCACCTGGATGGTTGCGCCCAGGTAGTCACCACGGCGCTCTTTGCGCAGCACGTGTTCGTAGACACGGCCAGTGGTGAAGTTGTTGTTCTGGGTCATGGTCGTGCGGATGAACCGCTCGTAGTGGCCCAGGTCCAGGTCGGTCTCGGCGCCGTCGTGGGTGACGAACACTTCACCGTGCTGGAACGGGCTCATGGTGCCCGGGTCGACGTTGATGTACGGGTCCAGCTTCAGCATGGTGACCTTAAGTCCCCGCGCCTCCAGGATGGCCGCCAATGATGCCGATGCAATGCCTTTCCCCAATGAAGAAACAACACCGCCCGTGACGAATATGTAGCGCGTCATGAAAAACCCTAGAAGTCTGCGTTAAAGCGGTCCGAGCCGCCGGGGAAAGCGAAGGAAGGCCGAAGCCCCCGATCACCTGCATTAATCACAGTGCACCTTTCAAAAAAACCGCCGCGTTGGGACAGACCGGAAAATGAATCACCGGTTCGTTGCTCGCTACACATTTTTTGGAATCGCCCAGCAAAGACTGCTTGGTAATCGGCAACTCCTGCAATTCAGGCGAATCCACAGAAGTTGTATCAAGAAGGGAGCGTAGTCTACCGGAAAGCCCCTTTCAGCTCAAACCTTGATCTTCGTTCAGTGGTTGCCAATGCAAATGCCAGTCGCCGGTCATGCCACCATCGAGCCCCTTGAGGTTCGCTACCGCGAGCAATTGCCCCTCTTTGTAGAGCAGCGGCAATCTGCCGCGCACGAAGGACGGTACACCGCTTTCATTGAGCAAACGTTTCAGGTCCCGATGACCACGACCCGGCAAAGCCATGACCTCTCCCCCTTCACGATAGCGGATCTGCAACGGGCCATCGGGGATTTGCCCGGTGATCGAAAGCACGCCGTTGTCCGGTATTGCCAACGGTGAAACCGGATCCTGCCACGCGCCGGCGGCAGGCAGCGGACGCAGCCAGCGGCCGCACAGCCACCAGACTCGCCCGCCCGACCGATGCAGTTCACCATCGGCCAGCCGCCACACCGGGCAGGCATCGCCGGTGGCATCACGCAAATCCTCCCAACCCGACCAATGGTCGGTGTCCGGCAGGCGGGTCAGCGGTTCGAGCCAGTGGCTGAGTGCATTGCGCTGACGCGCTGCAGAGAGTGTTTCCAGTGCAGCCAGTTCCAGCGACGGCAGACCCAGCCAATCGAATTCACCGGCGGTGCGTGCCTGGCTCAAGTCAATCTGCGCCAACTCATCAAGCAGCCCCAGGGCTTCGCTCAAATGCGCTGCACTGCGCGCCATGGTCGCCATCGCCTGTGGCCAGCGCGAGGTCAACACCGGGAACACCTGATGCCGCAGGAAATTGCGCGAGAAGTGTCGGTCCTGATTGGAAGGGTCCTCGACCCAGCGCAATTGATGCTCCGCCGCATAGGCTTCCAGCTCGACGCGGGTCGCATCGAGCAAAGGCCGCAGCAGGAGTCCCTTACCCAGTGGACGCTGCCGTGGCATGCCCGATAAACCCCGCACTCCGGCGCCACGCAGCAAGCGGAACAGCAAAGTTTCCGCCTGATCGTCACGGTGTTGGGCGGTCAGCAGCACTTCGTTGGCCTGGACGGTTTCAGTGAAGGCCTGATAACGCGCGTCCCGAGCCGCTCGCTCAACGCTGGCGCCGGGCTGCACCTGTACGCGAACGATCTGCAACGGGACGCCCAGCGCAGCGCACACCGAACGACAATGCTCCGGCCACGCATCGGCCACAGCCTGAAGGCCGTGATGAACATGGATGGCGCTCAACGCCGGCAGGGATTGGGTTTTTGCGAGGTGTGCAAGGAGGTGCAACAGGACGGTGGAGTCCAGGCCGCCGGAGAAGCCGATACGCCAGGCCGTGGCATTGCGCCACGGGGCAAGATTCAGGAGAAGTCTGACAGATAGATCAATCATGGGCTGACTCATATCGATCACTTCACACAAAACAACTGTGGGAGCGGGCTTGCTCGCGAAGAGGCCATCAAATTCAACATCATCGTTGACTGACACACCGTCTTCGCGAGCAAGCCCGCTCCCACATTCAAGCCGAGGTCAGATCAGAGACCGTAGCTCATCAGACGCTCATACCGACGGGCCAGAAGCGCGTCGTTGTCGAACTTCTTCAGCATCGCCAGTTGCGAGCTCAGCTCGGCGCGGATCGATGCGGCTGCAGCGGCCGGGTCACGGTGCGCGCCACCCAATGGCTCGCCAATCACCTTGTCGACGATGCCCAGGCCCTTGAGGCGTTCGGCGGTGATGCCCATCGCTTCGGCGGCATCCGGAGCCTTCTCGGCGGTTTTCCACAGGATCGAAGCGCAACCTTCCGGCGAGATCACCGCGTAGGTCGAGTATTGCAGCATGTTCAACTGGTCGCAGACACCGATCGCCAGTGCGCCGCCAGAACCACCCTCACCGATCACGGTGGCGATGATTGGGGTTTTCAGGCGTGCCATCACCCGCAGGTTCCAGGCAATCGCTTCGCTCTGGTTGCGCTCTTCCGCGTCGATGCCCGGGTAGGCGCCCGGGGTATCGATGAAGGTCAGGATCGGCATCTTGAAACGTTCGGCCATTTCCATCAGGCGGCAAGCCTTGCGGTAGCCTTCCGGACGCGGCATGCCGAAGTTGCGGCGAACCTTCTCGCGCACTTCGCGGCCTTTCTGGTGACCGATGATCATCACCGGCTGGTCATCCAGGCGGGCAATGCCGCCAACGATCGCGGCGTCGTCGGAGAAGTGACGGTCACCGTGCAGTTCGTCGAATTCGGTGAAGATGTGTTCGATGTAGTCCAGGGTATACGGACGTTTCGGGTGACGCGCCAGACGTGCGATCTGCCAGCTGGTCAGCTTGCCGAAAATGTCTTCGGTCAGCGTCTTGCTCTTGTCCTGCAGGCGGGAGATCTCATCGCCGATATTCAGCGAATTGTCATTACCGACCAAGCGCAACTCTTCGATCTTGGCTTGCAGGTCGGCGATCGGCTGTTCGAAATCTAGAAAATTCGGGTTCATAGGCGTCCGTCTTGGGTCGAGTCCCAAGTAATCTTGGGCCGGCCGGTAGTCTGTTCGCGCCCTACCTTAAGGGACAGGCGCGCTGAGGTCGAGATTAAAAATTCAGGTCAAGGTCAGGGCATTCTGCCAGCACTGACCGTCAACGGTATTGGAGGAAGACGTTGTCTCGCCCGAACTGGTCACGCAGGGCTTGAATCAACGCATCCGCCGGATCGATCCGCCAGCCTTCGCCGAACTGCAGCAAGGCCTTCGCATCAGGGCTGGTGTAGTCCATGGTGATCGGGCATGCACCGCGGTGACGCTTCAACAGATCACCCAGCCAACGTAGCTGATCGCCCTTCAGATCCTTGGCATGCAGCTTCAGGCGCAGGCTTTCGGCCAGGTTGGTGCGCGCATCTTCCATGCTCATCACCCGCTTGACCCGCAACTTCAGGCCACCGGAGAAGTCGTCGTTGCTGACCTCGCCTTCGACCACCACCATCGCGTCGGTCTGCAACAGTGATTGCGCAGAATGGAACGCCTCGGAAAACAGCGAGGCCTCGATCCGCCCGGAGCGGTCGTCGAGGGTGATGAAGCCCATCTTGTCGCCCTTCTTGTTCTTCATCACCCGCAAGGCAATGATCATCCCGGCGACCGTCTGGGTATCACGTGCAGGTTTCAGATCGATGATGCGCTGACGGGCAAAGCGGCGGATCTCACCTTCGTATTCGTCGATCGGATGACCGGTCAGGTACAGGCCGAGGGTGTCTTTCTCCCCTTTCAGGCGTTCCTTGAGGGTCAGCTCCTTGGCCTTGCGGTGATTGGCATAGACATCGGCGTCTTCTTCGACAAACAGACCGCCAAACAGGTCGGAGTGACCACTGTCCTGGGTGCGCGCGGTCTGTTCGGCCGCCTTGATCGCTTCTTCCATGGCCGTCAGCAGTACCGCGCGGTTGCGGTCGATGTTGGCCTGGTAGGCTTTCTGCTCATCGTGGAAATACGGCCCGAGGCGATCCAGCGCACCGCTGCGGATCAGACCGTCGAGGGTGCGCTTGTTGATGCGCTTGAGGTCGACCCGTGCGCAGAAGTCGAACAGGTCCTTGAACGGACCGGCCAGACGCGCTTCGGTAATCGCCTCGACCGGGCCTTCACCCACACCCTTGATTGCACCCAGGCCGTAGATGATCCGGCCTTCGTCGTTCACCGTGAACTTGAATTCGGACGTGTTCACATCCGGCGCGTCGAGACGCAGCTTCATGGTCCGCACTTCTTCGATCAAGGTCACGACCTTGTCGGTGTTGTGCATATCCGCCGACAGTACCGCGGCCATGAACGGCGCCGGGTAGTGCGCCTTCAGCCACGCGGTCTGGTACGACACCAGGCCATAGGCGGCGGAGTGGGACTTGTTGAAGCCGTAACCGGCGAATTTTTCCACCAGGTCGAAAATGTTACCGGCAAGGTCCGCGTCGATATTGTTGGTGGCGCAACCTTCAATGAAGCCGCCGCGCTGCTTGGCCATTTCCTCGGGTTTTTTCTTGCCCATGGCTCGACGCAGCATGTCCGCACCACCGAGGGTGTAACCGGCCATGACCTGGGCAATCTGCATCACCTGTTCCTGATACAGGATGATGCCGTAAGTCGGTGCCAGCACTGGCTTCAGGCCTTCGTACTGGTAGTCCGAGTGCGGGTACGCGAGCTCCGCGCGACCGTGCTTGCGGTTGATGAAGTCGTCCACCATGCCCGATTGCAGCGGGCCCGGACGGAACAGCGCCACCAGTGCGATCAAGTCTTCCAGGCAGTCGGGCTTGAGCTTTTTGATCAGCTCTTTCATGCCCCGGGATTCAAGCTGGAACACGGCCGTGGTTTCGGCTTTTTGCAGCAAGGTATAGGTCGGCTTGTCGTCCAGCGGGATGAACGCAATATCCAGCGGCGGCTCGTTGACCTTGGCGCGGTCACGGTTGATGGTTTTCAGCGCCCAGTCGATGATCGTCAGGGTCCGCAGGCCGAGGAAGTCGAACTTCACCAGGCCGGCCGCCTCGACGTCGTCCTTGTCGAACTGGGTTACCAGGCCGTCACCGGCCTCGTCGCAATAAATCGGCGAGAAGTCGGTCAGCTTGGTTGGCGCGATCACCACACCACCGGCGTGCTTGCCGACGTTACGCACAACGCCTTCGAGCTTGCGCGCCATTTCCCAGATTTCCGCGGCTTCTTCATCGACCTTGATGAAGTCGCGCAGGATCTCTTCCTGCTCGTAGGCCTTTTCCAGGGTCATGCCGACTTCGAACGGAATCATCTTCGACAGACGGTCCGCCAGGCCATAGGACTTGCCCTGCACCCGCGCCACGTCGCGGACCACCGCCTTGGCGGCCATGGAACCGAAGGTGATGATCTGGCTGACCGCATTGCGGCCGTACTTCTCGGCCACATAGTCGATCACCCGGTCACGGCCGTCCATGCAGAAGTCGACGTCGAAGTCGGGCATCGATACCCGTTCGGGGTTGAGGAAACGTTCGAACAGCAGGTCGTATTCCAGTGGGTCGAGGTCGGTGATCTTCTGCACATAGGCCACCAGCGATCCGGCACCCGATCCACGGCCAGGACCGACCGGCACGCCGTTGTTCTTGGCCCACTGGATAAAGTCCATCACGATCAGGAAGTAACCGGGGAAGCCCATCTGGATGATGATATCCAGCTCGAAATTCAGCCGGTCGACATAGACCTGGCGCTTGGTCTCGTAGTCTTCGGTGGTGTCCTTGGGCAGCAGTACCGACAGCCGCTCCTCCAGACCTTCGAACGAGACCTTGCGGAAGTATTCGTCGATGGTCATGCCATCGGGGATCGGGAAGTTGGGCAGGAAGTGCGTACCCAGCTTCACTTCGATGTTGCAGCGTTTGGCGATCTCGACGGTGTTTTCCAGCGCCTCGGGAATGTCGCTGAACAGCTCGGCCATTTCCTCGGCGCTTTTGAGGTACTGCTGATCGCTGTAGTTCTTCGAACGCCGCGGATCGTCGAGGGCACGGCCCTCACCGATGCAAACGCGGGTTTCGTGGGCGGCGAAGTCTTCCTGCTTGATAAAGCGCACGTCATTGGTCGCCACCAGCGGTGCGCCGAGCTTCTCGGCCAGGGCCACGGCGCCGTGCAGTTGTTCTTCATCGTTGGGGCGGTTGGTGCGCTGGATTTCCAGGTAGAAACGATCCGGAAACACTTCCATCCATTCGCGGGCCAGGGTTTCGGCCTCGGCGGGGTTGCCGCTGAGCATGGCCTGGCCGATCTCGCCTTCCTTGGCCGCCGATAGCATGATCAAGCCGGCGTTGGCTTCAGCGACCCACTCGCGTTCGATGATGATCGCGCCATTGCGCTGGCCATCGATAAAGCCGCGGGAAATCAGCTCGGTGAGGTTGCGATAGCCTTCGGCGTTCATCACCAGCAGGCTGATCCGGCTCAGCGGGTTGTCCGGATCCTTGTTCGACAGCCACAGGTCGGCGCCGCAGATCGGCTTGATCCCGGCACCCATGGCGTTTTTATAGAATTTGACCAGGGAACACATGTTGTTCTGGTCGGTGACCGCTACGGCAGGCATGTTCATGCCGACCAGGGTCTTGACCAGCGGCTTGATCCGCACCAGACCGTCGACCAGGGAGTATTCAGTGTGCAGGCGTAGGTGAACGAATGAAGCCGGCATAGTGATCCTGTCTGTGAACTTGAAAACAACAAGGCCCGGATTGTACCGGGCCCTGCTAAAAAAAATCAGCCTCGCGACTAACTCTCGATGAGACCTTCCCGCGCCTCATACGCCAGCCGCACCGGGGCGAACGAGCGGCGGTGTATCGGCGTCGGACCAAGACGGCCGAGCGCTTCCAGATGAACGGGTGTCGGGTAGCCTTTATGCCCGCCGATACCGTAACCCGGGTAGATCAATTCGAATGCGGCCATTTCCCGGTCGCGACTGACCTTGGCCAGGATCGACGCGGCAGCGATGGCTGGAACCTTGCTATCGCCCTTGACCACCGCCTCGGAACGCATCGGCAGCTTGGGGCAACGGTTGCCGTCGATCATCGCCAGCTTCGGTTGAATGTGCAGCCCTGCTACCGCGCGCTGCATGGCCAGCATGGTGGCGTGGAGGATATTCAATTCGTCGATTTCCTCGACTTCGGCGCGAGCGATGCACCAACTCAGGGCTTTTTCGCGGATTTCGTCGTAAAGCTTTTCGCGGCGGGCCTCGGTGAGCTTCTTCGAGTCGTTCAGGCCGAGGATCGGGCGATTCGGATCAAGAATCACCGCCGCCGTCACTACCGCACCACAGAGCGGGCCACGACCGACTTCGTCGACGCCGGCAACCAGTTCTTCGACTTCCGCCACCAAGGTGAAATCCAGCCCCATCTGCATGTTCGTTTTACTCATTTCACTTGGCCGATCAGGTTCAGCACTGCATCCGCAGCCTGGTTGGAGGCATCCAGACGCAGGGTCCGGTGAATCTCGTCAAAACCGCGGGTCTGCTCTTCCCCACCCTCGATCAACGGCGACAACGTCTGGGCCAGCGCTTCGACCGTGGCATCGTCCTGCAACAACTCGGGCACCAACAGACGCTGGGCCAGCAAGTTCGGCAACGAAATGTAGGGGCTTTTCACCATGCGCTTGAGGATCCAGAACGTCAGCGGCGCCAGGCGATAGGCCACCACCATCGGCCGCTTGTACAGTAACGCTTCGAGCGTTGCGGTGCCGGAGGCAATCAACACCGCATCGCACGCTGCCAGGGCCAGGTGAGACTGTCCATCGAGCAGGGTCAGCGGCAGATCGCGACCAACCAACAGTTCTTCAAGCTGTGCGCGGCGCTGGGCACTGGCGCAGGGCATGACAAACCGCACCCCGGGGCGTAACGCCCGCAGGCGCTGCGCGGTATCGAGAAACAACGCACCGAGCCGGCCCACTTCACCACCACGGCTGCCGGGCATCAACGCCACCAGCGGCCCGTCGGGCAAACCGAGTTCGGCCCGTGCAGCAGCGCGATCGGCTTCGAGTGGAATGGCATCGGCCAGGGTATGGCCGACGAACCGCACCGGTACGCCTTTCTCTTCGTAGAATCTGGCTTCGAACGGGAACAGCGTGAGCATCAGGTCGCAGCCTTCGCGAATCTTCAGCACGCGTTTCTGCCGCCAGGCCCAGACCGAAGGGCTGACGTAATGCACGGTCTTGATCCCGGCCTGGCGCAGTTTGAGTTCGATATTGAGGTTGAAGTCCGGTGCATCGATACCGATGAACACGTCCGGCTTCGCGGCGATCAGGTCGGCGACCAGCTTTTTGCGCCGCGCCAGCAACTCGCGCAGGCGGCCCAGGACTTCCACCAGCCCCATCACCGACAGGCGCTCCATCGGGAAGTACGGGGTCAGGCCCTCGGCCTGCATCAGCGGGCCGCCAACCCCGATGAATTCGACGGCCGGGTGACGTGCCTTGAGCGCGCGCATGAGGCCCGCACCCAGAATGTCACCGGAAGCCTCACCCGCTACCAGCGCAATACGCAGATTGGCCATGATCAGCGGGTGATGCCGCGAGTCGAAGACTGGATGGAGTCACGGAACACTGCCACTTCAGGATACTGGGCCGACGGTTCGGCCAGTTCGGCGAGCGCCTGCTCCACGGTCAGGCCCTGGCGGTACACCACCTTGTAGGCGCGACGCAGCGCGTGGATCGCATCTTCGCTGAAGCCCCGGCGGCGCATGCCCTCGAAGTTCATGCTGCGGGCTTCGGCCGGGTTGCCGAACACCGTGACATACGCAGGAACATCCTTGCCGATCGCCGTACCCATGCCGGAGAAGCTGTGGGCGCCAATGTGGCAATACTGGTGAACCAGGGTAAAACCGGAGAGGATCGCCCAGTCTTCCACATGCACATGGCCCGCCAGTGCGGTGTTGTTCACCAGGATGCAGTGGTTGCCGATGACGCTGTCGTGGCCGATGTGGGCATAGGCCATGATCAGGTTGTGATCGCCCAGGGTCGTTTCCGAACGGTCCTGGATGGTGCCACGGTGAATCGTCACGCCTTCACGGATGACGTTGTGATTACCAATCACCAGGCGGGTTTCCTCACCCTTGTACTTCAGGTCGGGGGTGTCTTCACCCACCGAGGAAAACTGGTAGATGCGATTGTGCTTACCGATTCGGGTCGGGCCCTTGAGGATCACGTGTGGCCCGATGACTGTCCCCTCGCCGATTTCCACACCTGCGCCGACGATCGACCACGGGCCGACCTCGACGCCGTCAGCCAGAACGGCTGTCGGATCGATGATTGCACGAGGGTCAATCAAACTCATAGCTTGCGTTCCGCACAGATGATTTCAGCGGAGCAGACAGGCTTGCCATCGACCGAAGCCTGGCATTCGAACTTCCAGATCTGACGCTTGCAGCTGATGAACTTGGCTTCAAGGATCAGCTGATCGCCCGGCAGTACCGGCTGGCGGAAGCGCAGCTTGTCGGAACCGACGAAGTAATAGAGCGTGCCGTCGGCCGGTTTCACGTCGAGCATTTTGAAACCAAGGATCCCGGCAGCCTGAGCCATCGCTTCGATGATCAATACGCCCGGCATGATTGGATGCGCAGGGAAGTGACCATTGAAGAACGGCTCGTTGATGCTGACATTCTTGTAGGCGCGAATGCGCTTGCCTTCAACATCCAGCTCCACTACCCGGTCCACCAGCAGGAACGGGTAACGGTGAGGCAGGTATTCGCGAATCTCGTTGATGTCCATCATTTCGGGGGGAAGCCTATGTAAAGATTGGGGGCGCGCGACTGGCGCGCGCTCCACTAGCAAATCAGGGACGCAGTCTAGCGGCTGCGCGCACTTGATATGGAAATGGTATCAGCCATCTGATGAAGCATTACCGTCAGGGGTCACTTCCCCGACCTGCTTTTCCAGCTGGCGCAGACGTCGCGCGATGTCATCGAGTTGACGAATGCGTGCCGCGCTTTTGCGCCACTCGGCTGCCGGCTGCATCGCCGTACCGGAAGAATAGGCGCCTGGCTCGGTAATCGAGTGGGTCACCATGGTCATCCCGGTGATGAATACGTTGTCGCAAATATCGATATGACCCACCAGGCCTACACCACCGGCGAGCATGCAATGCTTGCCGATTTTGGTGCTGCCGGAGATCCCGACGCACGCCGCCATGGCGGTGTGGTCACCGATCTGGACGTTGTGGGCAATCTGGATCTGGTTGTCGAGTTTCACGCCGTTGCCGATGATGGTATCGGCCAGGGCACCGCGATCAATAGCGGTGTTCACACCGATTTCCACATCATCGCCGACCAATACACCACCGATCTGGGCGATTTTCTGCCAGATGCCTTTTTCATTGGCAAAACCGAAGCCTTCGCCGCCGAGCACCGCACCGGACTGAATGACTACCCGCTGGCCGACGCGAACGTCGTGATACAAGGTCACGCGCGGCGCGAGCCAGCCACCCTCACCCACCACGCTGCGAGCGCCGATGAAGCAATGCGCGCCAACAGTCGTACCGGCTGCAATCCGGGCACCGCTTTCGATCACCGCAAAAGCACCGATGCTCGCCGCAGGATCGACCACCGCATCCGCCGCGATCACCGCCGTCGGATGAACTCCGGCAGCGGCCTTGGGCTTGGGATCGAACAGGTGGGAAACACGCGCATAGGCCGCGTAAGGATCCGGCACCACCAGCACATCCCCGCAATGACCTTCGGCGTCAGCGGCCTTCAGCAACAGGGCTGCCGCCTGACTGCCTGCCAGGTACTTGCGGTACTGGGGGTTTGCAAGAAAGCTCAACTGAGCTGGGCCAGCCTCCTGCAAGGTGGCTAGCCCAGTAATTGCTTTCTCGGGGTCGCCACGTAGCGTGGCGCCGAGGAACTCGGCCAACTGGCCGAGCTTAATGGTCACGGTCATGGATTACTTCAGCTGATTCATGCGCTCGATAACCTGGCGAGTGATGTCGTACTGAGGCTTGACATCAATCACTGCGCCACGCTCGAAGACCAGGTCATAAGCACCTTTCTTGATGACTTCTTCCACAGCGCTGTCCAGTTTCGGCTTGAGCTGCTTCAGCATTTCACGGTCGGCAACGGCTTTGGCTTCGTTCAGTTCCTTGGACTGGAACTGGAAGTCACGGGCCTTTTGCTTGAATTCCAGCTCCAGACGCTCACGCTCGCCCTGCTGCATTTTGTCGCCACCGGCCATCAGGCGGTCCTGAATGCCCTTGGCGCTGCTTTCCAGCGTCTTGAGCTTGGTCAGTTGAGGACCGAACTTCTTCTCGGCATCCACGGCGTATTTTTTGGCCGCGTCGGACTCCAGCAGAGCCATCTGATAGTTCAGAACGGCAATTTTCATGTCGGCGAATGCCGGACCAGCGACCAGTACGCTGGCCAGGAGAACCAATTGAGTCAACTTACGCACGATGCACTCCTACAAAATTCATTGTCGTTATCTTGGGTCAGACGCTTAGAACGTCTGGCCGAGGGAAAATTGGAACACTTGAGTCTCAGCGTTATCCGGTTTCTTGACCGGCATCGCCAACGCGAAACTCAGAGGACCCAGCGCCGTTACCCACGTCACACCTACACCCACGGAGCTGGCCATGTTGCTGAGGCTGATATCGTTGCACTGCGTATTGGACTTCGACGCAGGGTTGGTATTGGTCGTCTGATCGCACTTGGAATCGAACACATTACCCACGTCCCAGAATACCGACGTACGCAGGGAACGCTGATCCTTGACGAACGGCATCGGGAACAGAACCTCCGCACCACCTTGAATCAGGACGTTACCACCGAACGGCAGCGGATCCTGATCCGGGTCAGCAAGAGTGCCCGGGTTGCCGGTACTGCCTACACCACGGCTCGGAGTACTGCGCGGACCCAATGTACTGTCCTTGAAGCCACGAACCGAGTTGAAACCACCAGCATAGTAGTTTTCATAGAACGGCAAGCCGTCGGTCGAACCATAACCATCGCCATAACCCAATTCAGTGTGCAGGCGCATGGTGTAGTTATCAGACAATGGCTGGAACAACTGGCCACGGTAATCGAGTTTGAAGAACGACAGGTCGCTACCCGGAATGGTGGCTTCCGCCGTCAAGCTTTGAGAATGACCACGGGTCGCCAATACGCCTTTGTTCAGGGTCGACTCGGACCAGCCGGCCGAAGCCTTGAAGTTCAGGTACTGATCGCCCTCACGGTTAACGAAGTCGAAAATCTCGTCGACGGTGTATTGACCGGTCTTGATCTTGTCCTGCTGTGCAGTCAGGCCGAAGGTCAGACGCGAAGTCTCGCTGATCGGGTAGCCGACGCTCACGCCAGCACCCATGCTGTCCACCGCATAGCTCGCTACATCGACGTCGAGATCGTTGTAGTCGGTAGTGCGGTAGAAGGCGTTGTAGCCCAGGCTCACGCCATCAGCCGTCCAGTAGGGGTCGACAAAACCGAAGTTGTAGCGGGTCTGGTATTGGCTTTTGGTCAAGCCGATGCTGACCTTGTTACCGGTACCCAGGAAGTTGTTCTGGGTGATCGAGCCACCGAGGATCAGGCCGGCACTCTGGGCGAAACCGACGCTGGCGGTAATCGAACCGGAGGCTTGCTCTTCAACGCTGTAGTTGACGTCAACCTGGTCATCGACACCTGGCACGGCCGGCGTCTCGACGTTGACTTCCTTGAAGAAGCCCAGACGTTCCAGACGGGTCTTGGATTGGTCGATCAGGTAGGTCGAAGCCCAGCCGCCTTCCATCTGACGCATTTCACGACGCAGCACTTCGTCTTCGGACTTGGTGTTGCCACGGAAGTTGATGCGGTTCACGTAGGCACGTTTGCCCGGATCGACTGCGAACAGGATGTCTACGGTGTGATCTTCATCGTGCGGTTGAGGCACGCCGTTGACGTTGGCGAAGGTATAACCTTCGTTACCCAGGCGACGGGTGATCAGTTCGGAGGTGGTGGTCATCAGCTTGCGCGAGAACACCTGGCCTTTTTGCACCAGCAGCAGGGACTTGACCTGGTCTTCAGGGACTTTCAGGTCGCCGCTGAGCTTGACGTCACGAACGGTGTATTTCTCGCCTTCGTTGACGTTGACGGTGATGTAGACGTGTTTCTTGTCCGGCGTAATGGATACCTGGGTCGAAGCGATATCCATGTTGATATAGCCACGGTCCAGGTAATAGGAACGCAGGCGCTCCAGGTCACCGGACAGTTTTTCACGGGCGTACTTGTCGTCGTTCTTGAAGAACGACAACCAGTTGGTGGTCTTGAGTTCGAACAGGTCGATCAGGTCTTCATCGGGGAAAACCGTGTTGCCCACCACGTTGATGTGCTGGATGGCTGCAACGGTACCCTCGTTGATATTGACCTTCAGGCCAACGCGGTTACGCGGCTGCGGTACCACTTCGGTATCGACGGTAGCCGAGTAGCGACCCTGGGCGACGTACTGGCGCTGCAGTTCGTTACGCACACCTTCAAGGGTGGCACGCTGGAAGATCTCGCCTTCGGCCAGACCGGATTGCTTGAGGCCTTTCATCAGGTCTTCGGTAGAGATCGCCTTGTTGCCTTCGATCTCGATACTGGCGACAGACGGACGCTCGACTACCGTGATGACCAGGACGTTGCCATCGCGGCCCAGCTGGATATCTTGAAAGAAACCGGTTTTGAACAACGCACGAGTGGATTCCACCAGGCGACGATCATCCGCCTGTTCACCGACGTTCAACGGCAAAGCACCAAAGACGCTACCCGCGGAGACCCGCTGGAGGCCATTGACGCGAATATCAGAGATAGTGAAGGACTCGGCGTGAACTTCGGCGATCATCAATACGGTGAGAACCGCAGTTAGCAGCAGACGTTTCATGAAGTCCTTTCTTATTCCAACTGGCAATAAACAAACTGCCGCAAAATGCGGCAGATTCGCAATTCAGCGACGTTACAGACGACCCAGATCATTGACCAGAGCAAGCAACATCACTCCGATCACCAAACTGATACCGATCTGTATCCCCCAACCTTGCACCCGATCCGACAAGGGGCGACCACGCGCCCACTCAATCAGATAAAACAACAAATGCCCCCCATCCAGCACAGGAATGGGCAGCAAATTCAGAACCCCCAGGCTAATACTCAGATAAGCAAGGAAATTCAGGAAATCTGCAACACCCGACTGGGCCGAAGCGCCCGCCACTTTAGCAATGGTTATCGGTCCACTCAAGTTTTTTACCGAGAGCTCACCGAACAACATTTTCTTCAGTGAGTCGAGGGTCAGCACGCTCATGGTCCAGGTGCGTCGAGCCCCCTCGCCAATCGCTGCCAATGGCCCGTAACTGACCTCGCGGATCATCTCCGGCGGCCAATCGACAGCCTTCACCCCTGCCCCCAGGTAACCGCTGGGTGACTTGCTCTCGCCGCGAGCGGCCAGCGTCACCGGGACGTCGATTTGAGCACCGTCACGCTCCACCCGCAGCATGATTTTGGTATCAGGATGCATACGCACGGTATCGACGACCTGCTGCCAGTCATCCAGCGTACGACCATCGAGTGCCAGCAACCGGTCGCCGGTCTTCAGGCCGGCAGCCTGGGCCGGCCCCTTTGGATCGAGTTCGGCCAGCACAGGTGGCAACGCCGGACGCCACGGGCGAATCCCCAGCGAATGGATAGGGTCGGGTTCATTGGCCCCTTTAAGCCATTTATCCAGCACAAGTTCACGAGGAGAATCGGTCGTGGAGCCTTGTTCGCGAACCATTACCTGCAACGAGCCGCTTTCACCCAGGCGACGAACCAGTTGCAGATTCACCGCCGCCCAGCCGGAAGTCGCTTCGCCATCAATGGCCACGATCTCCTCGCCCGGGTTCAAACCCGCCTTGGCCGCGATACTGCCGGACTCGACAGCGCCGATGACCGGACGCACCTGCTCGCTGCCGAGCATTGCCAATCCCCAGAAGAAAACCAATGCCAGGAGGAAGTTGGCAATCGGCCCTGCCGCTACGATGGCAATGCGCTGGCGAACGGACTTGCGATTGAAAGTTTGATCAAGCTGATCGAGCGGCACTTCACCTTCGCGCTCGTCGAGCATTTTCACGTAGCCGCCCAACGGGATGGCGGCTACGACAAACTCGGTGCCTTGCTTGTCGTGCCAGCGCAGCAACGGCATGCCGAAGCCAACGGAGAAGCGCAGCACCTTGACCCCACAGCGACGCGCGACCCAAAAATGGCCGAACTCGTGGAAGGTAACCAGCACACCCAGGGCAACCAGGGTGCCGACAATCATATAGAGCGCGCTCATCTACTTTCTCCGCAAACCTGTCCGCTGCTGCCTCGGTCGACTATCCGCAGCATTTACCGCCCGTGACGGCTCAACCATTGTTCGGCCAGCAATCGCGCCTTCGCGTCTGCCGTGAACACTGCATCGAGATCATCCACTGCCACTACGGGCTCAAGATTCAGTACTTCCTCGATGATACTCGCGATTTCCGGGTAACGAACCCGCTCGTCGAGAAATGCCGCCACTGCCACTTCATTCGCCGCATTGAGCATCGCCGGCGCGCTGTTACCCGCCTCGGCCGCCTGACGAGCCAGACGCAGGCAAGGAAAACGCTCCTCATCGGGCGCCTGGAAGTCCAGCCGTGCAATGGCAAACAGATCCAGCGGTGCCACACCCGAGTCGATCCGCTCCGGCCAGGCCAGGGCATTGGCGATGGGCGTGCGCATGTCCGGATTACCCAGCTGCGCCAGCACAGAACCATCGACATAATCGACCAGGGAATGGATCACGCTTTGCGGGTGAATCACCACCTCGACCTGCGATGGCCTGGCATCGAACAGCCAGCAGGCTTCGATCAACTCAAGCCCCTTGTTCATCATGCTGGCCGAGTCAACGGAGATTTTTCGCCCCATGGACCAGTTCGGATGCGCACACGCCTGGTCAGGTGAAACATTCGCCAGCTCAGCCAAAGGCGTCTGCCGGAACGGTCCGCCGGAAGCCGTCAGTAAAATCCGACGTACGCCAACGGCCTCAAGGCCACGGGCATAATCGAGCGGCATGCACTGGAAAATCGCGTTGTGCTCGCTATCGATCGGCAGCAGCACCGAGCCACTCTTGCGCACCGCCTGCATAAAGAGCGCGCCGGACATGACCAGCGCTTCCTTGTTGGCCAGGAGGATCTTTTTGCCCGCCTCGACCGCCGCCAGGGTCGGGCGCAAGCCTGCCGCACCGACGATGGCCGCCATGACCGCATCGACTTCCGGATCGGAAGCGACCTGACACAAACCGTCCTCACCCACCAGCACACGGGTCGAAAGACCTGCCGCGCGCAAGTCATCCTGCAGGGTGCGGGCAGCAGCGACCTCAGGCACGACCGCGAACCGCGGGACATGACGCACGCACAGCGCCAGCAGCTCACTCAAGCGGGTAAAACCACTCAAGGCAAAGACTTGATAACGATCAGGATGGCGAGCGATGACGTCGAGCGTACTCAGGCCAATCGAGCCGGTCGCACCCAGGACGGTAATCTGCTGTGGGCGGCTCATGGGGCCGCCATCCACAACAGTACGGCGAACACCGGGATCGCTGCCGTCAGGCTGTCGATACGATCCAGCACGCCACCGTGGCCTGGAAGCAGGTTGCTGCTGTCCTTGATCCCGGACTGACGCTTGAACATGCTTTCAGTGAGATCGCCCACCACCGAAATGAACACGATCAGCGAGGCACCGATCAGCGCCTTGAAGAGTTCGGCGACCGTCCAGTCGCGCACCAGGCCAACGAATGTGGTAATGACCAGGCTCAGCGCCAGACCACCGTACACACCCTCCCAGCTTTTGCCCGGACTGACCTGCGGCGCGAGCTTGCGCTTGCCGAAAGCACGACCGGAGAAGTACGCGCCAATATCGGCACCCCAGACCAACACCATCACCGCCAGGATCAGCAAGTTACCCAGCGGGTATTGCTTGATCTGCACCAGACCTTGCCAGGCCGGCAGGAGAATCAACAGGCCGATCACCAACTTGGTTGCCGCATTGGACCAATGCTCGCTCGAACGCGGATAGGTCAGCACCAGGAAAGTCGCCACCGCCCACCACAACACCGAAGCGCCCAACACCCAAGGCGCGAGACCGGGCAGGATGTACATGAGGAACAGCATCAGAGCGACCACAGCGGCATAGCCCAGGCGGAACGCCTGACCGGCAAAACCTGCCAGACGCGCCCATTCCCAGGCGCCAAGGGTTACGACCAGCCCGATGAACAGTGCAAAGCCGGAACCTTCAAGCAGGAAAAACCCGCACAGGGCGATCGGCAGCAGGATCAGTGCGGTGATGATTCGTTGTTTAAGCATTAAACCCGGGCTCCAGCCTCGACCTGCTCGCTCGTTTTACCGAAGCGGCGCTGGCGGGAAGCGAAATCGGCCAGCGCATTGCGCATGGCATCGTGTTTGAAGTCCGGCCAGAACAGGTCGGAGAAATACAACTCGGCATAGGCCAGCTGCCAGAGCAGGAAGTTGCTGATGCGGTGCTCGCCACCGGTACGGATACACAAGTCCGGCAACGGCAGGTCACCCGTGGCCAGGCAGGTCTGCAACAGATCAGGCGTGATGTCTTCCGGACGCAGGTGTCCGGCCTGAACCTCTCGCGCCAGTCGTTGCGCCGCTTGCGCGATATCCCACTGACCGCCGTAATTGGCGGCGATCTGCAGGACAAAACGATTGGTGCCAGCCGTCATGGCCTCGGCCTCGCGCATGGCGGCCTGCAGCTCGGGATGAAAACGCGAGCGGTCGCCAATGATGCGCAAGCTGATGTTGTTGTCGTTGAGGCGCTTGGCCTCACGACGCAGCGCCTTGAAGAACAGATCCATCAAGGCGCTGACCTCATCGGCCGGGCGCTGCCAGTTCTCGCTGGAAAAGGCGAACAGGGTCAGCACCTCGACCTTGGCCTCGGCGCAGACCTCAATGACCGCACGTACCGCATCCACACCCGCTTTATGCCCGGCGACACCCGGCATAAAGCGCTTTTTCGCCCAGCGATTGTTGCCATCCATGATGATCGCGACATGGCGCGGCACCGCGGACGGTGCAGTCTGCTTGGTCTTTTCCATGAAAACGCGACCCTTATACGGCCATCAGGTCTTTTTCTTTCTCTGCCAGCTTCGCGTCGATTTCAGCCACGAACTTCTTGGTCAGGTCGTCGATCTCGCCAGTGGCGCGACGCTCTTCGTCTTCACTGATCTCTTTTTCCTTGACCAGGTCTTTCAACGAGCTGTTGGCATCGCGACGGATGTTGCGCACGGCAACACGAGCGTCTTCAGCCACATCACGGGCCTGCTTGGTGAAACCGCGGCGGGTTTCTTCGGTCAGGGCCGGCATGCTGATCAACAGCAGCTCGCCGAGGTTGGTCGGGTTCAGGTTCAGGCCTGCACTGCCGATCGCCTTGTCGACGGCGCCCAGCATGTTGCGCTCGAAAGCTACGACTTGCAGGGTACGGGCATCCTTGACGGTGATGTTGGCCACCTGCTTGATCGGGGTGTCAGCGCCGTAGTAAGGCACCATCACGCCTTCCAGGATACTCGGGTGCGCCTGGCCGGTACGGATGCGGCCGAAGTTGTGCGACAGGGACTCGACAGACTTCTGCATGCGCTCTTTAGCGTCTTTCTTGATTTCGTTGATCATTGTTCGCCTTCCTCGATCAGGGTTCCTTCAGCGCCGCCATGCACGATGTTCAGCAGGGCGCCGGGCTTGTTCATGTTAAATACGCGTAGCGGCATCTTGTGGTCGCGGCACAGGCAAATGGCCGTCAGATCCATCACACCCAGCTTGCGATCCAGCACTTCATCGTAGGTCAGATGATCGAACTTCTCGGCATGCGGGTCTTTGAACGGGTCAGCGGTGTAGACGCCATCGACCTTGGTCGCCTTGAGCACGACATCGGCATCGATTTCGATTGCACGCAGGCAGGCAGCCGAATCCGTCGTAAAGAACGGGTTGCCGGTACCGGCCGCGAAAATCACCACGTCCTTGGAGTTCAAGTGGCGCATGGCCTTGCGGCGATCATAGTGATCGGTCACGCCAACCATGGAAATAGCGGACATCACGATGGCCGAGATATTGGCGCGCTCAAGGGCGTCGCGCATGGCCAGGGCGTTCATCACAGTGGCCAGCATGCCCATGTGGTCGCCAGTGACCCGATCCATGCCAGCCTTGCTCAGCGCTTCACCGCGGAAC
Source organism: Pseudomonas sp. 18173 (assembly GCF_050432945.1). Classification (NCBI taxonomy): domain Bacteria; kingdom Pseudomonadati; phylum Pseudomonadota; class Gammaproteobacteria; order Pseudomonadales; family Pseudomonadaceae; genus Pseudomonas; species Pseudomonas sp. 18173. The sequence goes on from NZ_JBKFTN010000002.1 coordinate 57,988, forward strand.
AGGTTGCCACCACCGATAACCAGACCGACCTGGACACCGATGCCGACCAGTTGGCCAACTTCCAATGCCATGCGATCCAGAACTTTCGGATCGATCCCGAACTCTTCCGAGCCCATCAGGGCCTCGCCGCTAAGCTTGAGTAGAATGCGTTTATAGCGAGCCTGATAACCACTGCCCTGCTGAGCCATTGCGAATCTCTCCTGCGGCGTATTTAAAAATTCTTTGCGAGCTGTTTACAGCTGGCGTTCACTCTAGCTTTGCGCTGCTTCAGCGCCATCGGAACATGGCTTTGTAAGCCAGTTCCAAAAGGAAACCAATTAAAAATTGGTGCCCCATCTGAAAAGAGGCTGCGCGCGTGAGCGGGCAGCCTCTTCTGGGCGACAGTTGAAAACCGTCTTATTGCTTGGCGGCAGCCAGCTGGGCAGCAACTTCTTCAGCGAAGTTGTCCACTGGCTTCTCGATGCCTTCGCCGACTTTGAAGTAGGTGAAGGAAACGATTTCAGCGCCGGCTTTCTTGGCCAGGGCACCTACGGTCAGCTCAGGGTTCATGACGAACGCTTGCTCGACCAGGCTGGCTTCAGCCAGGAACTTGGTGATACGACCAGCAATCATCTTCTCGACGATTTCAGCTGGCTTGCCTTTCATCTTGTCTTCGTTCAGCTGCAGGAACACAGCTTTCTCGCGCTCGATGGCTTCAGCGGAAACCTGCGATGGCAGCAGGAACTCAGGGTTGCTTGCCGCCACGTGCATGGCGATCTCTTTGGCCAGCTGAACATCGCCGCCCTTGAGAACAACAGCAACACCGATCTTGTTACCGTGCAGGTAGGTGCCGACAACGTCACCCTCTACGCGTACCAGACGACGAATGTTGACGTTCTCGCCAACTTTGGCCACCAGGGCTTCACGAGCCGATTCCTGAGCGGCGATCAGCGGAGCTGCGTCGGTCAGTTTTTCGGCGAAGGCTTTTTCTACGCTGGCAGCGACGAAGTTCTTGAAGTCGTCTTGCAGGGCCAGGAAGTCGGTCTGCGAGTTCACTTCCAGCAGTACGGCGGACTTGTCGTCGGCCTTGATGGCGATAGCGCCTTCAGCGGCAACGTTGCCGGCTTTCTTGGCAGCCTTGATGGCGCCCGAAGCACGCATGTCATCAATGGCTTTCTCGATGTCGCCGCCAGCCTTGGTCAAGGCCTTTTTGCAGTCCATCATGCCTTCGCCAGTACGCTCGCGCAGTTCTTTGACCAACGCTGCAGTAATCTCTGCCATTTCAAAATCCTCTTGGATAGGTTTTCAACCATTCCACCCGATCGAACGGGCGATCAATTCTTCCCGAACCACCCTTGTTAGCTGCCGCACGTTACAGATAGAGCAGTGGGCGCCGACAAATGGTTTTCGAGGTGGCAAAAAGGGGGCCAAGCCCCCTTTTTGCTTACTGAGTCAACGCCAAGGCGTCAATTACTCAGCTGCTGCTACCGGAGCTTCTTCAACGAACACTTCGGTGCCGCCGGCAACGTTGTTGCGACCGCGGATGACAGCGTCAGCCATCGAACCCATGTACAGCTGGATAGCGCGGATTGCGTCATCGTTGCCTGGGATGATGTAGTCAACGCCTTCCGGGCTGCTGTTGGTATCGACTACGCCGATAACCGGGATGCCCAGCTTGTTGGCTTCGGTGATCGCGATGCGCTCGTGATCAACGTCGATAACGAACAGAGCGTCTGGCAGACCGCCCATGTCCTTGATACCACCCAGGGAACGATCCAGCTTTTCCAGGTCACGAGTGCGCATCAGCGCTTCTTTCTTGGTCAGCTTGGCGAAAGTACCGTCTTCGGCTTGAACTTCAAGGTCACGCAGACGCTTGATGGAAGCACGGATGGTCTTGAAGTTGGTCAGCATGCCGCCCAACCAGCGGTGATCGACGTACGGCGAACCGCAACGTGCTGCTTCTTCAGCAACGATCTTGCCAGCGGAACGCTTGGTGCCGACGAACAGAATCTTGTTTTTGCCCTGGGCCAGACGCTCTACGAAAGTCAGAGCTTCGTTGAACATTGGCAGGGTTTTTTCAAGGTTGATGATGTGGATCTTGTTACGCGCGCCGAAAATGTACTTGCCCATTTTCGGGTTCCAGTAACGGGTCTGGTGACCGAAGTGCACACCGGCCTTCAGCATATCGCGCATGTTGACTTGGGACATGATAGTTCCTTAATAAGTCGGGTTTGGCCTCCACGTATCCCAATGACCAACCAGCAGCATCAGCTGAAGGCACCCAGGTCATCGTGTCGACACGTGTGTGGATTTAGGCTTTTCGGGACATCCCCGGAAAGCGGCGCATTTTATATCACAAGGCAGGGCAAAACGGAACCCGGATTCTGAAATCCTGGCGGGCACTTTGCTCCATCCCTTGGAATCCGCCAAGAATGCACCATTCTATAGAGAGAAGCGATGCACACAGGCGCGGATTTGCGCTGATCGTCTGGTAGAATCGCATTTTTCAGGGCCGCGAAGATCGATCGCGCAATGCCCTTTCCGTTTAGAAAGCGCCGTCGAGCGCAGAGAGAGCCTGTATGACCGTCACCCTCAAAACCCCCGAGGATATCGCCAAGATGCGTATCGCCGGCAAACTGGCCGCCGATGTGCTGGAAATGATTGCCGAATATGTCAAGCCGGGCGTTACCACCGATCAGCTGAACCAGATCTGCCACGACTACATCGTCAATGAGCAGAAGGCCATCCCAGCTCCGCTCAACTACAAGGGCTATCCAAAGTCGATCTGCACGTCGATCAACCATGTGGTCTGCCACGGCATCCCGAACGACAAGCCACTCAAAGACGGCGACACCCTGAACATCGACGTCACGGTCATCAAGGACGGTTACCACGGCGACACCAGCCGCATGTTCCACGTCGGCAATGTGCCAGTGTGGGCCGAGCGCCTGTCCCAGGTGACCCAGGAATGCATGTACAAGGCGATTGAAATCGTCAAACCCGGCTGCCGCCTGGGCGACATCGGCGAAATCATCCAGAAGCACGCCGAAAAGAACGGTTTCTCGGTGGTTCGTGAATTCTGCGGCCACGGCATCGGCAAGGTGTTCCACGAGGAGCCGCAGATCCTGCACTACGGCCGCGCGGGCACCGGCATGGAACTCAAGGCCGGCATGACCTTCACCATCGAGCCGATGATCAACCAGGGCAAGGCCGACACCAAGGTGCTGGGCGACGGCTGGACCGCGATCACCAAGGACCGCAAGCTCTCGGCACAGTGGGAACACACCCTGCTGGTGACCGAAACCGGTTACGAGATCTTCACCCTGCGCAGCGATGACACCATCCCTCGCGTTTCGGCCTGATCCCGTTACCGTACATCGCCTTATAGAAAGGAAAGCCAATCGATGCCGCAGGTGGATCCCGAACTCTTCGACCGAGGCCAGTTCCAGGCTGAACTGGCCCTGAAGGCAAGCCCGATCGCGGCCTTCAAGAAGGCGATCCGCCAGGCCCGCGAGGTGCTCGACACGCGCTTTCGCAATGGCCGCGACATTCGCCGACTGATCGAGGATCGCGCCTGGTTCGTCGATAACATCCTGCAAAAGGCCTGGAACCAGTTCAGCTGGAGCGAGGACGCCGACATTGCACTGGTTGCGGTCGGTGGCTACGGCCGCGGCGAATTGCACCCTTATTCCGACATCGATTTGCTGATCCTGCTGGACAGCGCCGACCACGAAGTTTTCCGCGATTCCATAGAGCGTTTTCTGACGCTGTTGTGGGACATCGGCCTGGAGGTCGGCCAGAGCGTTCGCTCGGTCGACGAGTGCGCCGTCGAGGCCCGCGCCGACCTGACGGTCGTCACCAACCTGATGGAAAGCCGCACCATCGCCGGCCCCGAGCGCTTGCGCCAGCGCATGCTGGACGTCACCAGCACCGCGCACATGTGGCCGAGCAAGGACTTCTTCCTGGCCAAGCGTGCCGAACAGAAGGCCCGCCACCACAAGTACAACGACACCGAATACAACCTGGAACCCAACGTCAAAGGCTCACCCGGCGGCTTGCGGGATATCCAGACGATTCTTTGGGTGGCCCGTCGCCAGTACGGCACTCTGAACCTGCGGGCACTGGCTGGCGAAGGGTTCCTGGTCGAAAGTGAAAACGCCCTCCTTGCCTCTTCCCAGGAGTTCCTGTGGAAGGTTCGTTATGCCCTGCACATGCTCGCCGGTCGCGCCGAAGACCGCCTGCTGTTCGATCACCAGCGCACCATTGCCGGGCTGCTGGGCTTCAAGGGCGACGACGCCAAGCAAGCCATCGAAAACTTCATGCAGCAGTATTACCGGGTGGTGATGAGCATCGCCCAGCTCAGCGACCTGATCATCCAGCACTTCGAGGAAGTCATCCTCGCACCGGAAGACGAAGCGCCGGCGCAGCCGATCAATTCGCGCTTCCAGCTGCATGACGGCTACATCGAGGCACGCAACAACAACGTCTTCCGCCGCACGCCATTTGCGATGCTGGAAATCTTCGTGCTGATGGCCCAGCAGCCGGAAATCAAGGGCGTGCGCGCCGACACCATTCGTCTGCTGCGGGAAAACCGGCACCTGATCGACGACGATTTCCGCAACGACATTCGCAACACCAGCCTGTTCATCGAGCTGTTCAAGTGCAAGATCGGCATCCACCGCAACCTGCGGCGAATGAACCGTTACGGCATCCTTGGGCGTTATCTGCCCGAATTCGGCTTTATCGTCGGGCAGATGCAACATGACCTGTTCCACATCTATACGGTCGATGCCCACACCCTGAACCTGATCAAGCACCTGCGTAAGTTGCAGTACACCCAGGTGTCGGAAAAATTCCCGCTGGCCAGCAAGCTCATGGGCAAACTGCCCAAGCCCGAGCTGATTTACATGGCCGGCCTGTACCACGACATCGGCAAAGGCCGGCATGGCGATCACTCGGACATCGGCGCCGTGGATGCCGAGGCCTTTTGCCAGCGTCATCAACTGCCCATGTGGGACAGCCGCCTGATCGTTTGGCTGGTGCAAAACCATCTGGTGATGTCGACAACCGCCCAGCGCAAGGACCTGTCCGACCCGCAGGTGATCCACGATTTCGCGCAGATCGTCGGCGATGAAACCCGCCTCGACTACCTGTATGTGCTGACCGTCGCCGACATCAACGCCACCAACCCGACGCTGTGGAACTCCTGGCGCGCCAGCCTGCTGCGCCAGCTCTACACCGAGACCAAGCGCGCCCTGCGTCGTGGCCTGGAGAACCCGGTGGATCGCGAAGAGCAGATCCGCCAGACCCAGAGCGCCGCCCTGGATATCCTGGTGCGCGGCGGCACCGACCCGGACGATGTCGAGCAACTGTGGGCGCAGTTGGGTGACGACTATTTCCTGCGCCACACTGCCGGCGACGTGGCCTGGCACAGCGACGCGATCCTCCAGCAACCGACCGACGGCGGGCCGCTGGTGCTGATCAAGGAAACCACCCAGCGCGAGTTCGAAGGCGGTACGCAGATCTTCATCTACGCCCCCGACCAGCACGACTTCTTTGCCGTGACCGTGGCGGCGATGGACCAGCTCAACCTGAACATTCACGACGCCCGGGTCATCACCTCCAGCAGCCAGTTCACCCTCGACACCTATATCGTGCTCGACACCGACGGCGACTCGATTGGCGATAACCCGGCACGGATCAAGCAGATCCGCGACGGCCTGACCGAAGCCCTGCGCAATCCGGATGACTATCCGACCATCATCCAGCGCCGGGTGCCCCGTCAGCTCAAGCATTTCGCCTTTGCGCCACAGGTGACGATCCACAACGACGCCCAGCGCCAGGTGACGGTACTGGAACTCACGGCACCCGACCGCCCGGGCCTGCTGGCGCGCATCGGCACGATTTTCCTGGAGTTCGATCTGTCATTGCAGAACGCCAAGATCGCCACCCTCGGCGAGCGCGTGGAAGACGTGTTCTTCATCACCGACGCCAACAATCACCCGTTGTCCGACCCGCTGCTGTGCAGCCGCCTGCAGGATGCGATCGTCGAACAACTGAGCGTCAACCAGGAACCGGATATCAAACTGTCGCGTATCAGCATCTGACTTAACAACGACCCGCCCTTATGTAGGAGCGAGCTTGCTCGCGATGAACCCAAATGCACCGCGTGATCCTGGAAAGAACGCGTTATCGTTGACGACCATCGCGAGCAAGCTCGCTCCTACAGGGACCAGCGTCCACCGAACGAGATTTATCGATGAACAACGCTCTGACCCAGCTGCAGCCCTACCCGTTCGAGAAACTCCGCGCCCTGCTCGGCAGTGTCACGCCCAATCCGGACAAACGCCCTATCGCGCTGTCCATCGGCGAGCCGAAACACCGTTCGCCTGGCTTCGTCGCCGAGGCGCTGGCCAGCAATCTGGAAAAAATGGCCGTGTACCCGACCACCCTCGGTATCCCGGAGCTGCGTGAAGCCATCGCGGCATGGTGCGAGCGGCGCTTCGACGTCCCCAAGGGCTGGATCGACCCGGCGCGCAATGTGCTGCCGGTCAACGGCACCCGCGAAGCGCTGTTCGCCTTCACCCAGACCGTGGTCAACCGTTGCGATGACGCACTGGTGGTCAGCCCGAACCCGTTCTACCAGATCTACGAAGGCGCGGCGTTCCTCGCCGGCGCCAAGCCGCATTACCTGCCGTGCCTGGACGAAAATGGCTTCAACCCGGATTTCGACGCCGTGTCGCCGGACATCTGGAAACGCTGCCAGATCCTGTTCTTGTGCTCGCCAGGCAACCCGACCGGTGCATTGATTCCGGTGGAAACCCTGAAAAAGCTGATCGCACTGGCTGACGAGTACGACTTCGTGATCGCCGCCGATGAGTGTTACAGCGAACTCTACTTCGACGAACAAACCCCGCCACCAGGCCTGCTCAGCGCCTGCGCGGAGCTGGGCCGCAAGGACTTCAAGCGCTGCGTGGTGTTCCACAGCCTGTCCAAGCGTTCGAACCTGCCAGGCCTGCGTTCGGGTTTTGTCGCCGGTGACGCCGACATCCTCAAGGGCTTCCTGCTCTATCGCACCTACCACGGCTGCGCGATGCCGGTGCAGACGCAGCTGGCCAGTGTTGCCGCGTGGAACGACGAAGTGCATGTGCGCGCCAACCGTGCGTTGTACCGTGAGAAGTTCGATGCGGTACTGGAGATCCTCAGCCCGGTGCTGGACGTGCAACGCCCCGATGGCAGTTTCTACCTGTGGCCGAATGTGGCCGGTGACGACGCAGCGTTCTGCCGCGACCTGTTCGAACAGGAGCACGTGACCGTGGTGCCGGGCTCCTACCTGTCACGTGATGTCGATGGCGTCAATCCGGGAGCCGGGCGCGTGCGTATGGCTTTGGTCGCGCCATTGGCGGAGTGCGTTGAAGCCGCCGAGCGTATTCGCGATTTCATCCAGCGCCACAAATAACCCTCCGCCCGGCAACGGCCAGGTTTACTTCACCTGGCCCAGCTTGGCCTCACTCAAGTCCAGCTCACCCAGCACTTCACGCAACACGTCATCAGCAATCTGGTGCTGACGGCTGAGGCTGTACAACTCCAGGCGCTGCGCCCGCAGCGCCTTCACGCGCAAACGCCGCTCCAGCAAGTCCATCTGAAAGGCCAGGGCCTGGGCTTCAGCGGAGTCGTTGAACACCTCCAGCTGATGCCGGTACTCCGACATGATCCGCGCCTTGAGCTCGGCGGCCAGCGCGGATTGCGCGGCGTCCTGCGGGTTGACCTCTTCTGCCTCAAGCGCATGAATGGCCGCTTCGGCGGTCTTGCGCCAGGCGTCGCGCACCTCATTACGCCGCTTGTCGTCCGGGCTGGCTTCGATGCCACGCAACAACAGTGGCAGCGCGATGCAGGCCGCAATCAATGACAGCAGAATCACCCCGGCAGCAATAAAGATCAGCAAGTCCCGCTCGGGAAATGCGCTGCCCCCCATAAGCATCGGCACCGACATCACACCCGCCAGCGTCACGGCCCCGCGCACACCGCCAACGGTCAGCAACCAACAGGAACGCGCTGTCGGCACCCGGGTCACTTCACCCTTGCCGCGCAGGCGCCGCAGCAACACCGACAGGCGCCAGATGCTTTGCACCCAGACGAAGCGCAAGGCCAGCAGCACCAGGAAAATCGCCAGCACATCCAGCCCGCGATACAGCAACGTCGGCCAAAGCGAGGTTTCGTGACTGGCGACGGCCTTGATGATGTCCGGCAACTGCAGGCCCAACAGCAGGAAAATCAAACCGTTGAAGGCGAACTCCAGCAATGACCAGACGCTGCGATTGAGCAAGCGAGTGTTGGTCTGGCGCGGCAGCAGATCGAGCCAGCTCTGCATCATCCCCGCCGCCACCGCTGACAGAATGCCCGACACTTCCATGCGCTCGGCCAGCACGTAGGCGGCAAACGGCAGCAGCAACATGAACACCACGTGCGTCGCCGGATCATCCCAGCCGCGCGCGATCATCCACGCCCGCAGGCGGCCGACCAGCCAGCTCAAGGCCACCCCGACGGCCAGACCACCAACGGCGACCAGCATGAAGGTCAGGCTGGCATTGGCCAGCGAGAACACACCGGTCACTGCTGCCACCAGCGCAAACTTGAACGTCACCAGGCCAGAGGCGTCATTCATCAGCGCCTCGCCCTGCAAAATGTGCATCAAGGGTGTGGGCAATCTGTTGCGGGAGATGGCCGACACCGCCACCGCATCTGTCGGCGACAGCACGGCCGCCAGGGCAAACGCCACCGGCAACGGCACAGCGGGCAGCAGCCAGTGAATGAAATACCCGGCGCCGACTACGGTAAACAGCACCAGCCCCACCGCGAGCGTCAGGATCGGTCCGCGCAAATGCCAGAGTTCGCGTTTGGGCATGCGCCAACCGTCGGAGAACAACAGCGGCGGCAGGAACAGAAACAGGAACAGTTCGGGATCAAGGGCCACGTGCAAACCCAGCGTCGGCCACGCGAGCAAGGCCCCTGCGGCGATTTGCACCAGCGGCAGCGGCAGCGGAATCACCCGTCCGATCAGGCGCGAGACGCCGACCAGCATCAACAGGATCAGGACGGTGTAAGCGGTTTGCATAAAGCTTGGTTCCCGGACAGTCGACAGCATTGAAGTGCCATATTAGCCGCTTAGACTGCATGGCGGCCCTTGCACCAATGTCGCACACGGAATCGCCGCACCCTCCGTAGGAGCGAGCTCGCTCGCGATGGTCGTTAACGATGACGCTGTATGCCTGACACCCCGCGGCGCTCTCAGGTTCATCGCGAGCGAGCTCGCTCCTACAAAGGTTTAACGGCATGGCACACATACAAACCCGACCACGGCCGCCGCGAAACCGTCCGGCCATGGCATAATCCGTCACCTTTTATTTACGGCACCTGCAAAGGGGGCAATTCCTTGACCGTTTCAAGCAAAACGTTGCACCTTTTCGGCATCAAAGCCTGCGACACCATGAAAAAGGCGCGCACCTGGCTCGATGAACACGCTGTCAGTTATGACTTTCATGATTACAAAGCGGTCGGTATCGACCGTGAACACCTGACCCAATGGTGCAACGAGCACGGCTGGGAAGTGGTGTTGAACCGTGCAGGCACGACCTTTCGCAAGCTCGACGACGAACGCAAAGCCGATCTCGACCAGACGAAAGCCATCGAACTGATGCTCGCACAACCCTCGATGATCAAGCGCCCGGTGCTCGATCTCGGTGACCGAACCCTGATTGGCTTCAAGCCAGATATCTACGCGGCCGCGCTCAAGTAAGCAGCCCGTTTCAATTTGCTAGAGGTATCAACATGTCTACTACCCTGTTCAGCCTGGCGTTTGGTGTCGGCACTCAAAACCGTCAAGGCGCATGGCTGGAAGTGTTCTACGCCCAGCCGCTGCTCAACCCGACCGCCGAACTGGTCGCCGCTGTTGCACCGATCCTCGGTTACAGCGAAGGCAACCAGGCCATCACCTTCACCACCGCACAGGCTGCGCAACTGGCTGAAGCCGTGAAAGGCATCGACGCGGTACAAGGCAAGCTGCTGACCCGCCTGGCCGAGAGCCACAAGCCGCTGGTTGCCACCTTGCTGGCTGAAGACGCCCAGTTGTCGTCCACCCCTGAGGCCTACCTCAAGCTGCACCTGCTCAGCCATCGCCTGGTCAAGCCACACGGCCTGAACCTGGCCGGGATCTTCCCGCTGCTGCCAAACGTGGCCTGGACCAGCCAGGGCGCCATCGACCTGGGCGAACTGGCCGAGCTGCAACTCGAAGCCCGCCTGCGCGGCGAGCTGCTGGAAGTGTTCTCGGTGGACAAGTTCCCGAAAATGACCGACTACGTGGTTCCGGCCGGCGTGCGTATCGCTGACGCCGCGCGTCTGCGCCTGGGCGCTTACGTAGGCGAAGGCACCACCGTGATGCACGAAGGCTTCGTCAACTTCAACGCCGGCACCGAAGGCCCGGGCATGATCGAAGGCCGCGTATCCGCTGGCGTATTCGTCGGCAAGGGTTCGGACCTGGGCGGCGGCTGCTCGACCATGGGCACCCTGTCGGGCGGCGGCAACATCGTGATCAAGGTCGGCGAAGGCTGCCTGATCGGCGCCAACGCCGGTATCGGTATCCCGTTGGGCGACCGCAACACCGTCGAGTCGGGCCTGTACGTGACCGCTGGCACCAAAGTGGCGCTGCTGGACGAAAACAATCAGCTGGTCAAAGTGGTCAAGGCCCGTGAACTGGCCGGTCAGCCGGATCTGCTGTTCCGTCGCAATTCGGAAACCGGTGCCGTGGAATGCAAAACCCACAAATCGGCCATCGAACTGAACGAAGCGCTGCACGCTCACAACTAAGCCACACGACCACCCGCACCCTTGTAGGAGCGAGCTTGCTCGCGAAGGACGATTAGACGACACGTGCTGTCTGGTGCACTGCGTTATCGTTGACGTCCATCGCGAGCAAGCTCGCTCCTACAAGGGTCAGGCGTACAGGCGAACAACATGATGATTCTCTCCCCCTGGCGCGCCGATTTTCCGGCCATCGCCGCCCTGCAACGGCAAGGCCAGACCTATCTGGACAACGCCGCCACCACGCAAAAGCCCCAAGCCCTGCTGGATGCCCTGGCGCATTACTACGCCAACGGCGCGGCCAACGTGCATCGGGCACAACACTTGCCCGGCGCTCACGCCACCCAGGCGTTCGAGGACAGCCGCCGCAAAGTCGCGCAATGGCTCAATACCGGCGATTGCGGTCAGATCATCTTTACCCACGGCGCGACGTCCGCGCTGAATCTCCTGGCCTACGGCCTGGAACATCTTTTCAATCCGGGCGACGAAATTGTCATCAGCGCCCTGGAGCATCACGCCAACCTGTTGCCGTGGCAGCAACTGGCACATCGCCGCGATCTGAAACTGGTGATATTGCCGCTGGATGCCGACGGCGTGATCGACCTTGAGGCCGCAGCCGGCCTGATCGGCTCGCGCACACGCCTGTTGGCAGTCAGCCAACTGTCCAACGTGATTGGCGCGTGGCAGCCACTGCCGCAATTGCTGGCGCTGGCCAAGGCGCACAATGCACTGACCGTGATCGACGGCGCCCAGGGCGTGGTCCATGGCCGCCACGACGTGCAAGCGCTGGGCTGCGATTTTTATGTGTTCTCCAGCCACAAGCTCTACGGCCCCGATGGCCTGGGCGTGCTGTTCGGGCGCCATACAGCGCTGCAACAGTTGCGTCCCTGGCAGTTTGGCGGCGAAATGGTGCTGGATGCCAATTATCACGACGCGCGCTTTCGCCCGGCACCGCTGGGTTTCGAGGCCGGAACGCCACCGATTGCCAGTGTGATCGGCCTTGGAGCAACCCTGGATTACCTCGCCGGGCTCGATCAGGACGCCGTGTCCGCCCATGAAGCGGCGCTGCATGCCTGCCTGCTCAAGGGCCTTGAGGCGCGCAAGGGCATTCGCCTGCTGGCCAGGCCGCAAGTGGCACTGGCCAGTTTTACTGTCGAAGGTGTGCATAACGCCGATCTCGCGCATTTGCTGACCGAACAAGGGATCGCCGTGCGCGCCGGTCATCACTGCGCCATGCCGCTGCTCAAACGCTTCGAACTGGCCGGGGCGATTCGGGTGTCGTTGGCGCTGTACAACGATTCCGAAGACCTGGAGCGGTTCTTTGTTGCCCTGGATCAGGCGCTGGAGTTGCTGCGATGAACCTGCCTGCCGATGCCGTGACGGCGCTGGACACCTTTCAGAAAGCTGCCGGTTGGGAACAACGCGCACGCCTGTTGATGCAATGGGGCGAGCGTCTGCCGGCGTTGAGTGATGCGCAGATGTGCGACGCCAACCGGGTGCACGGCTGTGAAAGCCAGGTGTGGCTGGTGGGTGAACTGCGCGGCGGCCATTGGCAGTTCAGCGCCAACAGTGATGCTCGCTTGATTCGCGGGTTGGTGGCGTTGCTGCTGGCACGGGTCAACGGCTTGTCCGCGCTTGAGTTGCAGCAGGTGGACCTGGCGGACTGGTTCAATCAGTTGGGGTTGGGGCGGCAGTTGTCCGAATCCCGCAGCAATGGCTTGAATGCGGTGCTTCAGCGAATGCGGGAGTTGGCTCAATAAGAGGACTGCTTCGCAGCCCATCGCGGGCAAGCCCGCTCCTACAGGATCACCGAAATCCCTGTGGGAGCGGGCTTGCCCGCGAAGGGCCATCAGCCACACAAATCAGGCCTGAGGCTTGACCCGATCCGCCGGTCGCCGCACTCCAGCCACGATTTTATCCACAGCCTTGGTCGCCGCGACCATGCCGAAGGTCGCCGTCACCATCATCACTGCGCCAAACCCGCCCGCGCAGTCGAGCTTCACGCCATCACCGACAAAACTCTTCTGCAGGCAAATGCTGCCGTCCGGTTTCGGGTAGCGCAGTTGCTCGGTGGAAAACACGCACGGCACGCTGTAGTGGCGAGTCACGGTGCGGGAGAAACCGTAGTCGCGGCGCAAGGTAGAGCGCACCTTCGACGCCAGCGGGTCGTTGAACGTGCGATTGAGGTCGCAGACCTGGATCAACGTCGGGTCGATCTGCCCGCCCGCGCCACCGGTGGTGATGATCTGGATCTTGCGCCGCTTGCACCAGGCGATCAGCGCAGCCTTGGCGTTGACGCTGTCGATGCAGTCGATCACGCAGTCGATGTTTGGCGTGATGTACTCGGCCATGGTGTCGCGGGTAACGAAGTCCGGTACTGCGTGCACCGTGCAGTCCGGGTTGATCCCGCGCAGACGCTCGGCCATCACCTCGACCTTGGGCTTGCCCACCGTGCTGTCCAGCGCATGCAGCTGGCGGTTGGCGTTACTGACGCAGACGTCGTCCAGGTCGAACAGCGAAATCTCGCCCACGCCACAACGGGCCATGGCTTCCGCCGCCCAGGAACCGACACCACCGACGCCAACGATCGCCACATGGGCCGCACGCAGGCGCTCCAGCCCCTCGATGCCATACAAACGGGCGATGCCTGCAAACCGCGGATCTTCTGTACTCATGACCATTACCCCAAAAACCGGCGCGCAGTATAGGGCTTCGCAGCACCAAGTTTTAAGCTTCAAGCTACAAGTGTAAGAACTTATGTGAAAGTTAACTGCCCAACGTCAGGCATTTCCCTGTCCGATGTACGTTCAGTGAACTGCCGGTGTAGGATGCGCGCCCATTTACGGCCGCCGACCGTCCCCTCGTTCCACAGCCTTTGGAACCCGAAATAACCATGTCATCGCGTAAATTTGGACTCAACCTGGTCGTGGTGCTCGCCATCGCAGCCTTGTTTACCGGCTTCTGGGCGCTGATCAATCGCCCGGTCACCGCCCCCAACTGGCCGGAGCAGATCTCCGGTTTCTCCTACTCACCGTTCCAACAAGGACAATTCCCACAGAAGGAACAGTATCCGACCGACGATGAGATGCGTCGCGACCTGGAAATCATGAGCAAGCTGACGGACAACATCCGCATCTACTCGGTCGATGGCTCCCTGCAAGACATCCCGAAACTCGCGGAAGAGTTCGGCTTGCGGGTGACCCTGGGGATCTGGATCAGCCCGGACCAGGAACGCAACGAACGGGAAATTACCCGGGCCATTGAAATTGCCAACTCCTCACGCAGCGTGGTTCGAGTGGTGGTCGGCAACGAAGCGATCTTCCGCAAGGAAATTACCGCCAAGGAACTCAGCGTTCTGCTCGATCGCGTGCGCGCCGCCGTGAAGGTGCCGGTCACCACCTCCGAGCAGTGGCACGTCTGGGAGGAACATCCGGAACTGGCCAAACACGTTGACCTGATCGCCGCGCACGTCCTTCCGTACTGGGAATTTATCCCTGTGGATAAAGCGCAGCAGTTCGTCCTTGACCGCGCCCGCGACCTGAAAAAGATGTTCCCGAAAAAGCCGCTGCTGCTGTCCGAAGTGGGCTGGCCGAGCAATGGCCGCATGCGCGGTGGCGCCGATGCCTCACCGGCGGACCAGGCGATCTACCTGCGAACCCTGGTCAACAAGCTCAACCGCCAGGGCTTCAACTACTTCGTGATCGAAGCGTTTGACCAACCGTGGAAAGCCAGTGACGAAGGCTCCGTCGGCGCCTACTGGGGCGTGTTCAACGCCGCACGCCAGCAGAAGTTCAACTTCGAAGGCCCGGTCGTCGCGATTCCGCAGTGGCGCGTGTTGGCCATTGGTTCGGTGGTATTGGCACTGTTGTCGCTGACCCTGCTGATGATCGACGGCTCGGCCCTGCGTCAGCGTGGCCGTACCTTCCTGACCTTCATCGCGTTCCTGTGCGGCTCGGTGCTGGTGTGGATCGGTTACGACTACAGCCAGCAATACAGCACCTGGTTCAGCCTGACGGTGGGCTTCTTGCTCGCCCTCGGTGCGCTCGGGGTGTTTATCGTGCTGCTGACCGAAGCCCACGAACTGGCCGAAGCGGTGTGGGTGCACAAGCGTCGACGCGAATTCCTGCCGGTGGTGGGCGATTCCAGCTATCGCCCGAAAGTGTCGATTCACGTTCCCTGCTACAACGAGCCGCCGGAGATGGTCAAACAGACCCTCAACGCCCTGGCCAACCTCGACTATCCGGACTTCGAAGTCCTGATCATCGACAACAACACCAAGGACCCGGCGGTCTGGGAACCGGTGCGTGACTACTGCGCAACCCTCGGCCCGCGCTTCAAGTTCTTCCACGTGGCCCCCCTGGCCGGCTTCAAGGGCGGCGCGCTGAACTACCTGATTCCGCACACCGCCAAGGATGCTGAAGTCATTGCCGTGATCGACTCGGACTACTGCGTCGACCGCAACTGGCTCAAGCACATGGTGCCGCACTTCGCCGACCCGAAAATCGCCGTGGTGCAGTCGCCGCAGGATTACCGCGACCAGAACGAAAGCACCTTCAAGAAGCTCTGCTACGCCGAATACAAGGGCTTCTTCCACATCGGCATGGTCACCCGCAACGACCGCGACGCGATCATCCAGCACGGCACCATGACCATGACCCGCCGTTCGGTGCTCGAGGAACTGGGCTGGGCCGACTGGTGCATCTGTGAAGACGCCGAACTGGGCCTGCGGGTATTCGAAAAAGGCCTGTCGGCGGCGTATTACCACACCAGCTACGGCAAGGGCCTGATGCCCGATACCTTCATCGACTTCAAGAAACAGCGCTTCCGCTGGGCCTACGGAGCGATTCAGATCATCAAGCGTCATACCGCCGCCCTGCTGCGCGGCAAGGACACCGAGCTGACCCGTGGCCAGCGTTATCACTTCCTGGCGGGCTGGTTGCCGTGGGTGGCGGACGGTATGAACATCTTCTTCACCGTCGGCGCACTGTTGTGGTCGGCGGCGATGATCATCGTGCCGCAACGGGTCGATCCACCGCTGCTGATTTTCGCGATCCCGCCGTTGGCGCTGTTTGTGTTCAAGGTCGCCAAGATCATCTTCCTCTACCGTCGTGCGGTCGGGGTCAACCTCAAGGATGCCTTCTGCGCGGCTCTGGCAGGCCTGGCGTTGTCCCATATCATCGCCAAAGCAGTGCTGTATGGCTTCTTCACCAGCAGCATTCCGTTCTTCCGCACACCGAAAAACGCCGATAACCACGGCTTCTGGGTAGCGATTTCGGAAGCCCGGGAAGAGATGTTCATCATGCTGCTGTTGTGGGGCGCGGCGCTGGGGATCTTCCTGGTGCAGGGCCTGCCGAGCAACGACATGCGCTTCTGGGTCACCATGCTGCTGGTGCAGTCGCTGCCGTACGTCGCGGCGCTGATCATGGCGTTCCTGTCGTCGCTGCCCAAACCGGTCGCCGAACCTGAAACGGCACCTGTCGTCTAAATCTCTGTGGATGCACTAAACGGCGGCCAATGGTCGCCGTTTTGCTTTAAGATAACCGCCATTTTGCGGGGCCTGCGGCCCAATGGCCTGACCTGATCCCTGTACGAGCGAGCTTGCTCGCGAAAGGGTTGTAACAATCAACATTTATGTTGGCTGACACAGCGCATTCGCGAGCAGGCTCGCTCCCACAGTTAGTCCGCGCCCACATTCATGACTTTCGGAGTTTTCCATGACGGCCCACGCCGACCTTTCGCCGACCCTCCAGCTCGCCATCGACCTGATCCGCCGTCCGTCCGTGACGCCGATCGACGCCGATTGCCAGAAGCAGATGATGCAACGCCTGGGCGATGCCGGTTTCACCCTGGAACCGATGCGCATCGAAGATGTGGATAACTTCTGGGCCACCCACGGCCAGGACGACGGCCCGGTGCTGTGCTTCGCCGGCCACACCGACGTGGTCCCGACCGGCCCGGTGACGGCCTGGCAGATCGAACCGTTCAACGCGCTGATCGACGAACACGGCATGCTCTGCGGTCGTGGCGCCGCCGACATGAAAGGCAGCCTCGCGGCCATGACCGTCGCCTCCGAGCGCTTTGTCGCCGACTACCCGAACCACAAGGGCAAAGTCGCGTTCCTGATCACCAGCGACGAAGAAGGCCCGGCGCATCACGGCACCAAGGCGGTGGTCGAACGCCTCGCCGCCCGCAAGGAACGCCTGGACTGGTGCATCGTCGGCGAACCGTCGAGCACCACCCTGGTGGGTGACGTGGTCAAGAACGGCCGTCGCGGCTCCCTCGGCGCCAAGCTGACTGTACGCGGTGTGCAAGGCCACGTGGCCTACCCGCACCTGGCGAAAAACCCGATCCACCTCGCTGCCCCGGCCTTGGCCGAACTGGCTGCCGAGCATTGGGACCACGGCAACGATTTCTTCCCACCGACCAGTTTCCAGATCTCCAACGTCAACTCCGGCACCGGTGCGACCAACGTGATTCCGGGTGACCTGGTGGCGGTGTTCAACTTCCGTTTCTCCACCGAGTCCACCGTCGAAGGCCTGCAGAAGCGTGTTGCCGACATCCTCGACAAGCACGGCCTGGACTGGCACGTGGACTGGGCCCTGTCCGGCCTGCCGTTCCTCACCGAACCAGGTGCACTGCTGGACGCGGTGTCGTCGAGCATCAAGGACATCACCGGTCGTGAAACCAAGGCGTCAACCAGCGGAGGCACCTCCGACGGCCGCTTCATCGCGACCATGGGCACCCAGGTGGTAGAGCTGGGCCCGGTCAACGCGACCATCCACCAGGTCAACGAGCGCGTGCTGGCGGCGGATCTCGACGTGTTGACCGAGATCTACTACCAGACCCTGATCAAGTTGCTTGCCTGATGCTGGCGTGTCCGATCTGCAGTGAACCGCTGAACGCGGTGGACAACGGCGTGGCCTGCCCCGCCGGGCATCGTTTTGACCGCGCGCGCCAGGGTTACTTGAACCTGTTGCCGGTGCAGCACAAGAACAGCCGCGACCCTGGGGATAACCAGGCGATGGTCGAAGCCCGCCGCGACTTCCTGAACGCCGGGCACTATGCCCCGGTGGCCAAACGCCTGGCGGAGCTGGCGGCAGGTTATGCACCGGGACGTTGGGTCGATATCGGTTGTGGCGAGGGTTACTACACCGCGCAGATCGCCGAGGCCTTGCCGGAGGCTGACGGCTACGCGCTGGACATCTCCCGCGAAGCGGTCAAGCGCGCCTGCAAACGCAACCCGAAGCTCACCTGGTTGATCGCCAGCATGGCGCGGGTGCCGCTGGCTTCCGGCAGTTGCCAGTTCCTGGCGAGCGTCTTCAGCCCGCTCGATTGGGAAGAGGCCAAACGCCTGCTCAGCGTCGGCGGCGGCCTGATGAAAGTCGGGCCGACCAGCGGCCACCTGATGGAGCTGCGTGAGCGGCTGTACGACGAAGTCCGTGAATACACCGACGACAAGCATCTGGCCCTGGTGCCCGAAGGCATGGCGCTGGCGCACAGTGAAACCCTGGAATACAAACTGACGCTGGCAAACGGTCAGGACCGGGCGAACCTGCTGGCCATGACGCCCCACGGCTGGCGCGCCAGTGCCGAGCGCCGCGCTGCCGTCATCGAGCAGGCCGAGCCGTTCGAGGTCACCGTGTCGATGCGCTACGATTATTTCGTTCTGCAGTCGTAACCAGAGAGCAACTTAAATTTTTGGTCTTGGGCAACGGCTCAAGACCGGCTAAATCCGCGAATGGATTTTTCAGACCCGCAGTGAGGACATCCATGCGCCAGCCCGATATCGAGATTTACCTGAAAGACGCCGACGTCGACCACAAAGCCATTTCCACCTGGCTCGGTGCGGCTTTGGGTCCGTGCACGGAATGGGTCCAGAAGGGCCAGACCTACAAGTGCAAGGCCGGCAACGTGCCCGTGACCTGGCTGCCAAAAGCGGTCGGCAAGTGGAACAGCCTGTACCTGGAAAGCGACCAGACCCCATGGGACGACGACATCGCCTGCGCCCGCGCAGCCTTTGCCGCGCTCAATGTAGAAGTGCGTTGCGCACCGGGTAGCTGGGTCGAGGAGGAAGGCGAGGAAACAGCGGACCGCTGGATTCGCATCAGCACCGACGGTGAAGAAGAAATCACCTGGAAAACTGCCTGAAGCCCGAACATCGCCCCTGTAGGAGCGAGCTTGCTCGCGATGGTCGTCAACGATAACGCGCCAACTCCGGGAAAGCGCGGCGTCCTTGAGCTCTTCGCGAGCAAGCTCGCTCCTACAGTGGTTTTTTGGGTGAACTGAAGAGTGGGTTTACAGCCCCACCACATCCTCAGCCTGCAAGCCCTTCTGCCCTTGCACCACCGCATACTCGACCTGCTGGCCTTCAGTCAGCGAGCGGTGGCCTTCGCCACGAATCGCGCGGTAGTGCACGAACACGTCCACCCCGTCTTCGCGCTGAATGAAGCCGTAGCCCTTGGCGTCGTTGAACCACTTCACGTTGCCGGTTTCGCGTGTTGCCATTTGTTCATACTCCCTTTTTATTATTGATCGGGCTTTTCGCAGGAAAGCCTCGGGAACGTCAGCCTGCGCATACCGGTCCCATGAGGGCAACGGCGACAGAGCGCCGAGTATATGACAGACGCAAAAACTCTCAACAGGAGTTTACTTACGCGCTTTTTTGCCGATTTTCGACGAATCCGGCACACTATCGTCCGCCCGAGCAAACGCTTGGTTTTTTCCACTCACGCAGAAGCCGTATGACCCGCTCCCCGTTCCGCCGTCTTGTGTTTGGCACCCTGCGCCGACTGTTGTACCTCTGGGTTCGCTCGGAGACGATCAACCAGTCGTCGTTCACCCTCAACCTCGACCGCAGTCGTCCGGTGTTCTACGTCCTGCAAAACCCTTCGCTGACCGACCTCGCCGTGGTCGACACCGAGTGCCGCAAGGCCGGCCTGCCGCGCCCGGTGCTGCCGGTATCGGTGGGCAACCTGCTGGAACCTGCCGCGTTCTTCTACCTGACGCCGGACCCGGACTGGCTCGGCCGCCAGGACAAGCGCGGCGCGCCGCCGACGTTGACCCGCCTGGTCAGCGCCCTGAGCCAGAATGCCGCCGAAGATGCGCAGATCATCCCGGTCAGCGTGTTCTGGGGCCAGTCGCCGGACAGCGAGAACAGCCCATGGAAACTGCTCTTCGCCGATAGCTGGGCGGTGACCGGGCGCCTGCGTCGCCTGCTGAGCATCATCGTGCTGGGACGCAAGACCCGCGTGCAGTTCTCCGCGCCGATCCACTTGCGCGAACTGATCGACCACAACAAGGGCCACGAGCGCACCGTGCGCATGGCCCAGCGCATCCTGCGGGTGCATTTCCGCAATCTGAAGGCGGCGGTGATCGGCCCGGACATTTCCCACCGCCGCAACCTGGTCAAGGGCCTGGTCAACCAGCCGCTGGTCAAGCAAGCGATCCTCGACGAAGCCGAGCGCGAAAACATCTCCGCGGAAAAAGCCAAGGCCCAGGCCTTGCGCTACGGCAACGAGATCGCCTCGGACTACACCTACACCGCAATCCGCTTCATGGAAGTGGTGCTGAGCTGGTTCTGGAACAAGATCTACGACGGCATCAAGGTCAACAACATCGAAGGCGTGCAGAAGGTCGCCCCGGGTTACGAAGTGATCTATGTACCCTGCCACCGCAGCCACATCGACTACCTGCTGCTGTCCTACCTGCTGTTTCGCAATGGCCTGACCCCGCCGCACATCGCCGCCGGGATCAACCTCAACATGCCGGGGATCGGTGGCCTGCTGCGTCGCGGCGGTGCGTTTTTCATGCGCCGTACGTTCAAGGGCAACCCGCTGTACACCTCAGTGTTCAACGAATACCTGCACACCCTGTTCACCAAAGGCTTCCCGGTGGAGTACTTCGTCGAAGGCGGCCGCTCGCGCACCGGGCGCATGCTGCAACCGAAGACCGGGATGCTGGCGATCACCCTGCGCAGCTTCCTGCGTTCGTCGCGCGTGCCCATCGTGTTCGTACCGGTGTACATCGGCTACGAGCGCGTACTGGAAGGCCGCACCTACCTCGGCGAACTGCGCGGTGCGAGCAAGAAGAAAGAATCGATCTTCGACATCTTCAAAGTCATCGGCGCGCTCAAGCAGCGCTTCGGCCAGGTGGCGGTGAACTTCGGCGAGCCGATCAAACTGGCGGAGTTCCTCGACAGCGAACAACCGGACTGGCGTAAACAGGAACTCGGCCCGCAATTCAGGCCTGCCTGGCTCAACGAAACCACCAACCGCCTGGGCGAGAAAGTCGCGCAGCATCTGAACGAAGCGGCGGCGATCAATCCGGTCAACCTGGTAGCGCTGGCACTCCTGTCCACCAGCCGCCTGGCCCTGGACGACCGCGCCATGGCACGGGTGCTCGACTTGTATCTGGCGCTGCTGCGCAAGGTGCCGTACTCGCCGCACACCACCCTGCCGGACGGTGATGGCCGAGCGTTGATCGAGCACGTGAAGGACATGCACCTGCTGTCCGAACAGAGCGACGCCCTTGGCAAGATCCTGTATCTGGACGAACAGAACGCCGTCCTGATGACCTACTACCGCAACAACGTGCTGCACATCTTCGCGCTGCCGGCACTGCTGGCGAGCTTCTTCCAGAGCGCCTCGCGCATGAGCCGCGAACAGATCCTGCGTTACGCCCGCGCGTTGTATCCGTACCTGCAAGCGGAACTGTTCATCCGCTGGACGCTGGACGAACTGGACGGGGTGATCGACCAGTGGCTGGAAGCGTTCGTCGAACAAGGCCTGCTGCGTTTCGAGAACGCCGTGTACCTGCGCCCGGCGCCAAGTTCACGGCATTTCGTGCTGCTGACGCTGCTGTCGAAAAGCATCGCCCAGACCCTGCAGCGCTTCTACATGACCGTGTCCCTGCTGCTCAACAGCGGCCAGAACAGCATCAGCGCCGAAGAACTGGAAGACCTGTGCACGGTCATGGCCCAGCGCCTGTCGATCCTGCATGGCCTGAACGCCCCGGAATTCTTCGACAAGAGCCTGTTCCGCCACTTCATCCAGACCATGCTCGACCTCGAGGTGCTCAAGCGCGACGAAGCCGGCAAGCTGGGCTATCACGAACTGCTCGGCGAACTGGCCGAAGGCGCGGCCAAACGGGTGTTGCCGGCGGAGATTCGCCTGTCGATCCGTCAGGTGGCGTTGCATCGCAGTGAAGATGCTGCCGACCAACCCGCAGCGCCGGCACAAAGCGTCTAGATTGATCAGGGCGCCAGTCGGTTCTGGCGCCCTCGATACGGAGATCTTCCAATGAAAAAACTGTCCCTGATCGCTGCTGCCGTGCTGCTCACTGCCTGCCAGCATCCGACCCCGGCGCCCAAGGCCACCCTCAATGGTGAAGTCTTCTACCTGCAACGCATCGCACTGCCACCAACGGCGGTCCTCAGCGTCAGCTTGCAAGACATCTCGCTCGCCGATGCCCCGGCCAAGGTCATCGACGAACAACGCGGCCCGGTCAAAGGCCAGGTGCCGCTCCCCTTCAAGCTGAGCTACGACCCGTTGCAGATCGAGCCCAATCACCGTTATTCGATCAATGCGCGCATTGAAGTCGATGGCAAACTGCTGTTCATCACCACCGAGAATCACGCCGTGCGTCTGGACGGCACCGATCCACAGCCATTGAAGGTTCGCGTCGACGCGGCCCGCTAAATGTCTTTTTGAAAAAGGAAGTCGCCATGTTCCGCCCTACCCTTCGCTTTGCCGGCCTGTGCGCAGGCCTGATGATCTCCGCGAGCGCACTCGCGCTGTCCCTCAGCGACCTGTCGCAGACAGACGCCACTGGCGGCCTCAAGGACGCCCTGACCCAAGGTGCGCAACTGGCCGTGAAACAACTCGGTACTCCGGGCGGCTTCAGCAACAACCCGGACGTGAAGATCGAACTGCCGGGCAAACTGGGCAAGGTCGCGAGCAAGATGAAACAGTTCGGCATGGGCGATCAGGTCGATGAACTGGAAGCCAGCATGAACAAAGCGGCGGAAACCGCCGTCACCCAGGCCCAGCCGATCCTCGTCGACGCCGTGAAGAAAATGACCGTGGAAGATGCCAAGGGCATCCTCAGCGGCGGCAACGACTCGGCCACCCAATACCTGAACAAGACCAGCCGCGAACAGATCCGCGCCAAGTTCCTGCCTATCGTCAAGAAAGCCACCGACCAGGTTGGCCTGGCCCAGCAGTACAACTCGTTCGCCGGGCAAGCGGCGACCATGGGCGTAGTGGATGCGAAAAACGCCAACGTCGAAAACTACGTCACCGAACAAGCGCTGAATGGCTTGTTCGAGATGATCGGCAAACAGGAAGAAACCATCCGCCAGAACCCGGCGGCGGCGGCGACCAGTTTGGCGAAGAAGGTGTTTGGTACGCTCTGAGCCGCAATACAAAACCTGTGGGAGCAGGCGTGCTCCCACAAAGGTTCAGGCCGCTGATACGGGTCTTGGAAAGAACACCCACTCACGCCCCATCTTGCGTTTCTCGAACAACTTCAACGCGACCAGCCCATTTAGCGTGGCTGACGCTGTGTTGTAGGAACAACCCAGATTCGCCTTCACATTGACCGCCGTGAACTCCTTGGCCATTCCGCTCCTGGCCACTTGAAACAACGCCCGCTGTTTCTCGGTGAGCTGGTCGAGAAAACCACTTTCACGCAACCAGCAATCAAATTGCTGCACATCGTCCAGACTTTTCCGATACGCCTCGGTAAAACTGCCCACAGCCCGCAACACCACCGAACACTGGAAATCGATGAAGTACGTCAGATCCAGGTCATCCGCCTCGGTATTCAAATACGACCGCCCGTACTTCAACGGCGCATTGCGCAACAAAACACTGATGGCGATGTAGCGAAACGCCGAGAAGTCATTTTTGAACATGAACCAGTAAAACAACGCACGCGCTACGCGACCGTTGCCGTCGCGAAAAGGATGCTCGTAACCCAAGACAAAATGCAGCGCGATGGCTTTGATCAATGGATGAAGGTAGTTCGCTTGATGAGGGTTGTTGTGGGGTTGGTTGATCCACTTGGCCAGCAACTGCAAACGGGACACGAGCCCTGTTGCAGGCGGTGGCGAATGCACGGTGTTGCCCTCGCCATCCTGGACTACGACGTCATCGTTGATCCTGAAGACTCCAGGCGAATACCGCGAATCGTCGATACCCTCGACGCCAACTCGATGCATGGCTGCAATCAGCTCGACGCTCAGTGGCTCGTAACGCTGCTCCCAGGCGAAGTTCATCATCTTGAAGTTACCGAAGACCATTCGTTCATCCGGCGTACGCGGCGAGCGGTGGCGCTTGAGCATGTCCTTGGCCACCCGCGTCGTGGTGGCCGCACCTTCAAGCTGGCTGCTGCTGATGGCCTCGTCTTCGATCAGATCATTGAGCAAAAAGCTGAAATGAGCGCGCTCGCCAATCTGTCCGGTCATGTATTCCAGCACTGCGGTTGTCGCCTGACGATCCACTACGGAAATGGCTTTTTGCGCCTGCGGCGTCAGCATGAATTTCAGCCAGCACGCCGGCTCGCCCAATGGCAAAAGGCTCGAATACTGTGCAGTCCGCGCTTTCTTGACCAAGGCCCAGCACAGGTTCGAATCCAGCCCGGGAGCCCAGCGGTAGCGCAATGAATCGAACGGCAGGTAACGCCCCTGATCGTCCAGGGGCTTGAGCAAGGCGAGGTACTCCGAAAGGCGCTCCTTGTGTGGCGATCGCAACAGCCGATCAAACACCGGATCGGTCCGGCCCCTCAAAGCAGGTGGATTTTTCATGGCGGTGTCTCAAACATGCGTAAGCCGGGTGCCTGAGTACAACACCTGAGTTTTTCAGCCTCAATATCAGACGGGTCCGAGATGGATGTAGGAACAATGAAGGCCCGCTGGTTGGTAAAGGTTCAGTGGGCTTCTTCCTTTGGCTAATGCTGCGGATCCAACTGATCGAGGACGCGATTCACCGATAGCTGCGCCAGGACAATCATCTGCTGAATGCCGAGAACCAGATTGCAGGTGGGGCCGGTCAGGATGGATGACAATTCAGTTGCCATCACGTTGGCTGAGGCGAGGGTTTCGTAGGCATGGACCAGCAGGGTTTCGGAATCGACGCCTGGGCGGATGGTGAAAATTGGACAGGGCCGGCAGGCGGTTCTCATTTGTTTTTCGGATTCCGAGGCGAAGGAATCCGGACTGTCTTTGATCATTGCGAAGCTCCCAAAGCTGGCGCCTGACAAACTATTGGCGGGCTTGCAGTCCCGGTCGCTGAATTGGCAGCGACGGGTGAAGGCTAGAGATCGTCCTTCCGACGGGCAACCTGAAAACCTTGTGGGAATGGTCTGAATGGTTGGCCTAGGCGATAAACGTTGTTGACTGTTGGGCCGCCATCGCGGGCAAGCCCGCTCCCACAGGTCTTGGGTACGGCCAGATAACCAGGTCGGCCAGTAGGCCGCCTTCGCGAGCAGGCTCGCTCCCACAGAAGAGCAGAGCAAAAGCAGTTCGGCGGACACCAAGGCTCTTCACCACTCATCAGGCCGAGCGTTAGCTCGCCTGCAGCTCTTGATCTTGATCCACCCGCCCCCTCGGCAGGCTGAGTGGAGGTGTTCATCCGGGGACTGGCGCGCAGCGCCGTTCGACGCAGTCGAACTCATTGCATGTAGGTCGAGCGAAGCCGACCGGAGGGCAATGCCCCCGGATGAATGCCGGAGCGAAGGAACCCCGAGCCTAGGCGAGGGGCCGTACGTAAGGGGCGAGCGCTTTTGGTTACTTTTAAGGCGCTTGTTAAAAGTGACTCGCCGTAAGGGCGAAACCGCCAGCCGCCATTACCCAAAAAATGGATAAGCCCCCGGTCAAACGGACTCCTTCCTCACCCGAAACCACGCCGCATACAACGCAGGCAAAAACAAAAGCGTCAACGCCGTAGCAACAATCAACCCCCCCATGATCGCCACCGCCATCGGCCCAAAAAACACACTGCGCGACAGCGGAATCATCGCCAACACCGCCGCAAGCGCCGTCAACACAATCGGCCGGAACCGCCGCACGGTCGCCTCGATGATCGCCTGCCAGGGCTTGAGCCCCGCCGCGATATCCTGCTCGATCTGATCCACCAGAATCACCGAATTGCGCATGATCATCCCGGACAACGCGATAGTCCCCAGCATGGCCACGAAACCGAACGGCTGACGGAACACCAGCAGGAACAACGTCACCCCGATCAACCCCAGCGGCGCCGTCAGAAACACCATCGCCGTGCGCGAGAAACTTCGCAGTTGCAGCATCAGCAAGGTCAGCACCACCACGATGAACAACGGCACACCGGCCTTCACCGAATTCTGCCCGCGCGCGGAGTCTTCTACCGTGCCACCGACATCCAGCAAGTAGCCGTCAGGCAATTCGGCGCGGATCGGATCCAGGGTCGGCATGATCTGCTGCACCAGCGTCGCCGGTTGCTCCTTGCCATAGATATCAGCGCGAACAGTCACGTTGGGCAGACGGTTGCGGTGCCAGATGATGCCCTCTTCGAAGCCGTATTCCAGGGTCGCGATCTGCGACAGCGCGACGCTGCGACCGTTATCGGTTGGCACCGCCAGGCTCGGCAGCAACGACAACTCGGTGCGCTCATGCAAGGTGCCGCGCAACAGGATCTCGATCAACTCGTTGTCTTCGCGGTACTGGTTGACGCTGGAACCGGTCAGGGAGCTTTGCAGGAACCTCGACAGGTTCGCCGTGCTCACGCCCAGCGCCCGCGCGCGGTCCTGATCGATGTTCAGGTACACCACCTTGCTCGGCTCTTCCCAATCCAGGTGGACGTTGACCACATGCGGGTTCTCGCGAACCTTGGCCGCGACTTTACGCGCCAGCGCCCGGACTTCCTCGATGTGCTCCCCGGTCACGCGGAACTGCACCGGATAACCAACCGGCGGACCGTTTTCCAGACGCGTGACCCGCGAGCGCAGAGCGGGGAATTGTTCATTGAGCGTTGCAATCAACCAGGTACGCAGGGCTTCGCGTTCCTCGATGGTTTTCGCCAGCACGACAAACTGGGCGAAGCTCGCCGCCGGCAGTTGCTGATCCAGTGGCAGGTAGAAACGCGGCGACCCGGTGCCGACGTAGGCCACGTAATTGTCGATCCCCGCCTTGTCCTTGAGCAGCGCTTCGAGGCGTTTGACCTCGTCCGCGGTGTTACTCAGCGAAGCGCCTTCGGCCAGTTTCAGATCGACCATCAACTCCAGGCGACCCGATGCCGGGAAGAACTGCTGCGGCACAAAACGGAACAGCACGATGGAGGCGATGAACAACAGCACCGTCGCCACGATCACGGTCTTGCGCCAGCGCACGCACCACTCCACCAGACGCCTGACGCGCTGATAGAACGGCGTGCCATACGGATCGGGCTGGCCGGCACCGTGCTTGGCGGCGTGAATTTTCGCCAGGTCCGGCAGGAGTTTTTCCCCCAGGTACGGCACGAAGACCACGGCGGCGACCCACGACGCCAACAGCGCGAGGGTGACCACCTCGAAGATCGAACGGGTGTATTCGCCCGTGCCCGATTGCGCCGTAGCAATCGGCAGGAAGCCGGCCGCGGTGATCAGCGTACCGGTGAGCATCGGGAACGCGGTACTGGTCCAGGCATAACTTGCCGCTTTGACCCGGTCGAAGCCCTGCTCCATTTTGATCGCCATCATTTCCACGGCGATGATCGCGTCGTCCACCAGCAAACCCAGCGCCAGTACCAGCGCCCCGAGGGAAATCTTGTGCAGGCCTATACCGAGGTAATACATGCAGGCGAAGGTCATCGCCAGCACCAGCGGAATCGCCAGGGCCACCACCATGCCGGTGCGCACGCCGAGGGAGAAGAAACTCACCAGCAACACAATGGCCAGTGCCTCGACCAGCACCTGCACGAACTCGCCAACACCGGTTTTCACCGCAGCCGGTTGGTCGGAGACTTTGCGCAGCTGCATGCCGGCCGGGAGGTTTTTCTGAATACGGGCGAACTCGATTTCCAGCGCCTTGCCCAGCACCAGGATGTCACCGCCGTCCTTCATCGCCACCGCCAGACCGATCGCGTCTTGCCCCATGAAGCGCATGCGCGGTGCCGGTGGGTCATTGAAACCACGCCGCACATCGGCCACATCGGAGATGCGGAAGGTGCGATCACCGACGCGGATCGGGAAGTTCCTGATCTCGTCGACCGTCTGAAAATTCCCCGTCACCCGTAGCTGCAATCGCTCGCTGCTGGTTTCGAAGAAACCTGCGGTGGACACCGCGTTCTGTTCTTCAAGGGCTTGCTGGACGGCAGCCAGCGGCAAGCCGAGCGTGGCGAGCTTGACGTTGGACAGTTCGATCCAGATTTTCTCGTCCTGCAATCCCAGCAGTTCGACCTTGCCCACATCCTTGACCCGTTGCAGCTGGATCTGGATGCGGTCCGCGTAATCCTTGAGCACGGCGTAGTCGAAACCCTCGCCGGTCAGGGCGTAGATATTGCCGAACGTGGTGCCGAACTCATCGTTGAAGAACGGCCCCTGAATCCCCGGCGGCAGGGTATGACGGATGTCGCTGATCTTCTTGCGCACCTGATACCAGAGCTCCGGGATCTCCACCGAGTGCATGGAGTCGCGGGCGATGAAGGTCACCTGGGATTCGCCCGGGCGGGAGAACGACACGATGCGCTCGTACTCGCCGGTTTCCATCAGCTTCTTTTCGATGCGTTCGGTGACCTGGCGCGAGACTTCCTGGGCGGTCGCTCCCGGCCAGTTGGTGCGAATCACCATGGCCTTGAAGGTGAACGGCGGGTCTTCACTCTGGCCGAGCTTGGTGTAGGATATTGCGCCGACAATGGCCAGCAACAGCATCAGGAACAGGACGATCTGGCGATTACGCAGCGCCCATTCGGAAACGTTGAAGCGCATCGGGGCTTACTCCTTGTCTGCCAGATTGACCACGCGGTTCGAACGATCCACCGGGCGTACCTGCTGCCCTTCGAGAAGCACATGAACGCCGGCGGCTACCACCCAGTCGCTGGCGTTGAGCCCTTCGAGCACCGGCACGCTTTTCTCGCCGAAGGCGCCCACGCGCACCGGCGTTTTCTTCAAGGTGTTGTTGGCGCTGACGACCCAGACATAGGTCACGCCGTTTTCTGCCGTCAGCGCCGAGAGCGGAACGGACAGCGGGACCACGTCGGCAGCCTGCACGAACACGCGGGCGCTCTGGCCCAGCTCGACAGGCACCTTGCCGGCACTGAAGGCGATGCGCGCCGCGAAGGTCCGCGACTTGGGGTCGGCCGCTGGTGACAGTTCACGGATACGCCCTTCGAAGCGCTGATCGGGTTGCGTCCAGAGCTCCACCGACACCGGCTCACCGACCTTGAAACGGCCAAAATTCTGCTCCGGCAGGCTGATCAACACTTCACGCTCACCATCGGTGGCCAGGGTGAATGCCGTTTGTCCGGCGGCCACGACTTGCCCGACTTCCACCAGACGCTTGGCCACGACACCGTCCTGCGGCGCACGCAACACGGCGTAGCTGGCCTGGTTATTGGAAACGTTGAATTCGGCTTTGATCTGCTTGAGGCGGGCTTCACCGGAACGGTAGAGGTTTTCCGCGTTGTCGTACTGCGAACGACTGACCAGTTGGCGATCCATCAGGGTCTTGTAACGATCACGTTCGGAACGCACCAGGTTCAGGTTGGCCTCAGCGGCAGCGACCTGGGCGCGAGTGGCCTCCAGTTGCAGGCGCACGTCCTGAGGGTCGAGCTCCGCCAATGGCTGATCGGCCTTGACCCGCTGCCCCTCCTCGACCAGTCGTCGGCTGACTTTGCCGCCGATACGGAACGCCAGGTCCGGCTCATAACGCGCGCGAACTTCACCGGGATAGCTTTCCATGGACTGCGCCGAAGGCTCTGGCTGGACCACCATGGCCGGGCGCACACTGACTTGCGGCGCCTCTTCGTGACCACACGCAGACAATAAAAAAGCCAGGGTGACTGGCAACGCGAGGGGCAAGGCATAGCGGAACATGGTGAAGGACCTTTCGCTAATGGTGCTTTGAATAATTATACTGAGCAGTATGTTATTAATAGCAAACTCACCAGTCCAGTAATAAAAACGAATATGCCAAACAATCTTTCAGCACCCAATGGCCCAGGCAGACCCAAGGATCTGGTCAAGCGTCAGGCGATTCTCGATGCGGCGAAAACGCTGTTTCTGAGTAAGGGGTATGCCAATACCAGCATGGATGCCGTCGCAGCCGAGGCCGGTGTGTCAAAGCTGACGGTCTACAGCCACTTCAACGACAAGGAGACACTGTTCTCCGCCGCCGTGATGGCCAAGTGCGAGGAGCAGTTGCCACCGTTGTTCTTCGAATTGCCCGAAGGCGTGTCAGTGGAAACCGTGCTGCTGAACATCGCGCGCGGTTTTCATCAACTGATCAACAGCGATGAGTCGGTGAACCTGCACCGGTTGATGATGGCCCTGGGCAGCCAGGACCCGAAACTCTCGCTGATCTTCTTCGAGGCCGGGCCGCAGCGCATGTTGCAGGGCATGGAGCGCCTGCTGAGCAAGATCGATGAGAGTGGCGTGCTGCGCATCGACAAGCCGCACAACGCCGCCGAGCACTTCTTCTGCCTGCTCAAGGGCGCCGGGAATTTCCGCTTGCTGTATGGCTGCGGCGAACCGCCGGTTGGCGAGGCGGCGGAGAGCCATGTGCGGGAGGTGGTGGGGTTGTTTATGCGGGCTTATCGGCCTGATTGAGGCAGATGAACTTGCAGTGATTGTACTGACGCTTTCGCGAGCAAGCCCGCTCCCACATTGGATCTATGGTGATCACAAGACCCCTTGTGGGAGCGGGCTTGCTCGCGAAGCAGGCGCTGCGGTCTTAAGGCTTCAAAGCCTTCTTCGGATAGATGTCATACCGACTGGACTTGCCATCCAGCGCATGGCTCGGCTTCGGCCCTTCGATGCACGGTGCCTTGCGCGGACGCTTGACCACCACCCGGTGGCTGGCCAGCGCCAACGCGGCCTCGAGCAATGCCGGTGCATCCGGGTCATCGCCGACCAGCGGCCGGAACAGGCGCATTTCCTTCTTCACCAGCGCGGTTTTCTCACGGTGCGGGAACATCGGGTCGAGGTAGATCACCTGCGGCGGTTCGCCCTCCCAGTTGCGCATCACCTCGATCGAATTGCCCTTGAGCAAGCGCATGCGCGCCACGATCGGCGCCACATCGAAATCTTCCGCGCCACGGGCCAGGCCGTCTTCCAGCAAGGCGCCAATCAGCGGCTGACGCTCGATCAGGCTCATCTCGCAACCGAGGCTGGCCAGCACGAACGCGTCCTTGCCCAACCCCGCCGTGGCATCCAGCACCCGCGGGCGCACGCCCTGGGCGACGCCAACGGCCTTGGCGATCATCTGCCCGCTGCCACCACCGTACAACCGGCGATGGGCCGCACCACCCTCGACGAAGTCCACCCGCACCGGCCCCGGCGCATCCGGCCCCAGCTGTTGCAGCTGCAAACCCTGGTCGCCCACCTGCAAGGCAAATTCGCCGTCCGCCACTTGCATCGGCAAGCCCAGGCGCTCGGCCCATTGCTCGGCTTGTGGCTCGAAAGCCGCGTCCAGGGCCTGGACATGGATGCGGCAGGCCGCAGGTTGATCAATCATCGGAAAACACGCTCAAAAAATTAATGATCGGCAAAAACGGCCGATAACAAAACTATCGAGCATTTTGCCAGAGCTGAGCGTCGACCGAGAGAAATGTCAGACATTCAACCCACAATCACAGGTTTTATCTCGCCCTACGGCGATTACAACCTGCGAAACACCCAGGCACTGAGCGGCGTCAGCCACATCTGGCAGGATTTCTTTGCCCGGGCGCTGGCCGAACAGTCGGGTGAAGTGCTGCCGCAATCGCTGAACTTCCCACCGGTCGATCTCGAAAGCCCGGTTGAACCCACCGTTGGCAGCGACCTGCTGGCGCACATCGTGTCCCAGCGCGAATGCGACGTGCATGACACCCCGGTCCGTCCGCCCGAGCCACTGTTCCTGCCGATTGCCGAGTTCGAAATGGACCTGGCCGACAAGCCATTCCCACCGTTCCCGGCGGATGAAATAGTCGCCCAGCAAAAACAACAGGACTTCGAAAGCGGCTGGGTGCGCCCGATCGTGCTGAACGCCGGCCAGCCGCTGCCAGAAGCCGGCCCTGCCCCGCAACCACGTCCGCTGCACTTGCCGATCGCCGAATTCGAACTCGATCTGCTCGACAAGCCGTTCCCGCCGTTCTCGCCAGAGGAACTGGTGGAACAGCAGAAACAACTCGATTTCGACAATGGCTGGGCACGCCCGATCATCCTGCAGAACCTGCGCATCGCCGCCTGATTCTCAGCCGCCCTGCAATTCCCGTGTTCAGCCTTTGAAGAACTGATTGGCCTTCTGGTACGGCATCGACCGCGAAGTGAAGCCGAACGAGCCTGATTTCTGAATCTCTTCAGCGGCGCGAAAGAATTCGCCATACGCCGCCAGTGCCAGCGCCGAGCCAACGCTGATGCGCTTGACGCCCATTTCACCCAACTGCGCGACCGTCAGCTTCAAGCCGCCCGACATCAACACATTCACCGGTTTTGGCGCCACGGCGCGCACCACTGCCAACACCTCCTCGGCGCTGCGCAGACCGGGTGCGTAAAGCACATCGGCACCGGCCTCGGCGAATGCCTGCAAACGGCGGATGGTGTCGTCCAGATCGGGGTTGCCGTGCAGGAAGTTTTCCGCCCGGGCGGTCAATGTGAAGGGGAACGGCAAACTGCGAGCGACAGCGACAGAGGCCTCGATTCGCGCCACGGCGTGTTCGAAACAGTAGATCGGGCCTTCTTCACGGCCGGTGGCGTCTTCAATCGAACCACCGACGGCACCGGCCTCTGCCGCATGCAAAATGCTTTTGGCGCAATCAGCCGGGTTATCGGCGAAGCCGTTTTCCAGGTCGACGGCAACCGGCAAGCTGGTGGCGGCTACAATCGCCCGAACGTTCACCAGGGTATCGTCGAGGGTCAACCCGCCATCGGCACGGCCCTGGGAAAAGGCAAAACCGGCACTGGTGGTCGCCAGCGCCTCGAAGCCGAGGCTGGCAAGCATTTTCGCCGAACCGGCATCCCACGGATTGGGAATCACAAATACGCCGGGGCGCTCATGAAGGGCTTTGAACGCCTGGGCTCGAAG
Organism: Pseudomonas sp. 18173; assembly: GCF_050432945.1. Lineage (NCBI taxonomy): Bacteria > Pseudomonadati > Pseudomonadota > Gammaproteobacteria > Pseudomonadales > Pseudomonadaceae > Pseudomonas > Pseudomonas sp. 18173. Next base: position 91,055 of record NZ_JBKFTN010000002.1, read on the forward strand.
GGTTTGCGCATCCATTGGGCAGGCTCCTGTAGAGGGGGAAAAATCCGCCTCAGAGCAGGCCAAGTTGCTCGGCGACGGGTTCTCTGTATAGCTCAGGCAGCGCCGGCAAGCCAGGCAAACGCAGCATCAGCCGGGCGTGAAAACGCTGCGCCAGTTTCGCCGCCAACAGGTTGTCGGCCGTGTGCAGGAAGATGTAGGGCGTGCGGCCTTCTTCGATCCATAGCGCGATTTTCTCGACCCATGGCTCGAGAAACGTATCGTTGGCCTCAAGCGTCGGGTGGCCGATAAAACGCACCTGCGGGAACTGCGTGAATGCCGCCGGACGCGGTGGCACACGGGGCTTCTTCGATTGCGCGTGCAGCACCGAAGCCTCGGTAGACGTGCAACTGAACAGTGCGCGGGGATCGAGACAGATGCGTTCGACACCGCGATCCAGCAACAGGCGATTGAGCATGCGCTCGCTGTCACCCCTGGCGAAAAAGTCGTCGTGCCGCACTTCCACGGCCAGCGGGCGCTGCAAGGCATCGATAAACCCGGCCAGCTCGGGCAAACGTTGGGGCGTGAAGCTTTTCGACAGTTGCAACCACAGCGGCGACACCCGTTGACCGAGAGGGCTGAGCAATTGCAGGAAGGTGTCGGCGGCGGTCAACTGCTCGCGCAGATCGCCGCCATGGCTGATTTCGCCGGGAAACTTGGCGGTGAATCGAAAATGTTCGGGCATGGTCTCGGCCCAACGCTGCACGGTGCTGGCAGCCGGGCTGGCGTAGAAGGTCGTGTTGCCTTCCACGGCATTGAATACCTGGCAATAGAGATCAAGAAAATCAGCGGTTTTGGCGTCTGGTGGGTACAGGCAATCGCGCCAGGCGTTCTCGCTCCAGGACGGGCAACCGAGGTAGTACGGCAGCGACATCAGATGTACAGGTCGAGACCCAGCACATCCGCTTCCCAATCGACGAAACCGGCGGTGCTCAGGTAGCTGGCCAGGGCTGTCGCCACGCTTTTGCTCATGGCACGGTGGTAAATCATGTCTTGCTGACGGGCGGGAAGATTGCTCAGTTTTTGCGCAGAAGCTTTGGCGGCGCGGGCAGCCAGTTGCTCTTCAGTCGGGAATTCCAGCTCGCCTTCGATATCGATGGCGTCATCTTCCACCACGCGGCCTTTGCGAGGCTTGCGCTTGATGGGGTAGGACTGAGAGGAAACGCCGTCTATACGCATACGTGCATACTCGGAATCAGTGATGGCAGTTTAGTGGCGCAAAACCCGCTGCGCAAACCGCCGAGTGATAACTAGAACACATAAAAGGCAAAAGGTTTAAAAGCCGGGGTTAGAAAATGACGATTGGCAGAATTAGCGCAGAACACAAACCCTGTGGGAGCGGGCTTGCTCGCGAAAGCGGTGGGCCAGTCACGTCAAATGTTGGATGTGACACCGCCTTCGCGAGCAAGCCCGCTCCCACAGGTACTGCGTGAATCAACGCGCCTTGGGTGTCGCCACTTTATCGCGCAGATAAACCGGCTGCGCCTCATCGGCCACGATCGCCTCGCCGCGCTCCCAGGCAAATCGCGCCAGGGTCAGCAGATCTTCGGCGTGGGGCAACATGCCCGCGTCCTGCCCGCTCAGGCTGACGGCGATACGCTCGCCATAACCCCAACCGGTGCCAGCGCCGAACCACTGGCCGCTGGCATCGGCCGGCAATGCCGCGGACTCCGGCGGCAGTACCGCTTCGGCACCCACCAGGCGCATCTCCCCGGCCGTTTCGCGGTAGCAACCCCAATACACTTCATCCATGCGCGCATCAATGGCGGCAGCGACCTGGGTGGCGCCGTGTTCGCGCATCGCACGTTGCGCCAGTACCGCCAGGTTCGACACCGGCAACACCGGGCGGTCCAGGGCAAACGCCAGCCCTTGCACCACGCCAATGGCGATGCGCACGCCCGTGAAGGCTCCCGGGCCACGGCCGAAGGCAATGGCATCGACCGCTTGCAGGGTGGTGCCGGCATCGGCCAGCAATTGCTGGATCATCGGCAACAGCTTCTGCGCATGCAGGCGCGGGATCACCTCGTAATGGCTCGTGACCTTGCCGTCATGCAGCAAGGCAACGGAGCAGGCTTCAGTCGCGGTGTCCAGGGCCAGCAAGGTGCTCATCGATGTTTCCGTAAAAGAGATCAGAAAAAGTGCGCCAGTATAAACAACTACGGCCCGCAAGCGGGCCGTGGATGATGCAGCAGATCAGGTTTTTCAGCTCAGCGCTTCAAGTACCTTGGCGGTGATCGCTTCAACCGAGCCAACACCTTCGATATGGCTGTACTGCGGCTTGCCGTTGGCAGCCGACAGTTTCTGGTAGAAGTCCACCAGCGGCTTGGTCTGCGAATGGTAGACCGACAGGCGATGACGCACGGTCTCTTCGGTGTCGTCCTTGCGCTGTACCAGGTCTTCGCCGGTGACGTCGTCTTTGCCAGCGACTTTCGGCGGGTTGTAGACGATGTGGTACACGCGGCCGCTGGCCTCGTGAACACGGCGACCGGCGATACGCTGGACGATTTCTTCGTCTTCGACGGCGATCTCAACCACTGCATCCAGCTCGACGCCTGCAGTCACCAGGGCTTCAGCCTGGGGAATGGTGCGCGGGAAGCCGTCGAACAGGAAGCCGTTGGCGCAGTCCGCCTGGGCGATGCGGTCCTTGACCAGTGCGATGATCAGGTCATCGGACACCAGGCCACCGGCATCCATGATGCTCTTGGCCTTGATGCCCAGCTCGGTGCCGGCCTTGACCGCGGCACGCAGCATGTCGCCGGTGGAGATTTGCGGAATGCCGAATTTTTCGGTGATGAACTTAGCCTGAGTACCTTTACCGGCCCCGGGAGCTCCCAGCAGAATGACGCGCATCGATGTGCTCCTCAATTTTTTATATGGATAACGTCAGATTCGCCTCGTGGGGCCAATCTCAAAAATAGGGTCGTGACCGCCCAAACGGCCAAAGGCTGCTCAAGATACACAGCAGGCTGCGCCCACACAAGACGCCAAAAGTCGGAGAAACCGCTACCTCTTGCGACCATTGCGCACAGTTCCCCAAGTCGCAACCCCGTCATTAACTGTCGCCTGACAGCACTTTTCAACCCGTCATGCGGTGGCATCCGACCCACTTGCCGGATGCCTGACCCCACGGCAAGAACCTTAGCCGGTGTTACGCAAACCGGCGGCAATCCCCGCCACAGACACCAGCAAGGCCTGTTCTACCGGGCTGCCCTGCGCCACGTCCTGCAATCGCGAGCGGGCCAGCAACTCGGCCTGCAATAGATGTAGCGGGTCGAGGTAGGTGTTGCGCAAGCGGATGAACTCGAGGGTCGCCGGGCTATGTGCCAGTAGCTGCGACTGCCCGGTCAGGCCGAGAACGATGGTGCACGCCTGCGACAATAGGTCGCGTAAGTGCGCACCCAAAGGCAACAGATTCGGCTCCACCAGACGCTGATCATAGGACTGGGCGATGTCGGCATCCGCCTTGGCCAGGACCATTTCCAGCATGTCGATGCGGGTGCGGAAGAATGGCCACTGCTCACGCATCTGCCCCAGCAGTTCGCCTTCGCCACGCTCCAGGGCCTTGCTCAGGGCGGCTTCCCAACCCAGCCACGCCGGCAGCATCAGGCGCGTCTGGGTCCAGCCGAAGATCCATGGAATCGCCCGCAAGCTCTCGATTCCCCCAGCCCGACGCTTGGCCGGACGACTGCCCAGTGGCAAGCGACCGAGTTCCTGTTCCGGCGTGGACTGACGAAAATACTCCACGAACTGCGGATTTTCCCGCACCACGGCGCGGTAAGCGCTGACACCATCGGCGGCCAGCTCGTCCATCAAATGGCGCCACTCAGGCGTCGGTGGTGGCGGCGGCAGCACGGTCGCTTCAAGCACGGCGGCCAGGTACAGGTTGAGATTCTGCTCGGCGATGTCCGGCAGGCCAAATTTGAAGCGAATCATTTCGCCCTGTTCAGTGGTGCGGAAACGCCCCGCCACCGAACCCGGAGGCTGCGACAGGATCGCCGCGTGGGCCGGGCCGCCGCCACGCCCCACGGTGCCGCCGCGACCGTGGAACAACAGCAGCTCTACGTCATGCGTGCGGCAGATATCCACCAGTCGCTCCTGCGCCCGATACTGCGCCCAGGCCGCCGCGGTGGTGCCGGCGTCCTTGGCCGAGTCGGAGTAGCCGATCATCACTTCCTGCGGCCCTTGCAGGCGCGAGCGATAGCCTGGCAACAGCAACAGTTTCTCGATCACCGGACCTGCGTTGTCGAGGTCGGCCAGGGTTTCGAACAGCGGCACCACGCGCATCGGCCGCAACACGCCGGACTCTTTGAGCAACAACTGCACGGCCAGCACATCGGAAGCCGCACCGGCCATTGAAATCACATAGGAACCGAGGGATGCCTGCGGCGCAGCGGCGATTTCCCGGCAAGTCGCCAGCACTTCGGCGGTGTCAGCGGAGGGTTTGAAGTACGTCGGCAACAAGGGACGACGATTGCTCAGTTCACGCATCAGGAAGGCGATGCGCTCTTCTTCGCTCCAGTCCTCGTAGCGGCCCAGGCCGAGGTAGTCGGTGATTTCGGTCATGGCGGCGGTGTGCCGCGAGGAGTCCTGGCGCACATCCAGATGAACAAGGAACAGGCCGAAGGTCACCGCCCGGCGCAGGCAATCGAGCAATGGCCCGTCAGCGATCACGCCCATGCCGCACTCGTGCAGAGAGTGATAACAAAGCTCCAGCGGATCGAGCAGTTCGCGGTTGTCTTGCAACACATCGGCCGGTGCCGGCGTTGGCGTCGACAACGAGGCGTGCGCCCAGTTGCGCGTCGCCCGCAGGCGTTCACGCAGCTGTTTGAGCACTGCCCGGTAAGGTTCGGCACTGTCTCCCGCCCGAGCCTTCAATTCATCGCTGGCCTGCTGCATCGACAGTTCAGCCGCCAGCTGATCGACATCGCGCAGGTACAGGTCAGCCGCCATCCAGCGCGCCAACAGCAAGACTTCCCGGGTCACCGCCGCCGTCACGTTCGGGTTGCCGTCGCGGTCGCCGCCCATCCACGAGGCAAAGCGAATCGGTGCCGCCTCCAGTGGCAAATGCAGGCCGGTGGCGGCGTGCAGGGCCTGGTCGGCCTTGCGCAGATAATTGGGAATGGCCTGCCACAGCGAATGCTCGATCACCGCGAAACCCCACTTGGCCTCGTCCACGGGTGTCGGACGCGTGCGGCGAATTTCTTCGGTGTGCCAGGCTTCGGCGATCAGGCGCTGCAAGGTGGCCTTGATCTGCCCACGCTCGGCACTGGTCAGGTCACGGTGATCCTGGGCCGCCAGTTGCGCGGCGATGGCGTCGTACTTCTGGATCAGCGTGCGGCGCGCGACTTCGGTGGGATGTGCGGTGAGTACAAGCTCGATTTCCAGTCGTCCCAATTGCCGGGCCAGCGCTTCGGCGCCATGCCCCTCGGCGCGCAGGCGGGCGAGCAGTTCTGGCAGCACCCGGGCTTCGAACGGCGCCTGTTGCGATTCCTCGCGGCGGTGAATCAACTGGTACTGCTCGGCGATGTTGGCCAGGTTGAGGAACTGGTTGAACGCCCGCGCCACCGGCAGCAATTCGTCTTCGCTCAACTGGTTGAGGCTGGCACTGAGTTCGGCATCCATGGAACCGCGCCGGTCAGCCTTGGCGCCCTTGCGAATCTGCTCGATCTTGTCGAGAAAATCGTCGCCATACTGTTCACGAATGGTGTTGCCCAACAGCTCACCCAACAGGTGAACGTCCTCGCGCAAGCGTGCATCAATATCGGTCATCAGCAGGTCTCCAGCAAAAATCCGGGCGGCTAGTACCCTAGAGAGTGCCGCCCCAGACAGGTTCTTACAAGCAAGACGACGAAGGGCCTTTAAACCTTGGCTGTTGAAGCTAGTCTGAAGATAAGCCGTACAACGGCCATCGCCGGCCAAGGCCGGACACTCACCCTGCCTGCCACGAGCAGGAGAGCCATGAGGTCAATATGAAAATCCGCGAGCTTGCCCATCACTGGGAAGAAAACGCCAAGGGTCGCCTGACCGACACCGGCTACTCGATTCACCTGGATGTCGAGTCGGCCGCACGGCTGGCCGCAATCATCGAGATGTACCCCAAGCGGCATCCCGAAGAACTGCTCGGCGACCTGATCGGCGCTGCGCTGGAAGAACTGGAAAGAAGCTTCCCGTACGTCAAAGGCTCGACCGTGGTCGCCACCGACGAAGAAGGCGATCCGCTGTACGAAGACATCGGCCCGACCCCGCGCTTCCTGGCCTTGTCGCGTCGGCACCTGCACGATCTGTCGATGCCCGACGACAAACAGAAACACTGAACTTGCGCAGAACCTGTGGGAGCGGGCTTGCTCGCGAATGAGGTTTAACATTCAACAATAATGTTGACTGACACACCGCTTTCGCGAGCAAGCCCGCTCCCACATTTGATTTGTGTCGCAAGCAAATATTGCTTACTGCTCCAGCTTCTGCGGTGTTTCCTGCCCCATGCAGCGCACGGCTTTTTTCTTGCTGTCGACCAGCACGCCGGTCAGGCCTTTTTGCTCCATGTCGAACAGCACCAGCACACCATCAATGCACTGCGCCACCTGGGCCGCCGGTTCCAGGGAGACTTTATAGTCTTCGCCCGCAATGGTCTTGAGCATGGTGAACTCATTGAGCAGCAACGCATCCTCAGGCTTGGCGAAGTGCAGGTAGCCGTACCACCACAGGGCACCGACGGTGCCGAGGATGCTGCAGATACCGGTGATGATCAGCGGGATGGCGTTACGTTCTTCACTCATTGCGGACTCTCTGGTGGTTCATCTTCAGAATTCGGGGGTGCCGGGTAATTGGGGATTTCACCCAGGCGGCGCAGGCCGTTGAAATGCTGCGGGTCATCAAGATAGCGCAGCATGACTTTGCGCCAGACCGGATTGGCGAACGTCTGCACGTGACCGCCACGGGTCAGTTGCAGCACCCGCGGCGGCGGCGCAGCTTGATACAGTCGGATGCCGTTGGAAAGAGGCACGATCGGATCGTCGATGCTGTGGTAGAGCAGTTTCGGCACATCCTTGAGTTGCACCATGGAATTGATCGCGCTGTCGCCGTCTGGCACCAGCCATGACAACGGCACCTGGAACGGCCAGGTCAACCATGAGTTGCTCAGGGCAAACCGGCCCACGCTGCGGTAACTGGCGGGTGCGCCATCGAGGACAATGGCCTTGAGTTGCTTCTGTCGTTGCGGGTGCTGGACCAGGTAATGCACGGCCATCGAGCCACCGAGACTCTGGCCGAGCAGGATCAGCGGCTTGCCTTGAACCTCAGGCGCCTTGTCCAGCCAGGCGAACGCCGCATCGATGTCCTGATAGATCGCCGGCAGGCTCGGTTTGCCCTCGGACAAGCCATAACCGCGATAGTCCACGAGCAACACCTGGTAACCATTTTTCGGCAACCAAAAGCTCCCGCCGAGGTGCATGGGCAGGTTTCCGCCGTTGCCGTGCAGGTGCAGCACCGTGCCCTTGACCTCGCCCCCCGGCTTCGCCGGCAGCCACCAGGCGTTCAGCTTGAGGCCATCGGCGGTGTTCAAGGTGATGGTGCGGTACTCGAGCCCGGCCTTTTCCGGAGTGAACAACTGGCCGGGTTCGGGGTAGAACAGCAGCGAACTGCAACCGCTCAAGGCCAGCAGAAGACCGATGATGCCGAGGGTTCTCATCCGGTGAAGCCTCGCAGTGACGTTTGGAATACATACCCCTGTGGGAGCGGGCTTGCTCGCGAAAGCGGTTTAACATTCAACATTTCAGTTGGCTGAAACACCGCCTTCGCGAGCAAGCCCGCTCCCACATTTGGATCTCACCAGCCTTAAAGGATATTGGAGTAATCCGCCTCGATCCGGTCCAGGCTCAGGTGGTTGAGGAAGTTGGAGAAACACATCCACGCCGACAACGCATTCATGTCACGGAACTGTTCCGGCAAATACTTCGGTGGCACCACCAGCCCTTCATCCACCAACTGGCGCAAGGTGCGCATGTCTTCCAGGGTGGTCTTGCCGCAGAACAGCAGCGGTATCTGCTCCAGCTTGCCTTTACGCACCGCCAGCTGAATGTAGTTGTAAATCATGATGAAGCCCTTGAGGTAGGACAAGTCTTTGGTAAATGGCAGACCTGTCGGCACCGAGCCGCGGAAAACGCGACTGGCGTTGCTGTAGCTCTCGGGCATCTCGAAGCCTTGTTCGCGGAAGAACTCGAACACCTGCAGGAAATCCGCGCCCTCCTCCACCATGTGAATGGCCCGCGTGCGGTTGGTCAGCTTGCGCAGGCGGCTCGGGTAGGAGGCAAAGGTGATGATTTCCATCAGGATCGCCAGGCCTTCCTGGGTCACCGTCGACGAGGGTGGCCCCTTGGACAGGAAGGTGCAGATCGGCTGATTCAGGCCATTGAGTGTCGTGCCTACGTGCACCAACCCTTCGTGGACTTCCAGGGCCCGCACGTCACGCTCGTTGAACATCGCGTCGGTGCGGATCTTGATGTAGTCGGCACCGGCCGCCGCATCGGCGACGATCCCGTCAGACTCGAACACCCGAATGGTTTCCTCGGCTTCGCCAAACACCTTGTTCAAGCGATGCTGCAGCATGTCGACCGCATCCTTGGCCGTCAGCGTTTTCGGCTCATCTTTCAGATCGCCACGGCCGTCGATGTTGTTCAGGTATTCGGACAGCATCATGCCCAGGTCGGACAGGGTCGGGTCGCCGGCATGGAACGCGTCGGAGGCGGCGCCGTACAATTCCTGGGAAATCAGGCCGAAATCCTCGGTGCCACGCGCTTCGAGCATGCGCACCACCATGCGGTATTCCTTGCACATGCGCCGCATGATCTGCCCGACCGGGTTGAACTGGCCGAGCTGGCGGGTGATGTCGCGCTCGATGTTCTGGAACTCCAGCTTCACTTTGCTGGAATCGAACGCCAATGGCCGGTTGAGGTAGTAGTCGCGGTCCACCGCCGGCATTTCCTTGCCCTTGGCCTTGAGGAAACCCTTGCGAATGTTGTCGTCCCATTTGACCGCATCGAGGACACGGATCGGTGTCTGCGCCAGCACGATGCGATCGGACAAAGCGCGTATCGACTGTTGGTAATCGTCCACCCGAAACTCCTGTAGAAACCTGTTGTTGCCGGTTATTTGGCTTTGGCCTGACGCTGGTAGCGCACCGCTTCGACGAACACATCGGAATTGGCCGGGTCGTCGAGGTAGGCAGCGACTTGATCCATGTTGCTGTCGACCAATACGCCATCGCCATCGCTGGTCTGAAAGTTTTCACCACTCAGGGCTTTCTGCCTGATGGCCTGATTGATCTGCTCGAGATCGAGGTTGTAGACCACCAGCTCATGCTTGTCGGTCAACTCAAAACCGCCCAGGGTGAAATGCCCGCCGAACTGCGCCGGCACCTTCGCCGACAGATACCAGCGGTTGCCATGGCGCGACACCGTGAAAGGATAAGCCTCCCGCTCTCCGGGCCTGGCCCGGTAATAGCTGACGGCCTGATAGCGGTTGTCGCCGATGCGGCTCAGTTCGAGGTTGAGCGGCTCGCCCCAGCCATTGGTGCTGGTCCATTTGCCAAGCAATCCCTTGGGCGCGGGCTCGCTTGTGGGCAGCGGCTCCTTGAAGGTCACCAGACAGCCACTGAGCAGCAGGAACGACAAGGCGATCACAACGACACGCCAGGCTTTCATTCAACACTCCCTTGATCACACGGCTTCACCCTGTGGGAGCGGGCTTGCTCGCGAAGGCGGTTCAATATTCAGCATTCAAGTCGACTGATACACCGCTTTCGCGAGCAAGCCCGCTCCCACAGGGGAAAGCACCAGCCGGGACTACTCCGACGCCAGCACCAGGTGCATATAGCGCGTCAGGATGCCGAGCATTTCCTCTTCGTCGCCAGGCTCGCCGACGTTGAGCAGCCCTTGATATTCCATCCGGCCGATAATTGCCGTCAACACCTTGGCATCCTGATGCGGCTCGCGTGAGCCCAGCACCTGGAACAACTGGCAAGAGCCCTGCAACAGGATTTGCTGGTGCGAGCGCACCAGTTCGGCCAGGCGCGGGTTCAGCAACGCTTCCTGGCGGAACGCCTGTTCGGCCATCAAATGCTCACGGCGATTGACCAGCTGCCGGTGAACGTAATCGGTCATCAGCCGTGCAATGTCGTCCGCCAGTTTCGAGCGCGCCTGCGGGCTGCCGTCGCCACTGGCGATCATGTCGCGCAACAGCCCCTCGTTGTTCACCCAAAGCTTGCCCATGTACGCCGCGCTGCGCTCCACGTATTGGGCGAAGGTATCGGTGAGCAAGTCATCGATATCCTTGAAATAGTAAGTGGTCGCCGACAACGGCACTTGCGCCTCGGCGGCCACGGCACGGTGCCGGACGGCACGCACGCCGTCGCGCACGACAATGCGCATGGCGGCGTCAAGAATGTCCTGTCGTCGCTGCTCGCTGCCCTGCCGGCTGGCCTTGCGACCCTGGTACTGAACGCTTTCAGCGACCGCAGTGGCGATACCCGCTGCACCTTCTTGAGCCATTGCACGAATCACGACAGGTATTTCCTCTCAGATGAAAGTAACAAGTTGATACGTTTGTACCAGACAGGCAATAAAAAACCGCCTGAAAAGGCGGTTTTTTAATTGAAACACTTACGCTTGCGGCCGCATGTGCGGGAACAGGATCACGTCGCGGATCGACGGGGAGTTGGTCAGCAGCATCACCAGGCGGTCGATACCGATGCCTTCACCCGCCGTTGGCGGCATGCCGTACTCCAGCGCACGAACGAAGTCGGCGTCGTAGTGCATGGCTTCGTCGTCGCCGGCGTCCTTGTCGGCCACCTGGGCCATGAAGCGCTCGGCCTGGTCTTCCGCGTCGTTCAACTCGGAGTAGGCGTTGGCGATTTCACGACCACCGATGAACAGCTCGAAACGGTCGGTGACGTTCGGGTTCTCGTCGTTACGGCGGGCCAGCGGCGACACTTCGAACGGGTACTGGGTAATGAAGTGCGGCTGTTCCAGCTTGTGCTCGACCAGCTCTTCGAAAATCATCACCTGCAGCTTGCCCAGGCCTTCAAAGCCCAGCACCTTGGCGCCGGCCTTCTTGGCAATAGCGCGAGCCTTGTCGATGTCGTTCAGGTCGTCAGCGGTCAGCTCGGGGTTGTACTTGAGGATCGAGTCGAACACCGACAGACGCACGAACGGCTCGCCGAAGTGGAACACCTTGTCGCCGTACGGCACGTCGGTGCTGCCCAGAACCAGCTGCGCCAGCTCGCGGAACAGTTCTTCGGTCAGGTCCATGTTGTCTTCGTAGTCGGCGTATGCCTGGTAGAACTCCAACATGGTGAATTCAGGGTTGTGACGAGTCGAAACGCCTTCGTTACGGAAGTTGCGGTTGATCTCGAACACTTTCTCGAACCCGCCAACAACAAGCCGCTTGAGGTACAGCTCCGGCGCGATACGCAAGAACATGCCCATGTCCAGCGCGTTGTGGTGGGTTTCAAACGGCTTGGCTGCCGCGCCGCCTGGAATGGTCTGCAGCATCGGCGTTTCCACTTCCAGGAAGTCACGCTTCATCAGGAAGCTGCGGATGTGGGCGATGACTTGCGAACGCACGCGGAACGTCTGGCGCACGTCTTCGTTGACGATCAGGTCAACGTAGCGCTGGCGGTAGCGCTGTTCGGTGTCGGTCAGGCCGTGGTGCTTGTCCGGCAGCGGGCGCAGGGATTTGGTCAGCAGGCGCACGTTGGTCATTTCAACGTACAGGTCGCCTTTGCCGGAACGGGCCAGGGTGCCTTCGGCGGCGATGATGTCGCCCATGTCCCAGGTTTTCACCGCGGCCAGGGTTTCTTCGGACAGGGTCTTGCGGTTGACGTAGACCTGGATGCGCCCGGTCATGTCCTGGATCACCATGAACGAGCCACGGTTGAGCATGATGCGACCGGCAACCTTGACCGGAATCGCAGCCTCTGCCAGCTCTTCCTTGGTCTTGTCCGCGTACTGTTTCTGCAGTTGCTCGCAGTAGTTTTCGCGGCGGAAGTCGTTCGGGAAGGCATTGCCCTTGGCGCGCTCGGCAGCAAGCTTTTCCTTGCGCAGGGCGATCAGGGAGTTTTCTTCCTGTTGCAGGGCTTGCGGGTCGAGTTCTAGGTCGCTCATGTCTTTAAATATTCCATCACGGGTTCGTTGCCCCCGGCCTGCGGCCGGGGATCGCCAGCAAGCTGGCTCCTACAGGGGATCGGGGGGGTGTCAGCCGATCCCGTATTGCATTGCTTACAGCCCGGACTTCAGGCTCGCTTCCAGGTATTCGTCGATATCGCCGTCGAGCACCTTGTCGCAGTCACTGCGCTCGATGTTAGTGCGCAGATCCTTGATGCGCGAGGCATCGAGTACATAAGAACGGATCTGATGACCCCAGCCGATATCGGACTTGGTGTCTTCCAGCGCCTGGGACGCCGCGTTGCGCTTCTGCATTTCCTGCTCGTACAACTTGGCCCGCAGCATTTTCATGGCGGTGTCCTTGTTGGCGTGCTGGGAACGTTCGTTCTGGCAGCTGACCACGGTGTTGGTCGGTACGTGGGTGATACGTACGGCCGAGTCGGTGGTGTTTACGTGCTGACCACCGGCACCAGAGGAACGATAGGTGTCGATGCGCAAGTCTGCCGGGTTGATTTCGATTTCCACCTTGTCATCGATCTCTGGCGAGACGAACACCGCGGAGAACGAGGTGTGGCGACGGTTGCCGGAGTCGAACGGGCTCTTGCGCACCAGACGGTGTACGCCGATCTCGGTCCGCAACCAGCCAAAGGCGTATTCACCCTTGATGTGCACGGTCGCGCCCTTGATCCCGGCGACTTCACCGGCCGACAGTTCCATGATGGTCGCGTCGAAACCGCGTTTGTCGGCCCAGCGCAGGTACATGCGCAGCAGGATGTTGGCCCAGTCCTGCGCTTCGGTGCCGCCGGAACCGGCCTGGATGTCCAGGTAGGCGTTGTTCGGGTCCATTTCGTGGCTGAACATGCGGCGGAATTCCAGCTTGGCCAGACTTTCCTCGAGACGGGCCAGTTCGGCGACGACATCGCCCACTGCGCCCTCGTCGTTCTCTTCGACTGCCATGTCCAGCAGGTCGCGGCAATCGGCCAGACCGGTGTTCAGCTCGTCCAGGGTATCGACGATTTGCGCCAGCGCAGAGCGCTCGCGGCCCAACTCCTGGGCGTATTCAGGTTTGTTCCAGACGCTCGGATCTTCAAGCTCGCGGTTGACTTCGGTCAGACGCTCATGCTTTTGATCGTAGTCAAAGATACCCCCGAATAGTTTCGGAGCGCTCGGACAGGTCCTTGATGGTATTCAGGATCGGGTTGATTTCCATGACGGGCAGCACTCGTAGGCGAACTTTTGAAAGCCGACGAGTATAACGGCAAACGGCCGTAAACGGCAGTCCGCCCGGCCGAAAACGCAAGTCCTTTGTAGGAGCGAGCTTGCTCGCGAGAAACGCTCAGGCACCGCGTTTATTCAGATAGCCATCGTCATCGTTAACGACCATCGCGAGCAGGCTCGCTCCTACAAGGGGGGAGTGTTCAGCCGATGCCTACCTGGTTGCGCCCATTGTTCTTCGCCATATACAGCCCCTTGTCCGCCGCCGAGATCAATTCACGGCAATTGCTGCCGGTTTTCGGGGTGATGGTCGCCAGGCCGATGCTGATGGTCAGGCTCGACCCTTCGCTCGGGGAGATGTGGGGGATCTTCAAGGCTTCCACGGTCATGCGCAGTTTTTCCGCCACCAGGCGCGCACCGCCCTGGGAGGTATTGGGCAGCACCAGGGCGAATTCTTCACCGCCGTAACGAGCCGGCAGGTCGGACGGCCGGGCACTGGCGTCACGGATCGCCGTGGCGACCTTGCGCAAGGCCTCGTCGCCTTCCAGGTGGCCGAAGGTGTCGTTGTAGGTCTTGAAGTAATCCACATCGATCATCAGCAACGACAACTGGCTCTGCTCACGCAGCGAACGGCGCCACTCCAGTTCCATGTATTCATCGAAGTGCCGACGGTTCGACAACCCGGTCAGGCCATCGGAGTTCATCAGGCGTTGCAGCACCAGATTGGTGTCGAGCAGTTGCTGCTGGCTGACCCGCAACGCGCGGTATGCCGCGTCACGCTGCAGCAGGGTCATGTAGGAGCGCGAGTGATAGCGGATGCGTGCAACCAGTTCGATGGTATCGGGCAGCTTGACCAGATAATCGTTGGCCCCGGCCGCGAATGCCGCGCTCTTGATCAGCGGGTCTTCCTTGGTCGACAGGACGATGATCGGAATGTCCTTGGTCGCCGGGTGATTGCGGTATTCGCGCACCAGGCTCAGGCCGTCCAGCCCCGGCATGACCAGGTCCTGCAGGATCACCGTCGGCTTGATCCGCACCGCATGGGCAATGGCCTGGTGCGGGTCGGCGCAGAAGTGGAAATCGATATTCTCTTCATTCGACAGGCCGCGGCGCACGGCTTCGCCGATCATGGCCTGGTCGTCCACCAGCAACACCATGGCGGCGTTTTCGTCGGTCTTGAAGTCGTCGAGCTGTAATTCATTCATGTGCGGTCACCTGAGTACTGCCTGGGCCAGGATTGCGGGAAAATGCACTCATTTGTGGAACATCTCCAGCAATCGTGGCGCTATCTTGTCCAGCGAGCGAATCTCTACAGCAGCGTCGATGGCCGCGGCCGCCTTCGGCATGCCGTACACCGCGCTGCTGCTTTGGTCTTGTGCGATGGTCAGGTAGCCCTGTTGGCGCATGAGTTTAAGCCCCTGGGCGCCATCACGCCCCATGCCGGTGAGCAAAACCCCAACGGCGTCACCGTTCCAGTTACTGGCCACGCTCTCGAAGAACACATCGATGGAGGGCCGGTAGATCTCGTTGACCGGTTCGGCGGTGTAGGCCAGCGTGCCGTTTTTCAGCAAGCGAATATGGTGATTGGTGCCGGCCAGCAATACTTTGCCGCTTTGCGGCGGCTCGCCTTCCTGGGCCAGGCGCACGTCGAGCCCGCTGGCGCTGCCGAGCCATTCGGCCATGCCGGCGGCAAACACCTGGTCAACGTGTTGCACCAGCACGATGGCCGGCGAGAAATCACGCGGCAGCCCCTTGAGCAAGACTTCCAGCGCTGCCGGCCCACCGGCGGATGAGCCAATGGCGATCAGGCTCTGGCGTGAGCCCGAACTGCGCAACGGTGCCGGCGCCGTACGCGGGCGGTTGCCCTTGTCGCCGATCAGCCAGCCGATGTTCATGATCTTGCGCAACAACGGCGCGGCCGCTTCCTGGGCATTGCCGGCGCCGACGGTCGGGGTATCGACCACGTCCAGCGCACCGTGGCCCATGGCCTCGAACACCCGGTGCACATTCTGCTGGCGATCCACGGTGACGATGACGATGGCACACGGGGTCTCGGCCATGATCCGTCGCGTGGCCTCGACGCCATCCATCACCGGCATGATCAGGTCCATCAGAATCAGGTCCGGCGTCTGCTCGGCACACTTTTGCACCGCCTCCCTGCCATTGCCGGCGACCCAGATCACCTGGTGCGTCGGCTCGAAGGCCAGCGCCCGGCGCAGGGCCTCCACCGCCATGGGCATGTCATTGACGATTGCGATCCTCATGCACGCGCTCCTCCGATGAGCTCAACCACCGCATCAAGCAAGGCGTCGTCATGAAAACTGGCCTTGGCTAGATAATAGTCGGCACCGGCATCCAGTCCACGGCGCCGGTCCTCTTCACGATCCTTGTAGGACACCACCATCACCGGCAACGATTGCAGGCGATTGTCCCGACGCAGCAGCGTGACCAGTTCGATGCCGTCCATGCGCGGCATATCTATGTCGGTGATCAGCAGATCGAAATCCTCCGAACGCAACGCGTTCCAGCCGTCCATGCCGTCCACCGCAACCGCCACGTCGTAGCCGCGATTGAGCAACAGCTTGCGCTGCAACTCTCGCACGGTCAGGGAATCATCCACCACCAGAATTCGCTTACGGGCCGCCTCGACCACCTGATGACCGTGACGGGCAATGCGCTCCAGGCGACCGGTGTTGAGCAGTTTGTCCACCGAACGCAGCATGTCTTCGACATCGACGATCAGCACCACCGAGCCATCGTCGAGCAAGGCCCCGGCGGAAATGTCCTGCACCTTGCCCAGGCGCTCGTCCAGCGGCAACACGACCAGCGTGCGCTCACCGATAAAACGCTCGACCGCCACGCCATAGATGGCATCGCGTTCGCGAATCACCACGACCTTGAGGGTTTGCCCGCTGTCCTGGCTGGCCGGGCGTTGCAGCAACTGGCTGGCCGCTACCAGACCGACATGCCGGCCCTCGTGCCAGAAGTGCTGGCGACCTTCGACCTGCACGATATCCACAGGTTCCAGATCACACATGCGCTCGATGTGCGCCAGCGGGAAGGCATAGGCTTCGTCGCCGACTTCCACCACCAGGCTGCGCACCACCGACAGGGTCAGCGGCACTTCGAGGTGGAAACGACTGCCCTCGCCCGCCGTTTGCTCCAGCACCACCGCGCCGCGCAACTGCCGGACCATGTGCTGCACCGCATCCAGGCCAACGCCGCGCCCGGACACCTCGGTGACCGTGTCGCGCAGACTGAAACCGGGCAGGAACAGGAACGTCAGCAACTCCTCTTCGCTCAACTGTGCGGCGGTTTGCGCGGGCGACAGATTTCGTTCAACGATGCTGCGGCGGACCTTTTCCAGGTCCACGCCGTTGCCGTCATCGCTCAATTCAAGCACCAGCAGACCGGCCTGATGCGAAGCGCGCAGACGAATCAGGCCTTCAGCCGGCTTGCCCGCCAGCAGGCGTTGCTCAGGGGATTCAATGCCGTGGTCGACCGCGTTGCGCAACAGGTGAGTCAGCGGCGCTTCGAGCTTTTCCAGTACGTCGCGATCAACCTGCGTCTTCTCGCCTTCAATCTCCAGTCGCACCTGTTTACCCAGGTCGCGCCCCAGATCCCGGACCATTCGCACCTGCCCGGTCAGCACATCGGCAAACGGCCGCATGCGACAGGCCAGCGCCGTGTCGTACAACACCTGTGCCCGCTGACTGGCCTGCCAGGCAAACTCATCGAGTTCGGCGTTCTTTTCCATGAGCAATTGCTGGGATTGCGCGAGCAAGCGCCGCGCATCTTCCAGGGATTCCCGGGCCTCCAGGCTCAAGGCGTGATCCTTGAGATGAACATTGAGACTCTCCAGCGCTCGCAGGCTGTTGCTCTGCATGCGCTTGAGGCGCTGCATGGTCGCAAGGTGCGGTTTGAGCCGCTGGGTTTCCACCAGGGACTTGCTCGACAGATCGAGCAGGCTGTTCAGGCGCTCGGCGGTGACCCGCAGCACCCGCTCACCATTTTCGGTGTTGCGCTTGGTCTTGCGTGGGGTCGGTGGCGGTTCGACGACAGGCGCTGGCGACTCGATCCTGGCTTCGGGGGTTTCGAGTTGAAGTTCGGCCATCACCGGCGCAGCAGGTGCAACCAGCGAGGCCGTCGGGTCCAGCAACCGCGCCATCAACGCAACATAGGCCTCGATGTCCGCAGCCTCCGGGGTGCTGCCCGGCGTGGCGATGCGCATCAGCAAATCGGTGCCTTGCAACAACGCATCGATGTGCTCGGGACGCAGCAACAGGCGCCCTTCCTGGGCACTGACCAGGCAATCCTCCATCACATGGGCCACGCTGACCCCGGCATCGACGCCAACGATCCGCGCCGCGCCCTTGAGCGAGTGCGCGGCACGCATGCACGATTCAAGCTGATCGGCCTGGGTGGGGTCGCGCTCGAGCGCCAGCAGGCCGGCACTCAAGACCTGGGTCTGGGCTTCGGCCTCCAGGCTGAACAGTTCCAGCAAAGAGGTGTCGCGCATTTGCTCGGGGGTCATGTGAGGCTCCGGGTCACGGCGGACAGCAACTGTTCTTCATCCAGCCAACGCAGGCTTCGACCCTTGAATTGCAACACGCCACGGGTGTATTTGGCGCTGGCCTGGGCACCCGAGCGCGATGCGGCATCGAGGACAGGCTCGTCGATGGCGTGAATCCCGTCGACTTCGTCCACCGGCACCACCACCGGCCCGCCATGGGCCGCGATGATCAGCATGCGCGGCATGACCCGCGTACCGGACGCCCCGTTACCGGTGCCGTCGAGCCCGAGCAACTCCACCAGCGACAGGCAGGCGACCAGCGCACCGCGTACATTCGCCACGCCGAGCAGGGCGCGGGAACGCTGATGCGGCAAGGAGTGAATCGCTTGCAGCGGCGCCACCTCGACCAGGCTGCGGGTCGCGAGACCCAGCCACTCTTCGCCCAGACGGAACATCAGCAACGAGCGGGTCTTCACCTCGCTCTCGACCGCGACGGACACTGGCCCGCGATCTTCCTGCTGCAACGCATAGCGATCGAGCAAGCGTGTAGCGGCCGCCGAATACACCGCACAGTTGCGGCAATGAATATGTTCGGCCAGCAACGGGCAGGACTTGTCACCGTGGATACCGATGCGGTTCCAGCAGTCGTCGATGGCCTGGGCATCCCGGGTGACGCTGAAAGTGTCGGAGGCGATCATCGTTTACGCTCACTGTCGGCGGCGCGCTCGCTACGGGCGGCACGCGCCTGCAATCGTTTGGCCCCCGCCGCGTCGCCCTGGGCCTGCAGCAACACGGCCAGGTGCATCAACGCGTCGGGATGCTGCGGTTCGAGGTACAACGCCTTGCGATAAAAAACCTGGGCTTCCAGGACACTACCGGCGACATCGCTGAGCAGTCCCAGCCAATAGAACACCTGGGCCGCCGGTTCATGACTGCGCAAATAGCTTTCACACGCGGCTCTCGCCTCGGCGCTTTTGCCTTCGTTGGCCAGGGCCGCGATGTTCGCCAGCAGCACGGCCGTATCGGTGCCAGAGGTTTTTGGCGCAGCAGCCAGCGGCACGACACGGGCGAATGGGCGACTGCGCACCGGTGCAGGCGCTGGAGCGCGCAGCGGTTGCGGCACGGGCAACGGTGCGGGAACGAATGCCGGCAAGGGCTCAGGGTCCGGACTCCCCTGCCGGCTGAATGCAAAGGACTGTGCAATGCCGATCGAACGCATCCCCAGGCGCCCCAGCAGACTGCCTTCGGCCGGGCCGATAAACAGCACTCCGTCAACGTGGGTCAGGCACTTGAGCACTTCGAAGACTTGCTTCTGGGTGGGTTGGTCGAAATAGATCAGCAGGTTGCGACAAAACACGAAATCGAATGGCGGCTCACCGGCCAGCAAGGCCGGATCCAGCAGATTGCCGACCTGCAAGCGCACCTGCTCCTGCACACGCGGGTTCAGGCGATAGCCATCGCCTTCAGCCATGAAGTGGCGGTCGCGAAACACAATGTCGTCACCCCGAAAGGAATTCTTCCCGTACAAGGCTCGCCTGGCTTTTTCCACCGACAACGGGCTGACGTCCATGCCGTCGACCTTGAACTGGTGTGGTTTGAGTCCGGCATCGAGCAACGCCATGGCGATCGAGTAGGGTTCTTCGCCCGTGGAGCACGGCAAGCTGAGAATCCGCAGTGCGCGCAGGTTGTTGATCTCGGTCAGACGTTTTCCCGCCAGCTTCGCCAGGGTGGTGAATGACTCGGGATATCGAAAGAACCAGGTTTCCGGAACGATCACCGCTTCGATCAATGCCTGCTGCTCGTCCCGCGAGCCCTGCAGGTTTTGCCAGTACTCATCGGCCGAGAGTGCTTGCGAAGCGATGCTGCGCTGGCGCACCGCTCGCTCGATGATCGCCGGCCCCACCGAGGTCACATCGAGCCCGATACGTTCCTTGAGGAAGTCGAAAAAGCGCTGGTCGCCGTTCATGGCCGCCCCTCCAGCAAGGTCGGATCCATTGGCGGCGAGGGAAACAGCAATGCGCGCACTTGATCCTCCAGCAGATCGCTGACCCGTACCCATTGCAACAAGCCCTCCTCGTCCTTGCGGACCGGCCCGAGGTAAGGCGTCTGCCGATTGTCCAGGCCATAGGGCTGAAAATCCGCCGGATCGCAACGCAAGGTGTCGGTCGCCTGTTCCAGAATCAGCCCGAGCAGCTGTGTCTCGGCGGTTTCATCCGGGCGATAGTTGACCAGTACCAACCGGGTGCTGGTACGGACCTGCGCCGGCGTACCGAAGGTCAGTGCGCTCAAGTCGATCACAGGCACCACGGTCCCCCGATAGGCGAACACCCCGGCGACCCAGGCCGGGGCATGGGGAATGGGCTTCAAGGGCAGGCGCGGCAACACTTCGGCCACTTCGATAGCCTTCAGGGCATAGCGTTCGTTGCCGATGCGAAACACCAGAAACAATGCATGCGGCGCCTGCTTCACGGCAGAGCGTTTGGCCGTGATTTCGCTCATCAGACTTTGAATCGCGAAACGCCGCTGCGCAGCCCGACGGCCACCTGGCTCAGCTCATCGATGGCGAAACTGGCCTGGCGCAGAGACTCGACCGTCTGGCTGCTGGCATCACCCAACTGCACCAGCGCATGGTTGATCTGCTCGGCGCCGGTAGCCTGGGCCTGCATGCCTTCGTTGACCATCAGCACCCGCGGCGCCAGCGCCTGGACCTGATGGATGATCTGCGACAACTGCTCGCCGACCTGCTGCACCTCGGACATGCCGCGGCGCACTTCTTCGGAGAACTTGTCCATGCCCATGACCCCGGCCGATACCGCCGACTGGATCTCGCGCACCATTTGCTCGATGTCGTAGGTGGCCACCGCCGTCTGGTCCGCCAGGCGCCGCACTTCGGTGGCGACCACGGCAAAACCGCGTCCGTATTCCCCGGCCTTCTCGGCCTCGATGGCGGCGTTGAGCGACAACAGGTTGGTCTGGTCGGCGACCTTGACGATGGTGACCACCACCTGATTGATGTTGCCGGCCTTCTCGTTGAGGATCGCCAGCTTGGCGTTGACCAGATCGGCCGCGCCCATCACCGAATGCATGGTTTCCTCCATGCGCGCCAGGCCCTGTTGCCCGGAGCCTGCGGCCACGGAAGCCTGGTCGGCGGCGGTGGAGACCTCGGTCATGGTGCGCACCAGGTCCCGGGAAGTGGCGGCGATCTCACGGGAGGTCGCGCCGATTTCCGTGGTGGTGGCGGCGGTTTCCGTGGCGGTGGCCTGTTGCTGCTTGGAGGTCGCGGCGATCTCGGTCACCGACGTGGTCACCTGCACCGACGAACGCTGGGCCTGGGACACCAGCGAAGTGAGCTCGGTCATCATGTCGTTGAAACCGGTCTCTACGGCGCCGAATTCGTCCTTGCGCTCCAGGTTCAGGCGGCCGCTGAGGTCGCCGGTGCGCATGATTTCGAGAATATTCACGATGCGGTTCATCGGCGCCATGATGGCGCGCATCAACAACAGGCCGCACAGGCCGGCGGCCAGCACCGCCACCAGCAGGGAAACGCCCATGCTTATCTTTGCCGCGACGACCGCGTCGTCGATGGCGGCGATGTCATGATCGGCCACCGCCTTGTTTTCGCGGATGATGTCGTTGAGTTTCATCCGGCCGGCAGTCCAGACCGGGGTCAGTTGATCGGTGAACAACCTGACCGCTTCAGCTTGCTGGTTGCGCCCATGCAGATCGAGCACTGCCGCCAGAACCTTGTTGAACTCCTCGTGCTTTTGTTCGAAGACGGCATATTCGACCTTGTCCTCATCCGTCGTGACGGTGTTGCGGTAGTTGCTCATCTGCTCCAGCAGGCGTGCCTCGAAAGCCTTGTAGTCCGCGGCGTCTTCACTGTTGACGCCCTGCCCTTCCTTGAAGCCGAGTATCTCCTGGGTCTGCAGATAAGCATCGACCCAGGCGCTGCGAATCATGGAGCTGTAGTAAAGCCCCGGCAGTGCGTCATCCCGAACACTGTCCTGGCTTTCCTCAATCTTCAACAACCGCGAATACGAGACGACCACCATCAACAGCATGATGGCGATAATGACCGCAAAACTCGCCAAGATGCGTTGGCGCAATGTCCAGTTCTTCACAGTCAATCCTCAGGGCCTGATTCGAAATGCGGGGAGTATAGCCGAGGGCGGTGTTTCATTTATAAGACGGATGCGCGCCACTTCTCATCCTGCTGAAAAAGGCGGGATGGGCTCTGGGTTGGGACTGTCCGCTAATTGCGGGGATGAGTGGTAGTGGTGATTGGGTAGAAAGGGACCGTGGAATGGTCATTGAGGATGCAGGCGGGACTGAAAACGCGTTCGCGAGCAGGCTCGCTCCCACAGTGGACCTACAGTGATCGCAGATTCCATCTACACCAGAGATTCAACATGGGAGCGAGCCTGCTCGCGAATACAGCCTGAAGGTTTACAGGGATGCCTGGCGGACCTGCTTCTCCAGCTCGGCCTTCAACCCCGGCGCCAGCTTGAGCTGCCGCGCCAGTTCGTCGAGGTAGGCCTTCTCCATGAAGTTTTCCTCGTCCACCATCATCACGCTGGCGATGTACATTTCGGCGGCGATTTCCGGGGAGCGGGCGGCGCGGGCGACATCGCTCGGGTCCAGCGGCTTGTTGAGTTCGGCGTGCAGCCAGTGTTGCAGTTCCTGATCGCTGTCGAGCCGGGTGAATTCGCCTTCGATCAAGGCACGTTCACGCTCATCGACATGACCGTCTGCCTTGGCCGCCGCCACCAGCGCCTTGAGAATCGCCTGACTGTGCAACTCGACTTGCGCGGCGGGTACCCGGTCCAGGGTTTGCGGCTCCGGACTCGTTGTACCGCCCTGCTGTGACTGCCAGTTGCCATAAGCTTTGTAGGCCAGCACGCCCAACGCGGCAAGACCACCATAGACCGCGACCTTGCCCCCGACTTTACGGGCCTTCTTGCTGCCCAGCAGCAAGCCCATGGCGCCTGCCGCCAATGCCCCGCCGCCCGCGCCGGAGAGCAGACTGCCAAGGGCACCTGTGCCAGCGTTCGCGCCCTTTTGCTGTGAGCCACCGGCCTTGTTCTGCAACAGGTCCTGGCCGGACTTGAGTAGTTGATCGAGCAATCCACGGGTGTTCATTCGCCGCCTCCACAAGACGTTTAACCTCAAACCAAGGCCACCAGCCTAGATCGAAAGTGCCCGATGGCCGCCCGCAAGAGTGCTTCGAGATGTTGCTCAAGCCTTGCTGCTTGCCGCTTGAAGCTTGCCCCCCATAAAGCTGCGTTTCAAAAAAACGATATACACTCTCAAAAATCGATAAAAACAGCCCACCGGGTGCTTTCCCATGATGACCTTGCGTCAGATCCGTCATTTCATCGCCGTGGCCGAGACCGGCTCGATCTCGGCCGCCGCGCAAACCGCGTTCATTTCCCAGTCGACCCTGACCCTGGCCATCCAGCAACTGGAAGAAGAAATCGGCGTCAGCCTGTTCAGCCGCCATGCCAAGGGCATGACCCTGACCCACCAGGGGCATCAGTTCCTGCGCCAGGCGCACTTGATCCTGGCCACCGTGGACAACGCCAAGCGCAGCCTGCAACAGAGCACCGACCAGGTCGCCGGGCAGTTGATCGTCGGCGTGACCAGCCTGGTGGCCGGTTATTACCTGGCAGACTTGCTCACCCGTTTCCAGCGCGCCTACCCCAACGTGGAAATCCGCGTGATGGAAGATGAGCGCCCGTACATCGAGCACTTGCTGGTCAGCGGCGAGATCGATGTCGGCGTGCTGATCCTTTCCAACCTCGAAGACCGCCACGCCCTGCAGACCGAAGTGCTGACCCACTCGCCGCACCGGCTCTGGCTGCCGGCCCAACACCCGTTGCTGGAGCACGACAGCATCAACCTCGCCGACGTCGCCCGCGAGCCTTTGATTCAACTCAATGTCGATGAAATGGACCGCAACGCCCAGCGCATGTGGTCCGCCGCCTCGTTGCAACCGCGCATCACCCTGCGCACGGCCTCGACCGAAGCCGTGCGAAGCCTGGTGGCCGCCGGATTGGGGGTGTCGATCCAGCCCGACATGACTTATCGCCCATGGTCGCTGGAGGGCGACATCATCGAAGCCCGGCAGATTGCCGACCTGAGCCAGACCCTCGATGTCGGCCTGGCGTGGCGTCGCGGCACGGCGCGGCCGGCGCTGGTGGACCCGTTCCTGACGGTCGCCCGCGAACAACCCCATGGCGGGCGCAAGCCATCTATTTAATCGAACGCCACCTTCAGTATTTAGTATTTGTTGTCCTCGGGGCCGCGCACTAGTCTTGTTACATCTAATAAAGACAGCCGGCCCCCGGTCACCGGGAGCGCTGCCATGTCTACACAACAAGCCACACAAGCAAAGAGAACCCGAAAAATGGCTGGTGCGCAGACCCCGTTGTTCACCGCATTGTTGATCGATGGTGAATTGGTTGCCGGTCAAGGCTGCGTCGAGCCGATTCTCAATCCGGCTACCGGGGAAGTCCTGACCCGGATCGCCGAAGCCAGCACCGAGCAAGTCGAAGCCGCGATCCTCGCCGCCAACCGTGCCTTTGCCAGCTGGTCTCGCACTACTCCACAGCAACGCTCGAACCTGTTGCTGGACATCGCCAACGCCATCGAAAAAAACGCCGACCTGCTGGCCCGCCTCGAGTCCATGAACTGCGGCAAGCCGTTGCACCTGGCCCGTCAGGATGACCTGAATGCCACAATCGACGTATTCCGCTTCTTCGCCGGCGCCGTGCGCTGCCAGACCGGCCAGCTCAGCGGCGAATACCTGCCGGGCTACACCAGCATGGTGCGCCGCGATCCGATAGGCGTGGTCGCCTCCATCGCGCCGTGGAACTACCCGATCATGATGGCCGCGTGGAAAATCGCCCCGGCCCTTGCCGCCGGCAACACGCTGGTGTTCAAGCCGTCGGAGCACACGCCGCTGTCGATCCTGGCCCTGGCGCCAGCGCTGGCCGAGATCCTGCCGCGGGGTGTGATCAACATCATTTGCGGGGGTGGCGAAGGCGTCGGCAGCCATTTGGTCAGCCATCCAAAGGTCCGCATGGTGTCGTTGACTGGCGATATCGTCACCGGGCAAAAAATCCTCCAGGCCGCCTCGAAAACGCTCAAGCGCACCCACCTCGAGCTCGGTGGCAAGGCGCCGGTGATCGTGTGCAACGATGCCGACATTCAGGCCGTGGTCGAGGGCGTGCGCACTTACGGCTATTACAACGCGGGCCAGGACTGCACTGCCGCTTGCCGCATCTACGCCCAGGCGGGAATCCATGACCGTCTGGTGGCCGAGCTCGGCGCGGCCGTGGGCAGCCTGCGCTTCGCCGGTAAACGCGACGCCGACAACGAAATCGGCCCGCTGATCAGTACCCGCCAACGCGACCGCGTGGCCAGTTTTGTCGAGCGCGCCCTCGGCCAGCCGCACATCGAGCGGGTCACCGGTGCAGCCGTGCATTCCGGCGCCGGTTTCTATTACCAGCCGACCCTCCTGGCCGGCTGCAAGCAAAGTGACGAGATCGTCCAGCGCGAAGTGTTCGGTCCGGTGGTCACCGTGACCCGTTTCGATGAACTGGAACAAGCGGTGGACTGGGCCAACGATTCGGAATACGGCCTGGCCTCGTCGGTCTGGACCCAGAACCTGGACAAGGCCATGCAGGTCGCGGCGCGCTTGCAGTACGGCTGCACCTGGATCAACAGCCATTTCATGCTGGTCAGCGAAATGCCCCATGGTGGCCTGAAGCGCTCGGGCTACGGCAAGGACCTGTCCAGTGACTCGCTTCAGGACTACAGCGTGGTGCGGCACATCATGGCCCGCCACGGCGAGCATCTCTGACTAAGCTAATAACAAGCCACCAAAGGCCAGCTTCACCACGTTCAAAAAACTGCCCCGACCATAATTAAAGAAGAGGGAATTCCCATGTTCGTGCACAAGACCGCACTGCTCAGTGCAATCACCACCGCGCTGCTGGCCAGCGCCAGCGTCCAGGCCGCCGAGCCGCTCAAAGCTGTCGGGGCGGGCGAAGGCCAACTGGATATTGTGGCCTGGCCTGGCTATATCGAACGTGGCGAGAGCGACAAGGCCTATGACTGGGTGACCGGTTTCGAGAAAGAAACCGGCTGCAAGGTCAACGTCAAGACCGCCGCCACCTCCGATGAAATGGTCAGCCTGATGGCCAAGGGTGGCTACGACCTGGTGACCGCGTCGGGCGACGCCTCCCTGCGCCTGATCGTCGGCAAGCGAGTGCAGCCGATCAACACCGCGTTGATCCCGAACTGGAAAAACCTCGACCCGCGCCTCAAGGACGGCCCCTGGTACGTGGTCAACAAGCAGACCTACGGCACCCCGTATCAGTGGGGCCCGAACGTGTTGATGTACAACACCAACGTATTCAAGACCGCGCCCACCACCTGGGGCGTGCTGTTCAATGCGGAAAACCTGCCCGACGGCAAGCCGAACAAGGGTCGCGTGCAGGCCTATGACGGCCCGATCTACATCGCCGACGCGGCGCTGTACCTGAAGACCGCCAAGCCGGAACTGGGCATCCAGAACCCCTACGAACTGACCGAGGCGCAGTACAAGGCCGTACTCGACCTGTTGCGTGCCCAGCAGCCGTTGATCCACCGCTACTGGCATGACACCACTGTGCAAATGAGCGACTTCAAGAACGAAGGTGTGGTCGCAGGCAGCTCCTGGCCGTATCAGGTCAACGGCCTGGTGAACGACAAACAACCGATCGCATCGACCATCCCGAAAGAAGGCGCCACCGGTTGGGCCGACACCACCATGATGCACGCCGAGGCCAAGCACCCGAACTGCGCCTACAAGTGGATGGACTGGTCGCTGCAACCGAAGGTCCAGGGTGATGTCGCGGCGTGGTTCGGCTCGTTGCCAGCGGTTCCGGCGGCGTGCAAGGAGAGCGAACTGCTTGGCGCCGAAGGCTGCAAGACCAACGGTTTCGACAACTTCGACAAGATCGCCTTCTGGAAAACCCCGCAGGCTGAAGGCGGCAAGTTCGTGCCGTACAGCCGCTGGACCCAGGACTACATCGCGATCATGGGCGGCAGGTAAGGCCCATTCGCGAGCAGGCTCGCTCCCACAATTGATCGCATTCCCCTGTGGGAGCGAGCCTGCTCGCGAAGCTTTTAAAGATTCAGATTTTTCAGAAGTCCAGGCAGGGCCGCTGCGACGGCCTTCGCCTTTTTGGAGCACCGCACCATGACACTTGCAGTCCAGTTCACCAACGTTTCCCGTCAGTTCGGCGAAGTGAAAGCCGTCGACCGGGTTTCCATCGACATTGAGGACGGCGAGTTCTTCTCCATGCTGGGGCCTTCCGGCTCGGGCAAAACCACCTGTTTGCGCCTGATTGCCGGTTTTGAACAACCGAGCGCAGGTTCCATCCGTATTCATGGCGCCGAAGCCGCCGGGCTGCCGCCCTACCAGCGTGACGTGAACACCGTGTTCCAGGATTACGCGCTGTTCCCGCACATGAACGTTCGCGACAACGTCGCCTATGGACTGAAAGTCAAAGGCGTCGGCAAAAACGAACGCCAGAAGCGCGCTGAAGAAGCCCTCGACATGGTCGCCCTCGGTGGCTACGGCGACCGCAAGCCGGTGCAACTGTCCGGCGGCCAGCGCCAGCGTGTGGCCCTGGCCCGCGCCCTGGTCAACCGCCCACGGGTGCTGCTGCTCGACGAACCCCTGGGCGCGCTCGACCTGAAGTTGCGCGAGCAAATGCAGGGCGAACTGAAGAAGCTGCAACGCCAGCTCGGCATCACCTTCATCTTCGTCACCCACGACCAGACCGAAGCGCTGTCGATGTCCGACCGCGTGGCGGTGTTCAACAAGGGGCGCATCGAACAGGTCGATAGCCCGCGCAACCTGTACATGAAACCGGCCACCACCTTCGTCGCGGAATTCGTCGGCACCTCCAACGTGATTCGCGGCGACCTGGCCCGAGCGTTGAGTGGCAACCCGCAGCCGTTCTCGATTCGCCCGGAACACGTGCGATTCGCCGACGGCCCGCTGGCCAGCCACGAAATCGAAGTCAGTGGCCTGCTCCACGACATCCAGTACCAAGGCAGCGCCACTCGCTATGAGCTGAAACTGGAAAACGGCCAGACCCTGAACATCAGCAAGGCCAACAACCAATGGCTGGACACCAGCGCACAACACCAGACCGGCCAGCGCATCAGCGCACGCTGGGCGCGTGAGGCAATGATTCCGTTGCACGATACCGTTGCAGGCGGGGTGTGAGATGAACACCGTGGCTATCCCTCAAACGCCGGCCAGTGGCTCGCTGCTGCGCAGGTTTTCCAACCTGCTGTATCGCCGGCCGAATTTTTACCTGTCGCTACTGCTGGTACCGCCGCTGCTGTGGTTCGGCGCGATCTACCTGGGTTCATTGCTGGTACTGCTGTGGCAGGGTTTCTATACCTTCGACGACTTCACCATGGCGGTCACCCCTGACCTGACCCTGGCTAACTTCACCGCGCTGTTCCAGCCGTCGAATTTCGACATCATCCTGCGCACCCTGGGCATGGCGATTGTCGTGTCGATTGCCAGCGCCATCGTCGCGTTCCCGATTGCCTATTACATGGCGCGCTACACCACGGGCAAGACCAAGGCGTTTTTCTACATCGCGGTGATGATGCCGATGTGGGCCAGCTACATCGTCAAGGCCTACGCCTGGACGCTTTTGCTGGCCAAGGGCGGCGTGGCGCAATGGTTCGTGCAGCACCTGGGGCTGGAGCCGTTCCTGCAAATGGTGATGGGCATGCCGGGTGTTGGCGGCAGTACCTTGTCGACCTCGCACCTGGGCCGCTTCATGGTGTTCGTCTACATCTGGCTGCCGTTCATGATCCTGCCGATCCAGGCCTCGCTGGAGCGCCTGCCGCCATCGCTGCTGCAAGCCTCCGCCGACCTCGGTGCCAAGCCGCGCCAGACCTTCATGCAAGTGATTCTGCCGCTGTCGGTACCCGGCATCGCCGCCGGCTCCATCTTCACTTTCTCGCTGACCCTGGGTGACTTCATCGTGCCGCAACTGGTCGGCCCGCCCGGCTACTTCGTCGGCAGCATGGTCTACGCCCAGCAAGGTGCCATCGGCAACATGCCAATGGCCGCCGCCTTCACCCTGGTGCCGATCGTGCTGATCGCCATCTACCTGTCCATCGTCAAACGCCTGGGGGCCTTCGATGCACTCTGAGAAAGCTTCTATAGGCCTGCGCATCGCAGCCTGGGGCGGGTTGCTGTTCCTGCACTTCCCGATCCTGATCATCTTTCTGTACGCCTTCAACACCGAAGACGCGGCGTTCAGCTTTCCGCCCAAGGGCTTCACCCTGAAGTGGTTC
Source organism: Pseudomonas sp. 18173 (assembly GCF_050432945.1). NCBI lineage: Bacteria > Pseudomonadati > Pseudomonadota > Gammaproteobacteria > Pseudomonadales > Pseudomonadaceae > Pseudomonas > Pseudomonas sp. 18173. The sequence goes on from NZ_JBKFTN010000002.1 coordinate 120,356, forward strand.
AGCGTGGCGTTCTCACGGCCGGACGTGCTCGAAGCGATCAAGCTGTCGTTGCAGATCGCCTCGATTGCCACCCTGATCGCCATGATCCTCGGCACGCTGGCTTCGGCCGCGCTGTATCGCCGCGATTTCTTCGGCAAGCAGGGCATCTCGCTGATGCTGATCCTGCCGATCGCCTTGCCGGGGATCATCACCGGGATCGCGCTGCTGGCGACGTTCAAGACACTGGGAATCGAACCCGGGATGTTCACCATCATCGTCGGTCACGCGACCTTCTGTGTGGTGATCGTCTACAACAACGTCATCGCCCGTTTGCGTCGTACCTCCCACAGCCTGATCGAAGCCTCGATGGACCTCGGCGCCGACGGCTGGCAGACCTTCCGCTACATCGTCCTGCCGAACCTCGGCTCGGCGTTGCTGGCCGGCGGCATGCTGGCGTTTGCCCTGTCGTTCGACGAAATCATCGTCACCACCTTCACTGCCGGCCATGAACGCACCCTGCCGCTGTGGCTGCTCAACCAGCTCAGCCGCCCACGGGACGTGCCGGTGACCAACGTCGTGGCGATGCTGGTGATGATGGTGACCATGCTGCCGATCCTCGGCGCCTATTACCTGACCCGTGGCGGTGAGAGCGTGGCGGGGAGCGGCGGGAAATAACGAACAACTCGATACCCACTGTAAAAACCGAATCCTGTGGGAGCGGGCTTGCCCGCGAAAGCGGTGTATCAGCCGACATCAATGTTGAATGTGATGGCCTCTTCGCGGGCAAGCCCGCTCCCACAGGGGCCGGTTTCAAAACAAGATCTGCTTTTAAGAGGACAAATGCCATGCAAACCAAACTCTTGATCAACGGCCAACTGCTCGTCGGCGAAGGCCCCGCCCAACCTGTGTTCAACCCGGCGCTGGGTAGTGTGCTGGTGGAAATCAACGAAGCCAGCGAAGCCCAGGTCGATACCGCCGTGCGCGCTGCCGACGCCGCGTTCGACAGCTGGTCGCAGACCACGCCGAAAGAGCGCTCGCTGCTGCTGCTCAAACTCGCCGATGCCATCGAGGCCCATGGCGAAGAGCTGGCCAAACTGGAGTCGGACAACTGCGGCAAGCCTTACAGCGCCGCGCTGAACGACGAGATCCCGGCCATTGCCGACGTGTTCCGCTTCTTCGCCGGCGCCAGCCGCTGCATGAGCGGTTCGGCCGGTGGCGAATACCTGCAGGGCCACACCTCGATGATCCGCCGCGATCCGGTGGGCGTGATCGCCTCCATCGCGCCGTGGAACTACCCATTGATGATGGTTGCCTGGAAAATCGCCCCGGCCCTGGCCGCCGGCAATACCGTGGTACTCAAGCCGTCGGAACAGACACCGCTGACCGCCCTGCGCCTGGCCGAACTGGCATCGGCTATCTTCCCGGCCGGCGTACTCAACCTGGTGTTCGGCCGTGGTCCTAGCGTCGGCAGCCCGCTGGTCACCCACCCGAAAGTGCGCATGGTGTCACTGACCGGTTCGATTGCCACCGGTTCGAACATCATTTCCAGCACCGCCGACACCGTCAAACGCATGCACATGGAACTGGGCGGCAAAGCCCCGGTGATCATCTTCGACGACGCCGACATCGATGCCGCCGTCGAGGGCATCCGCACCTTCGGCTTCTACAACGCCGGCCAGGACTGCACCGCGGCTTGCCGCATCTACGCCCAGGCCGGCATCTACGAGAAGTTCGTCGAGAAACTCGGCGCCGCCGTCAGCAGCATCAAGTACGGCTTGCAGGACGATCCGTCGACCGAACTCGGCCCGCTGATCACCGCGCAACATCGTGACCGCGTGGCCAGTTTCGTCGAACGCGCCGTGGCCCAGCCGCACATTCGCCTGATCACCGGTGGCAAGGCGGTTGAAGGCAATGGCTACTTCTTCGAACCCACCGTGCTGGCCGATGCGCAGCAGGACGATGAAATCGTCCGCCGCGAAGTGTTCGGGCCAGTGGTCTCGGTAACCAAATTCAGCGATGAAGCGCAGGTGCTGGGCTGGGCCAACGATTCGGACTACGGCCTGGCGTCGTCGGTGTGGACCGCCGATGTCGGCCGCGCCCATCGCCTGTCGGCCCGCTTGCAGTACGGCTGCACCTGGGTCAACACGCACTTCATGCTGGTCAGCGAAATGCCTCATGGCGGTCAGAAACTGTCCGGTTATGGCAAGGACATGTCCATGTACGGATTGGAGGACTACACCGTCGTTCGCCATGTGATGTTCAAGCATTAAAAAAAACATCGCCTGTAGGAGCGAGCTCGCTCGCGATGGACGTCAACGATGACGCGGGAAACCTGACGCCCCGCAGTGTCCTCAGGTTTTTCGCGAGCAATCGAGCGTCGACCGGCTGCTCCTACAGCAAATGGGTCACCTCGGTTTCAAGGCAGAAACCGGCAATACGCACCACCAGGCTCCACCCCAAAGAAGACAAAACAATAACCACCGATCCGGGCGGTGCCCTCATGGCCCCGCCACGGTTTCGGACATCCGAAATCTGCCGATTTTCCGGAGAAAATACACATGACTGCATCACCCGACCTCTCTGCAGCCGTTGCCGACAGCGATGCCGAGCAGCTACGCAAGCTGGGCTATACCTCCAACTTCAATCGCAGCATGAGCCTGTGGGAAAACTTCGCCCTGGGCTTCACATACCTGTCCCCGGTCGTGGGGGTCTATACCCTCTTCGGCCTGTGCCTCGCTGCAGGCGGGCCACCAATGTTCTGGGCGTACTTGCTGGTCGGTTGCGGCCAGTTGCTGGTGTGCCTGATCTTCGGCGAAGTGGTCTCGCAGTTCCCGATTTCCGGCGGCGTGTATCCATGGGCCCGTCGTCTGGTGGGCAAGCGCTGGGCGTGGATGGTCGGCTGGATCTACTCCATCGCCCTGTGCGTCACCATCGCCGCGGTTGCAGTGGGTGCCGGTCCGTACCTCGCGGCCATGATGGGCTTCGAACCGAGCAACAACACCAACATCATCATCGCCCTGTTCCTGACGCTGTTCGCCACCCTGGTCAACCTCAGCGGCACCAAGGTGCTGGCGCGGATCGCCATGTTCGGCTTCCTCTGTGAACTGGTCGGCGCGGTCATCGTTGGCGTTTACCTGCTGATTTTCGAACGTCATCAACCGATCAGCGTGTTGTTCAACACCTTCGATATCAGCGTCGACGGCTCGTACCTGCCGGCGTTCCTCACCGCTTCGCTGGCGGGGATGTTCCTGTACTACGGCTTCGAGGCCTGCGGCGACGTAGCCGAAGAAACCCCGAACCCAAGCAAGAAAATCCCGGTGGCCATGCGCATGACCATCTACATCGGCGGCATCGCGGCAATGTTCGCCTGCCTGGCGCTGATCCTGGCCGTGCCAGACATGCAAGCAGTGATCAACGGCACCGACAAGGACCCGGTCACCACCATCCTCAACAACGCATTCGGACCGATCGGTTCGAAAGTGGTGATGGGTGTGGTGATGATTTCCTTCATCTCCTGCGTGATCAGCCTGCAAGCAGCGGCCAGTCGCCTGCTGTACTCCTACGCCCGTGATGAAATGGTCATCGGCAGCCGACTGCTGAAAAAGATTTCCCCTACAACTCAGGTTCCGGTTGCCGCGCTGTTCGTGTCTGGCGTCCTGCCGGCACTGATCATCATCCTCGGCTTCTTCCTGCAGGACGCGGTGGCCACCATTGTCAGCTTCGCCGCCATCGGCATCTACCTGGCGTTCCAGATGATCGTGCTCGCGGCCTTGTACGCCCGCATGAAGGGCTGGAAACCGAGCGGCAAATTCACCCTCGGCGCCTGGGGCTGGGCGGTGAACATCGGCGCGCTGGTCTACGGTGTCGGAGCCATCATCAACATGGCCTGGCCACGCACGCCGGATGCCGCGTGGTACATCAACTACGCAATGGTGCTCAGTACCGCCATCGTCATTGGCCTGGGCCTGCTCTACATGTGGATCGCCAAGCCGTATGACCACGGCACGGCGCCTGCGGGGGATGCGTGGAAGGTCAGTCGCTGACCGCGTTTGCCCCGGTACCGAAGGGTGCCGGGGCAATCAGAGTAATCCAATCATTTCGCAACATTTTCCTCCCGGCTCACGCCAGTATCTCCAGCTAGAGTTTCGTCACGAATGCACGCTGCATCGGTTGACGAATCCGACGGTAGAGCCTAGGGTGTTTACGTTGTTTACAGCGTATACACTTTAGGAGAGCCATCATGGCCTCACCCGTTTTGTCTTTTCGCGTCGAAGAACAACTGGCACAGCAGCTGGATTTACTGGCTGCGGCGACCGACAGAGATCGTCAGTACCATCTCAAGCGTGCATTGGTTCGATATGTGGAAGCCGAGTCCTGGCATCTGCAAGCCATCAGTGAAGGCATCGCCGATGCCGACGCGGGGAAACTCACCGATCTGGATGCCGTGAAGGCTAAGTGGGCAAAACGTGCCGAGCGTAGTACTGACTGAAAAAGCCGATAACGATCTCGATACCATCCACGAGCACTACCGAAAGGTAGTTGGCGCACAAGCCGCTCTCGAAATCATTTCCACAATTTTGCAATCCTTTGAACAGTTGGAACAGTTTCCCGGCTCGGGCAGGCCTTCAGGCATGCCCGATGTCAGAGAGTTGGTGCTTGGCCGTTATCCCTTTATCGCCCCTTACCGATTTTCCCAAGGCCAGGTACAAGTTTTACGCGTTCTGCATCATCGATCCGAGCGCTCTCAGGACTGGTAGATGAGGGCATCCAGCCAGGACGGGATGCCCCACTGGTCAAAACCGCGAAACACTCCTCATCGCATCCACCAGATACCGCATCGCAATCCTGTCGCTCTCCGACAGTTCCCGATAGCGCTCCACCAGTTTCATTTCTTCGCTATTGAGTCGGCGTCTTCGCTGCACCATGGCCAGACACGGAAAGATTCCCAACATTTCGGTGATGCCTTGTACTTTCGACATGGACGATGTCCTTCTGAACGTCAAAGAAAACTGCAAAAAACCGCATCGCCCTCCCCCTTTTCAGCAGCCGCATCGTGCCGACTGAACCGCGCCGGCCTTTCGGGCATAGACCGGTCATGTGCACAGAATAGAAATATTCCGGGCGCTGAAAAGCGATTTTTAGAGTAATTAGTCGAAAAAGGCAGAAACACCCTTCAAATCAGAAACCACTGTCGGAATTGTTTCCCGACATGTCTTGTTTCATTGCCGGGCCGGCGCAATGCCATCAATCAATTTTGCTCTGCAATCGAACGGTTTAAGCTATCCGGCATCTGTTTCAAAGTCCGTTGCGTTTGGCCGAAGGCATGTCCGAACCGATATTTCTGATCCAGCACGTGCCAGGAACGGCGCGGGATTGTTCACGACAGGTTGTATTTATGCACCGCAGGAACTTGCTCAAAGCCTCCATGGCCATTGCCGCCTACACCGGCTTGTCCGCCACGGGCCTGCTGGCCACCCAGGCCTGGGCCGGCAACACCGGCACCGCTGATGGCGAGGCCACCGCGTTCGACTTCGAAGCACTGAAAATCCAGGCCAGGCAGCTTGCCAGCAATCGCTACCAGGACACCAAGCAGCAGTTGCCGCCGACCCTGGCGAGCATGACGCCGCAGAACTTCAACGCGATCCGCTATGACGCCAACCATTCGTTGTGGAATGACCTGAACGGTCAGCTGGATGTGCAGTTTTTCCACGTCGGCATGGGCTTCAAGCAACCGGTGCGCATGTACAGCGTCGACCCCAGGACCCGCCAGGCGCGTGAAGTGCATTTCCGCCCATCGCTGTTCAACTATGAAAACACCGCGGTCGACACCGCACAGCTCAAGGGCGACCTGGGTTTCTCCGGCTTCAAGTTGTTCAAGGCCCCGGAACTGGACAAGCACGATGTCGTGTCTTTCCTTGGCGCCAGCTACTTCCGTGCGGTGGACGCCACCGGCCAGTACGGCCTGTCGGCCCGCGGCCTGGCCATCGACACCTACGCCAAAAAACGCGAAGAATTCCCCGACTTCACCAAGTTCTGGTTCGAGACGCCGGACAAGGACAGCACCCGTTTCGTGGTCTACGCCCTGCTCGACTCGCCGAGCGCCACCGGTGCCTACCGCTTCGATATCGACTGCCAGGCCGAGCGCGTGGTGATGGAGATCGACGCCCACATCAACGCTCGCACCGCCATCGACCAGCTGGGCATCGCGCCGATGACCAGCATGTTCAGCTGCGGTACCCACGAACGCCGGATGTGCGACACCATTCACCCGCAAATCCATGACTCCGATCGCCTGGCCATGTGGCGCGGCAACGGCGAGTGGATCTGCCGTCCGCTGAACAACCCGGCGACCCTGCAATTCAACGCCTTCGCCGACAAGGATCCGAAAGGTTTCGGCCTGGTGCAGACCGACCACGAGTTCGCCAGCTATCAGGACACCGTCGACTGGTACAGCCGTCGCCCGAGCCTGTGGGTCGAACCGACCACCGCATGGGGCGAAGGCTCGGTCGACCTGCTGGAAATCCCCACCACGGGCGAAACCATGGACAACATCGTCGCCTTCTGGACCCCGAAGAAACCGGTGGCTGCCGGCGATTCGCTGAACTACGGCTACAAGCTCTACTGGAGCGCATTGCCTCCGGTCGGCACGCCGCTGGCGCGGGTCAATGCCACTCGTTCCGGGATGGGCGGTTTCACCGAAGGCTGGGCACCGGGCGAGCATTACCCGCCAGTCTGGGCCCGTCGTTTCGCCGTGGACTTCACCGGTGGCGGCCTGGACCGCTTGCCCGAAGGCGCGGGCATCGAGCCGGTGGTCACGTGCTCGAACGGCGAGGTCAAGGATTTCAGCGTCCTCAAGCTCGATGACATCAAGGGCTACCGCATCCTGTTTGACTGGTACCCGACCAATGACAGCACTGAACCTGTCGAGCTGCGCCTGTTCATCCGCACCAACGACCGCACGCTGAGTGAGACCTGGTTGTACCAGTACTTCCCGCCAGCTCCCGACAAGCGCAAATACCCCTGATGACCGGGTAGCACCCCGCCACCATTCGGTTTTCCGAACGCGACCTGACGGTCGGTTCGGTTAACCGGACCACATCACTGAAATTTCAGTGCACAAAATATTATATTCCCTTACAAATCAACGATGTAACTAATCATGACTAGTCTGGCACGAGTCATGCTCTACACTTCTTCGACGAACGTCCTTTGCGCCTACTCATCGTAGCGCTCAGGTGTTTTGCAGCACAAAAGGGCCGATGAACTGGCTCCATAAAAAAAACAAAGTCGAGGAAAATTTGATGCGCATCGTTCCCCACATCCTGGGCGCAGCCATTGCTGCCGCTCTGATCAGCACGCCAGTTTTCGCCGCCGAACTGACCGGCACCCTGAAGAAGATCAAAGAGTCCGGTGTCATCACCCTGGGCCACCGCGACGCTTCCATTCCGTTCTCCTACATTGCAGACGCTTCCGGCAAGCCGGTCGGCTACTCCCACGACATCCAGCTGAAAGTCGTTGAAGCCCTGAAAAAAGACCTCGACATGCCGAATCTCCAGGTCAAGTACAACCTGGTGACCTCGCAGACCCGCATCCCGCTGGTGCAGAACGGCACCGTGGACCTCGAATGCGGCTCCACCACCAACAACGTCGAGCGTCAGCAGCAAGTCGACTTCTCCGTCGGCATCTTCGAAATCGGTACTCGCCTGCTGTCCAAGGCTGACTCCAAGTACAAGGACTTCCCGGATCTGGCCGGCAAGAACGTCGTGACCACCGCAGGTACCACGTCCGAGCGCATCCTGAAGTCGATGAATGCCGACAAGCAAATGAACATGAACGTCATCTCCGCCAAGGACCATGGCGAGTCCTTCCAGATGCTGGAAACCGGCCGTGCCGTCGCTTTCATGATGGATGACGCCCTGTTGGCGGGTGAAGCGGCCAAGGCCAAGAACGCGAAAGACTGGGCTGTAACCGGCACTCCACAGTCCTTCGAAATCTACGGCTGCATGGTGCGTAAAGGCGATGAGCCGTTCAAAAAGGCTGTGGATGACGCCATCAAGGCCACCTACGCTTCGGGCGAGATCAACAAGATCTACGACAAGTGGTTCATGCAGCCAATCCCGCCAAAAGGCCTGAACCTGAACTTCCCGATGAGCGACGAGCTCAAGGCCCTGATCGCCAATCCGACTGATAAAGCGGCTGACGACAAGAAGTCCTGATTTTCTGACTAACCTTATCTCCTGAGAGGGCGGTCGCCCTTTCAGGAGGTGGTCACTTCCTGCTGGCATTTTTTGGAAACACTCGAACCGGTGGCTGTCGAGCCGAGCGCGTGTGCCTGTCCCTCAAGGACAGGCGGGAACGGAGCTTCCCCCAAGCGGGCACTTGTACATCGATTGAACTGAGGGGAGACCCTAATGAATTACAACTGGGACTGGGGCGTGTTCTTCAAGTCCACCGGCGTGGGCAGCGAGACCTATTTCGACTGGTACGTGTCCGGTCTGGCCTGGACCATCGCCATCGCCATCGCGGCCTGGATCATCGCCCTGACACTGGGCTCGATCCTGGGCGTCATGCGCACCGTGCCGAACCGCATCGTATCGGGCATCGCCACCTGCTACGTCGAACTTTTCCGTAACGTGCCGCTGCTGGTTCAGCTGTTCATCTGGTACTTCCTGGTACCCGACCTGCTGCCTGCCGACCTGCAAGAGTGGTACAAGCAGGACCTGAACCCGACCACTTCGGCCTTCCTCAGCGTCGTCGTGTGCCTGGGCCTGTTCACCACCGCCCGGGTTTGCGAACAGGTGCGTACCGGTATCCAGGCCCTGCCCAAGGGCCAGGAGTCCGCGGCCCGCGCCATGGGTTTCAAACTGCCGCAGATCTACTGGAACGTGCTGCTGCCCCAGGCCTACCGGATCATCATTCCGCCGCTCACCTCGGAATTCCTGAACGTTTTCAAGAACACCTCCGTGGCCTCGCTGATCGGCTTGATGGAATTGCTCGCGCAGACCAAACAGACCGCCGAGTTCTCCGCCAACCTGTTCGAAGCCTTTACCCTGGCAACGCTGATCTACTTCACCCTGAACATGAGCCTGATGTTGCTGATGCGCCTGGTCGAGAAGAAAGTCGCCGTACCGGGCCTGATCTCCGTAGGGGGTAAATGATGGAATTCGACTTCTCGGGCATCATCCCGTCCCTGCCGGGCCTGTGGAACGGCATGATCATGACCCTCAAGCTGATGGCCATGGGCGTGGTTGGCGGGATCATCCTCGGCACGATCCTGGCGCTGTGCCGTCTGTCCCACAACAAGCTGCTGTCGAACCTGGCCGGCGCTTACGTCAACTACTTCCGCTCGATCCCGCTGCTGCTGGTGATCACCTGGTTCTACCTGGCGGTGCCGTTCGTGCTGCGCTGGATCACCGGCGAAGACACGCCGATCGGCGCGTTCGCCTCGTGCATCGTGGCCTTCATGATGTTCGAAGCGGCGTACTTCTGCGAAATCGTCCGCGCTGGCGTGCAGTCGATTCCCAAGGGCCAGATGGGCGCTGCCCAGGCATTGGCCATGACCTACGGCCAGATGATGCGCCTGATCATCCTGCCCCAGGCGTTTCGCAAGATGACGCCGCTGTTGCTGCAGCAGAGCATCATCCTGTTTCAGGACACCTCGCTGGTCTACGCCGTCGGCCTGGTGGACTTCCTCAATGCTTCGCGCGCCAGTGGCGACATCATTGGCCGCTCCAATGAGTTCCTGGTCTTCGCCGGTCTCGTGTACTTCATCATCAGCTTTGCCGCCTCGCAGCTGGTCAAGCGTCTGCAAAAAAGGTTCGCCGTATGATCTCTATCAAAAGCATCAACAAGTGGTATGGGGACTTCCAGGTACTGACTGATTGCAGCACCGAGGTCAAAAAAGGTGAAGTGATCGTGGTGTGCGGGCCATCCGGCTCCGGCAAATCGACCCTGATCAAGTGCGTCAACGCGCTGGAACCGTTCCAGAAAGGCGACATCGTGGTCGACGGCACCTCCATCGCCGACCCGAAGACCAACCTGCCGAAGCTGCGTTCGCGCGTGGGCATGGTGTTCCAGCACTTCGAGCTGTTCCCGCACCTGACCATCACCGAAAACCTGACCATCGCGCAGATCAAGGTGCTGGGGCGCAGCAAGGAAGAGGCAACCAAAAAAGGTCTGCAACTGCTCGATCGCGTCGGTCTGTCGGCCCATGCCCACAAGCACCCTGGCCAGCTTTCCGGTGGTCAGCAGCAGCGTGTGGCGATTGCCCGTGCGCTGGCGATGGACCCGATCGTCATGCTGTTCGACGAACCGACCTCGGCGCTGGACCCGGAAATGGTCAACGAAGTGCTCGACGTGATGGTGCAACTGGCCCACGAAGGCATGACCATGATGTGCGTGACCCACGAAATGGGCTTCGCCCGTAAAGTGGCGGACCGGGTGATCTTCATGGACGCCGGCAAGATCATCGAAGACTGCCCGAAAGAGGAGTTCTTCGGCGACATCAGCCACCGTGCCGAACGTACGCAGCACTTCCTCAACAAGATTCTGCAGCACTAAAAGCTGTACGCCCCTCCCCCTGTAGGAGCGAGCCTGCTCGCGATGAACTCAAAGACACCGCGTACATTCAGAATGAACGCGTCATCGTTGACGACCATCGCGAGCAGGCTCGCTCCTACAGAGAGGCGGGCAAACGCTGGTTGACCCAAGGCATCTGTGATGAAATGCGACCCCAATCCCCATCGCGACACGTCGCCATCACTTGCCGTGAAACCCCGTCTGGTTCGTCACCTGTTCCTGCCACCACTGATCATCGCAATGATGATCGGCCTGGGCTATATCGGCTTCTGGATCAGTGAGCACTATGGCATTCGCAGCCTCGGCGAGAACGGCCAGCGCCAGCTGGAACTGCACGCCCGTGCCGTCGAAAGCGAAATCAGCAAATACACCTACCTGCCCAGCCTGCTGGAGCTCGAAACCAGTGTTTCGCAGTTGCTGGCCGACCCGACCCCGGAACACCGGCAAACGGTCAACGATTACCTCGAAGGCCTGAACCGGCGCAGCCGCAGTCGGGCCATCTACGTGATGGACACCACCGGCCGAGTCATGGCCACCAGCAACTGGCGCGATGTCGACAGTTACCTGGGTGAAGACCTGTCCTTTCGCGCCTATTTCCAGAACGCCGTGCGCGGTCAGCCAGGGCGTTTCTATGGCATCGGCAGTACCAACGGCGAACCCGGTTACTACCTGGCCCATGGCCTGGAAGAACATGGCAAGATCATCGGAGTCGCGGTGGTCAAGGTACGCCTGGAAGCCATGGAGGAACGCTGGCAGCGGGCACGCCTGGAAGCCTTCGTCAGCGACGAGAACGGCATCATCATTCTGTCCAGCGACCCGGCCCGACGTTTGAAGTCGGTGGTGCCGCTGAGCGAAGAAACCAAGGAAAAACTTGCGCGCAGCCTGCAGTACTACTGGTTCCCGCTCAACGAACTGCAACCGCTGGCCCGCGAAACCCTGTCCGAAGGCGTGGAGAAACTGACCTTTCCGGCCAACAGCGAGCTGGCCTCCGACGAAGAAAACATCAGCTATCTGGCACAAACCCGCAACTTGAGCGACACACCGTGGAACTTCACCCTGCTCACCCCGCTGCAGGACTTGCGCCGCGAAGCGATCAACCAGGGGATTCTGGTGGCGGTGGCGTTTGCCCTCTGTGCCTTTCTGCTGATCGCCTGGAATGAACGGCGCAAGGTGATTGCCACCCGCCTCGCGGCCCGGGAAGCCTTGCAGGAAGCCAACAGTCAGCTGGAGCGTCGGATTACCGAACGCACCACCGACCTGCGCGCCAGCAACGAACGGCTCAAGGGGCAGATCCGCGAGCGCCGGCACGCCGAAGAGACCTTGCGCCGCGCCCAGGATGAACTGGTACAGGCCGGAAAACTCGCGGCAATCGGCCAGATGTCCACCAGCATCGCCCACGAACTGAACCAGCCGCTGGCGGCGCTGCGCACCTTGTCCGGCAATACCGTGCGCTTCCTCGAACGCGGCCAGCTCGACGTGGCCAGCACCAACCTCAAGACCATCAACGAACTGATCGACCGCATGGGCCGGATCACCGCCAGCCTGCGCTCGTTCGCCCGGCGCGGGGATGACAAGGGCCAGGCCTGCCTCGGCAAAGCGGTGGACGCGGCCCTGCAATTGCTCGGCGGCCGGGTGGAAAACATTCAGCTGCAATTGCACCGCGACTTCAGCGACGTGCAGGTGCAAATCGACCAGACCCGCCTGGAGCAGATTCTGGTCAACCTCATCGGCAACGCCCTGGATGCGATGCAAGCGCAGCCGCTGCCGGAGTTGTGGCTCGAGGGCGAAGTGTCCGAAGGCAAATACCGGCTGCGCGTGCGAGACAATGGCCATGGCATCGACGCCGAAGCGCGCAAGCACCTGTTCGAACCGTTCTTCACCACCAAACCCGGCGAACAGGGCCTGGGCCTTGGCCTGACCCTTTCCGCCAGCCTGGCCGCCGCCACCGGCGGTCACCTGGGTGTCGAGCACCCGTCCAGCGGTGGTACCGCATTCGTCCTCAGTTTACCGTTGGTAAGCCCCATTTCCGCCGAGCCAATATGAACAACGACCTTAGTGTATTGATCGTCGAAGACGACCCCCATGTACTGCTCGGCTGCCAACAGGCGCTGACCCTGGAAGACATTCCCTGCATTGGCGTGGGCAGCGCCGAAGAAGCCCTGGAGCGGGTCGGCGACAATTTCGCCGGCATCGTCGTCAGCGACATTCGCCTGCCGGGCATCGATGGCCTGGAACTGCTGACCCGGCTCAAGGCCCGCGACCGCAGCCTGCCGGTGGTGCTGATCACCGGGCATGGCGACATCTCCATGGCCGTCGGCGCGATGCAGAAAGGCGCCTACGACTTCATGGAGAAACCGTTCTCGCCCGAACGCCTGGTGGATGTCGCCCGTCGCGCCCTGGAGCAACGCAGCCTGGCGCGGGAGGTGTCGTCGCTGCGTCGGCAATTGGCCGAGCGCAACTCCCTCGAAGGACGGATCATCGGACGCTCGCCAGCCATGCAGAACCTGCGGGAACTGATCGCCAACGTCGCCGATACCTCGGCCAACGTGCTGATCGAAGGCGAGACCGGCACCGGCAAGGAACTGGTTGCGCGCTGCCTGCATGATTTCAGTCGGCGGCACACCCGGCAGTTCGTTGCCTTGAACTGCGGCGGCCTGCCGGAGAACCTCTTCGAAAGCGAAATCTTCGGCCACGAGGCCAACGCCTTTACCGGCGCGGGTAAACGGCGGATCGGCAAGATCGAACACGCCGATGGCGGCACACTGTTCCTCGACGAAGTGGAAAGCATGCCCCTGCCCTTGCAGATCAAGTTGTTGCGAGTGTTGCAGGAGCGCACCCTCGAACGCCTCGGTTCGAACCAGAGCGTGGCAGTGGATTGCCGCGTCATCGCGGCAACCAAATCCGACCTCGTCGAGTCGAGCAAGGCCGGCGAATTCCGCAGCGACCTGTATTACCGACTCAACGTGGTGACCCTGGAGCTGCCGCCGCTGCGCGAGCGCCGTGAGGACATCCTGCAACTGTTCGAACACTTCTTGCAGCAGTCGTCCCTGCGCTTCGACCGCGCAGCACCAGAGCTGGACAACCAGACCGTTTCGAACCTGATGAGCCACGACTGGCCGGGCAACGTGCGTGAGCTGCGCAACGTTGCCGAGCGCTTTGCCCTGGGCCTGCCGGCGTTCAAAAAAACCGGTGCCGGCAGCGGCAATCAGGGCCTGGCCTTTGCCGAAGCAGTGGAAGCGTTCGAGCGCAACTTGCTCAGCGATGCCTTGCAACGCAGCGGCGGCAACCTGACCCAGGCCAGCCAGGAACTGGGCATGGCCAAGACCACGCTGTTCGACAAAGTGAAGAAGTACGGCCTGAGCCATTGAGCGAGGCTGTTGCTCGCTTCAGTTGAATGCGTAGGCAATCGCCGCCTGCACTGCACCCTGGTCCGAGTGGCCGAGTTCCTTGACGAGACTGCTGTCGGCCGCCGAACCGGTCAGGTGAATCCAGCTGACACTGGTCAGCAACGACCAATGGCTGGCCAGTGGCAATTCGAAGCTCTGGGTCAATGCCACATTCTGCAACCCGCCGCTGGCGTTGGCAGGTCGAATGCCCGAGGCCAGTGATTCATCGGCACTGACTCCGAAGAACGTCCGGTTCTGCCGGGCATCGACAAAATGGGCGGTCAGGTTGCTGCTGCCGATCACCCCGCCACCCAGCGGATAGCCCACCTCGCCGCCCACCCGGCCCAGCACGCCACCCTGGCCACTGCCCCCGCCCAGCGCCTGACCGACGGACGCGAACACTCGCCAGAAATCGGCCGGCGCGTACTGCACAAATGCGCCGACCTCGCCCATGTCCGGGACATCCCGCAGGCCTCGCAGGGTGCCGTTGGCGGTGCGCCCGGGCAGGTAACCGAAAAACGGCCCCGCGCTGAAGCCGTCGGCCTTGAACGCGTTCCAGGTCAGGCCATCGTCGGTACCGAGGCTGACATCGCCCCAATCCAGATCGAGGTAGGGCACGGGCCGGGTTTCGTAGCGGCTGCCACTCGGATCATGGGGCTGATAGCTGAGGCCAAGTCCGGCCTTACCGGTGATTGCGTCGGCGTGAACATCGAATGAAAGGCAGGCCAGCACGGCCAGCAGCGCAATGGTGATCCTCGACATGAGGCTCGCTCCTTATCGGCATCTGCGCGCATCAATCCCCGGATTGCCCGCCCCGTGCAAGCACTCATGTTGTTTGTAGCGACCTACAAAAATCGTAGCTTCGCCGCGGTCTGAATCCGCCAGAACCCCGGCCCTGCGGGGCCAAACCGGTTTGGCACAGTCCCTGCTCTACCCCCATTGGCAGCGCAAACAGTGCGACCTGCACTCGCTTGATCCAAGAAAGGTACAGCAGATGAATGACTGGCATATCGTGTGTGACTTCGATGGAACCATCACCCGCACCGACGTGATCGACGGCATCCTCCAGCGATTCGCCGACCCGAGTTGGGAAGCCATCGAAAACGAGTGGCTGGCGGGCGACATCGGTTCGCGCGAGTGCCTGGGCCGCCAGCTCTCGCTGGTCAAGGCATCGCCCGGCGAACTGCTCGGGTTCTTCGACAGCATCGACATCGACCCGGACTTCCCCGACTTCGTCGACCACGTGATCGGCCTCGGTGCCTCGCTTGAAGTGGTCAGCGACGGCATCGAGCAGGGCATCGCACGCATCCTGGCGCGCCACTACGTCAGCCTGTTGCCGATCCTGGCCAACCGCTTGCGCCAGGTCGATCACGACAGCTGGCGCATCGACTTCCCCCATGCCAGCGACGCCTGTCGCGCCGCGGCCGGCAACTGCAAATGCAAATCCACGCCCGCCACCAAACGCGTGCTGGTGATCGGTGACGGCCAGTCCGACCTGTGCGTGGCGGGCACCGCCGACTTCGTGTTCGCCAAGGATCGCCTCGCCGAGCACTGCGAACGCAACGGCATCGCCTACGCACGCTTCGACAGCTTCGCCGAACTCCCTGCCCTGCTGGCCCTGCTGCCGATTGCCAGCGCGGCCAACGCCACCTCTTTCACCGTCGAAACACAGGAACACTTCCACCATGTCTGATATTCGAATCGCTACCGCCGAAGACCAAATCCTGCTGGAAAAAGAAGCGCGGTATTGCTCTTACGGCGACACCGTTCACTACATCGAACCGCCGCGCATTTTCAGCCGCTGCGAAGGTTCCTACGTCTGGGACACCAGCGACCAGGCCTACCTCGACCTGCAAATGTGGTACTCGGCGGTAAACTTCGGTTACGCCAACCCGCGCCTGAACAACGCACTGAAACAGCAGATCGACACCCTGCCGCAGATCGCCAGCCAATACCTGCACAAAGGCAAGATCGAGCTCTCGGAAATGATCGCCGTGGACGCGAAGAAAAAGTTCGGTCTCGACGGTCGCGTGCATTTCAACGTCGGTGGTTCGCAGTCCATCGAGGACTCGCTGAAAGTCGTGCGCAACGCCAGCAACGGCAAGAGCCTGATGTTCGCCTTCGAGGGCGGCTACCACGGGCGCACCCTCGGCGCCTCGTCGATCACCTCCAGCTACCGCTATCGTCGTCGCTACGGCCACTTCGGCGAGCGCGCCAACTTCATCCCGTTCCCGTATCACTTCCGCGGCCCCAAAGGCATGACCAAGGAAGAGTACGGCAGCCATTGCGTGCAACAATTCGCCCGCCTGTTCGAGACCGAATACAACGGCGTCTGGGACCCGAAAGTCGGCCAGAGCGAGTACGCCGCGTTTTACGTCGAGCCGATCCAGGGCACTGGTGGCTACGTGATCCCGCCGATGAACTTCTACAGCGAACTCAAGCATGTGCTGGACCAGCACGGCATCCTGATGGTGGTCGATGAAATCCAGATGGGCTTCTACCGCACCGGCAAGTTGTGGTCGATCGAGCACTTCGACGTCAAACCGGACGTGATCGTCTTCGGCAAGGCCTTGACCAACGGCCTCAACCCGCTGGGTGGCATCTGGGCAAAAGAAGAGCTGATCAACCCGAAAGTCTTCCCTCCGGGCTCCACTCACTCGACCTTCGCCTCCAATCCGCTGGGCACCGCCGTCGGCCTGGAAATGTTCAAGATGACCAGCGAAGTCGATTACGGCGCGATGGTCATGAACAAGGGCAAATACTTCCTTGAAGGCCTGAAAGACCTGCAGAAACGCTACCCGATCATCGGCGACGTCGACGGCCTGGGCTTGGCCCTGCGTTGCGAAATCTGTACGACGGATGGCTTTACCCCGGACAAGGCAACCCTGGACTTCATGGTCGAAGAGGGCATGAAGGGCGACATCGAAATCGACGGCAGACGCCTGGGCCTGATTCTCGACGTAGGCGGTTACTACAAGAACGTCATCACCCTGGCGCCATCCCTGGAAATCAGCTACCCGGAGATCGACCTCGGTATCGCCCTGCTCGACCGCCTGCTCGCCCGGGCCATGAAGCGATGAACGCCGCCCCTGCAGTCGAGGGTATCGACATGGGCGAAGGCACTGCCGGGTTCGTTCTCGGCAGTGGCGAGGTTGCGGTGCTGCTGATCCACGGTCTGACCGGCACCCCGACGGAACTGCGGCGGGTGGCCATGGGCCTGGCCAAGGCCGGCCATACGGTTTACGTGCCGACCCTGGCCGGTCACTGCGGCGACAACGCCGACCTGCAAGCCAGCGGTTGGCGCGACTGGTACGAAAGCGCACGCAATACCTTCGTTGGCGTGCGCCGCAAGCATGCCCATGTATTTGTCGGCGGGCTGTCCATGGGCGCGGTGCTGTCGATGTACCTGGCAGCGGAACACCCGGGACAGATCGAAGGCTTGCTGCTGTACTCGACGACGCTGCGCTACGACGGCTGGAACATGCCCTGGGTGGCGAAATTGAGCAGCCTGGTGATGTCGATCCCGTTTGGCGTGCACCTGTGCCGCTTCAACGAAAAACCGCCCTATGGCATCAAGGACGAACGCTTGCGGGCCATCGTCGAACGGCAGATGCGGGCCGGCGATAGCGGCAGTGCCGGGTTGCTCACCATGTCCGGAGTCAGTGTCCGCGAACTGCACCGGCTGGTGGCGGCGGTGAAAAAACGCATGCCGCACATCACCACCCAGGCGCTGGTGTTGCACTCACGCGAAGACGACATCACCAGTCGCTGGAACGCCGACTACGTGGAGCGCAAACTCGGTGGCCCGGTGGTGAAGATCCTGCTCGACGACTGCTACCACATGATTACCGTCGACCTGCAATATCGGCGCGTCGTGGAACTGAGCGCGGACTTTATCCAGCGTCGTTTCATGCAACAGCGATCTACGCTGTTACCGACGCCCCCGGTGTACCGGCAGCTGGCATAACTCAAGGAGAACATGTGACAACAGCCCGACGTCCCGATGCCCGACCTTTTGCCCTCTCCGGCTGGAGCCTGCAACGCAAACTGGTGCTGGCGTTCTGGCTGGTCAGCGTGATTCCGACCATGATCGCCGCGGAACTGGCGGCGACCACCCTGTCGCAGATTTTCGACAGCAACGTGCGGATCTGGCTGCAGGAGTCGACCAAGATCGTCGAGGACGAAATCACCGAGATCCTCCACGAGAACGCCCGGGCCGCTCAGCTGTTCCTGCGGTTTACTCGCTCGCCCACCGACGAGTTGGCGGCCCGCAATGACCGACTGACGGCCGATATCGCCGACTCCATGGGCATCGATGTGGTTGCGCTGGTGCGCAACAGCGATCACAAAGTGGTGTTCAGCACCGTGGCCGACGACATCATCCGGCAGATCGACATCGCCCCCAAAGCGGTGCTGCAAACCTTGCAGGTCGGCGGCGTAGCGACCGGCGCGGTGGTGTCGACGTTCGAGACCGAACAGGATGGCGTCGACTACAAAATGATCGTCGCCACCTACCTCGACAGCAGCTTCCTGACCAGCGTGGCCGACGTGCACTCCCTGGACCTGCGGCTGTACCTGGCCAAGGACGACAACTTCTCGGAGATATTTTCGACCCAGCGCTTCGAGGATCACCCGGCGGCGGTACCGGAAAAAATCGAACAGACCCTGCGCAACACCAAGCAGCCCATCGAGCAATCGACCAACCGCTACAGCGGCATCTACCGGCCGATACTCAACGAAAACGGCCAACTTCAAGGTGTGATCTTCAGCGGCCTGCTGCGCCACACCAGCCTGGTCGGGCTGGTGAACCAGAGCAACCTGTTCATCCTGATTTTCCTGCTCAGTTCGGCCGCTTCGCTGGCGGTCGGCTGGTTGGTGTCCCAGCGCCTGACCAAGCCCTTGAGCAACCTGTCCAACGGCGTCCAGGCGGTTATCGCCGGAGATTACCGCCAGCGTTTGCCGGTCACCGGGGGCGACGAACTGGCAGGACTGAGCAGCACCTTCAACCTGATGAGCGAGCGCCTGGGGGAGTTGCAGCATCTGGAATCGCAGTTACGCCGACGTGACCGCTTGCACGCGCTGGGCGAAGTGGCGATGGGCCTGGCCCATGAAATCCGCAACCCGCTGGGCATCATCAAGACCGCTACGCAGTTATTGCATCGTCGCACCGACTTGCCCGAATCCGACAAGCGTCACCTCGAATACGTGGTCAGTGAAGTCAGCCGGATCAACGACCTGATCACCGAGTTCCTCGACTTCGCCAAGCCCAGCGCGCCGATGCGCTCGACGCAGCCGGCGCGGCAGGTGGTGGATGAACTGATCGGCTTCTGCGCCCCGGAACTGGCCAGCCAGCGGATCGACGTGCAGATCGAAGATCACGCCCCCGGTGCGACCTTGTATGCCGACGCGCGGCAACTCAAGCAGGCCGGCCTGAACCTGATCGTCAACGCCATCGACGCCATGCCCGACGGCGGCCGCCTGACGGTCACGATCAGCCGCGAAACGCCCTATACCGTGATCAGCCTCCGCGACACCGGCCAGGGCATCGACGCCGACATGCTGGAGCGGATCTTCACGCCATTCGTCACCACCAAGGCCTCGGGCACGGGCCTGGGGCTGGCGAAGGTGTTCTCGATCATGGAAAGTCATGACGGGCGCATCGAGTGCGTCAGTCAAAAGGATGCCGGCGCCACCTTCAGCCTGTACATTCCGGCCAGCGGTGAACACTTCGACGAGGGCAACGATGACGCATAACGTACTGGTGGTCGACGATGAGCCCAAGCTCTGCGACTTGCTCGCCTCGGCGTTGAGTCAGAACGGCATCGGCGTATTTACCGCCGGCAATGGCCTGCACGCGCTCAAGGTGCTGGAGGCCGAAGACATCGACCTGGTGATCAGCGACTGGCGCATGCCCGGCATGGACGGCCCGCAACTGCTGGCAGAAATCAAAAGCCGTTATCCACAACTGCCGGTGATCGTCATGACCGCCTACAGCACGGTGAAAAACGCCGTGCAGTCGATGCGCAACGGCGCCTTCGACTACATCGCCAAGCCGTTCGACATCGACGAACTGGACATCACCGTCAGCAAGGCCCTGCAATTTCGCGACATTCTCAAAGACAACCAGCGCATGCGTGCCGAACTCGACGAACACCAGCAGATCGACAGCCTGATCGGCGACAGCCCGAGCTTTCGCCGCGTCCTGCAGGCGATCGAATCCGTGCGCGAGAGCAACGCCACGATCCTGCTGACCGGCGAAAGCGGCACCGGCAAGGAAATGGTCGCGCGGGCGATCCACAAGCACGGCAACCGTGCCGACCAACCTTTCGTCGCGGTCAACTGTGCGGCGATCCCCGAAGGGCTGCTGGAAAGCGAAATGTTCGGTCACCGCAAAGGCGCGTTCACCGGGGCCGTGACCGACCGTATCGGACGCTTCCAGCAGGCCGACAAGGGCACCCTTTTTCTCGATGAAATCGGTGAAATGCCGTTGCCCCTGCAAGCGAAGATCCTACGGGCGCTGCAAGAGCGGGTCATCGAACCGGTGGGCGATCCGCGCGAGCGCAAGGTCGATGTGCGGGTCATCGCGGCCACCAACAAGAACCTGCTGGAAGCGGTGGCGAACAAGGAGTTTCGCGAAGACCTGTATTACCGCCTCAATGTGTTCCCGATTCCCCTGCCGGCCTTGCGTGAGCGGGCCGAAGACATCGCCCCGCTGGCCCGGCACTTCGCCCACATCCTGGGCGCCACGGCGGGCAAGCGCATCAATGGTTTCAGCCCCGCAGCGCTGCAAGCCATGAGCCAATACGCGTGGCCGGGCAATATTCGCGAACTGCAGAACTGCGTGGAGCGCGCGACCATTGTCGCGTCTGGCGCGGTGATAGAAGACGTTGACCTGCCGGGCTACCTGTTTGCTTCACGGTCCGCCGACAACGGCGCGGTCTTCATCGAGGGCAGCAGCATCCCGTCGGATCTGGACGCGGCGCTGGCGCAAACCGAAAAGTCCTACATTCTCGCCGCCCTTGCCCAGAGCAACGGCGTGCAGGCCGCCGCCGCCCAACTGATCGGAATTTCCGAGCGCAGCTTCTGGTACAGGCTGAAAAAGCTGGGCATTCACGTGGACAAAATCGTCCGCTGAGCGTTGCCACTGTAGGGGCTAGGTGTTACAGGAGATTGTGTTCCGCCAGCGGCTCGATCTGTGCCCAATGGGAGGTGTCTTCCCGGTGCTCACGCAAGTACGGCAACACCGCCGCGAGCAACGGCGCCTTGAACGCTTCCTGAAAACGATGGGCCAGGCCCGGAATCAGGATCAACTGACTGCCACGCAGATGCGCGGCCAGATGCACGCCATGCATCACCGGCAGCAGCGGATCGGCCGTGCCATGCACCACCAGTGCCGGCACGCGCAACTGATTGAGCAACGCCACCCGGCTCGGCTCGGCGAGAATGGCCATGATCTGGCGTTTAACGCCCTCGGGATTGAATGCCCGGTCATAGGACAGCGCCGCCTGATGCAGCAGCACTTCACGATCGTCGGTCACCATCGGGCTGCCCAGCGCCGCCAGCAGGTCGGCCTGCTGCTCCAGCGCCACTTCACGATTCGGTGCGCCCCGGCGGGCAAGCAGCTGCACCAGCGCGGCACTGGGTGCGGGCAAACCTTCGGCACCTGAGGAAGTCATGATCAGGGTCAGGCTCTCGACCCGTTGCGGCGCCATGGCCGCCATGTGCTGGGCGATCATGCCGCCCATGCTCGCGCCCAGCACGTGGAATTGATCGATGTGCAAGGCGTCCATCAAGCCCAGGCCATCGTCGGCCATGTCGGTCAGCGAGTACGGTGCCGACACCGGCAAGCCGAGCTTGTAGCGCAGCACTTCGAAGGTCAGGTTGGCCTCGCCCGGTGGCTGTCGCCAGGTCGACAGGCCGACGTCGCGATTGTCATAGCGGATCACCCGGAAACCCTGCTGGCACAGAGCGACCACCACCTCGTCCGGCCAGTGAATCAATTGACCGCCCAGCCCCATCACCAGCAGCAACGCCGGATCCGACGCGCGGCCGATGCTCTGGTACGCCAGGCTTACCTGGGCCAGATCCACTCGTTCGGTCGGAACATTGACGTCACAACGCGAGGCCGCCAGGGACGGCAGGCCGAACACCAGCGCGGCCAAAAATACGATTCGTGAAAAAAATGCAGCACCCATGGAAAAACACCAAAACGCAGAACCCCAGTAGAGCGCGAGTCTGATGAAGTTTGTTCAAGCGCGCTGCCACAGTTCCATGACAGTTTGATGAAGAGTGCCGAGCGGTCGTCGAGGAACAAAAGCGCACGACGCGATAACTATGTACCGCCAGCCCCTGGTTCGACGACCCCTTAATGGAGGCAACGCCGGCACGAGCCCGGCCCTTTGGAGAGCTATCGTCATGGTCGACGAACCAACACCCTTACCGAGCGAATTCGGTCTCACACGCACTTTGCCGTCCAGCCTGGATGAAAGCCTGATACTGAGCGCTTCGGCACGCTGCAATGAATACCGCGATCAATGGCTCGGCCTCATGGCGCAAAGCCCGCAGTCGATACTCGATGGTCATTGGTGGGGCACCCGCGCCCGCGGTACCGACGTTTCACGCAGAACTCTGGCGATGAGGCTGTACCACCAGCACTTCGAGTCCTCCAGCCAACTGGCGTTCGCCCAGGGCAGACTGACTGTCGAGCAGATCAAGTCGATACAGACGCTGATTGATCCCGCCATACCGACAACGACGCCTGAAGCCCCGGTAATCCGGGTCGAACGATTGACATTGAAATCCGCCAATGACACACGCATCGAACTTGCCGGGGCCCTGGTCATCACCCGGGATACCGTTCAACCGGCCGCCCAAATGTTATATCTGCCTTCCCGGCCAGTGGCCTGGATGATTTTCCAGGACCGCAACGATATGCAACGCTGGCTGATCGGGCATCAGCAGCAACTGGTTGCCCCATCCGGGCCGGGCGTCGTCAGCATCGATTACGCCGCGCTGGAAAATACCCCGCTGACCGGCAATGCCGACTTCCTGCTGACGCATTTATCCACAGCACAGGTCAGTCAGTCGCAGCGCCAGGCGGTTTTTGCCCAGGCCGCCGACCCGTCGCCAACGGACCCGAACGAGGTGGATGACCAGTCCCTGTTCGGCCTGTTGAACCCCGACATTCCCCTGGATGAGCGGCGCAGCGCCCTGACGATGCAGCACGCAGCACTGGAAAGCCTGTTTGACACGTCCAATGCCAGCCTCCTGCCAGTGCTAAAACAGCAACTCGATGCATTAACGGCCGCCGAACAGTCCAGCGCCACTGCCGCGTCGACGCTGCTGAACACCCGCAATCCGCTCAGCCTGCTGGAACTGCGCAACCTTCCAAATCCTCACTACACCGCGCTTTACCAGGCACGTCTCGCGGGCCTGCGTGCCGAGGCCGATGTTCAACTGACCCTGAAGCAGATCAGCGCGCAAGAACATCAATGGCTCAAAACCGTCCTGGACGCACCGGATAAGACAGATCAACAGGCTAACGTGGCGGTGGCCCGCATTACGCTGGTAGCGGCCGATGTCGAGGGCACCAGCACACCCGCGCTCCAGGAGCTGGAGGGCGTATTGCTGTTCACTCATCCGTCCGCGCTGCTGACCGACGCGCCCCATGGTCTTTTGCTCTACTGGCCGGGTCACTTCGGCGGCCTGCAACGCTTTGATTCCCTGCAGACCCTGCAAAGGACAGTGTTCAGGCTGACAGCCGGCGAAAACACTTTGGCGCTACGCCTGTCGGCGCTGTCCCGTGATCCGATTGAATACTCATTGCAAACCCAGCTCTATGCCTGCGAACAACAGGCAGCCCGAATCATTGCCGACAATTCCGCGCCACAACGTGCCGATCAGCGCATCCAGGCCCTGGAAAAACTGCGCGAGCAAACCCTGGCCAGCCTCACGGTGCCCATTCCGGCCGCCCGGGAACTGGCGTACACGCAACTGCTCGAGCAACACCGGAGCGGCGTATTGGCGAGCAACTTGCCACAATGGCTTGGCACGCTTTCCGAGGCTCAGCGCTCGCGACTCAAAGGGTTGTTCACTGCCTACATCAAGGCGATGAAGCGCTCCCATGAACTGCTCGAACGCGATCTGCCGCCAAGGGAAGCCTTCGCTGAAAAGGCCATCGACATCAAGCTGCGCCAGGAGTTTGGCCTCACACAAAGGGTCGAGGTGCTGCTCGACCTGCCCGACTCTACCTACTGGCAGAAAATCGTCATGGAGGGTGCCGCGCCGGGTACGCCTCAGCAAAACATGCTATTTGCCAACCAGCAGCGCAGCAAGCTGTCACTCGCCGAGCTGGCGCTCAGCAATATCGATGAAGCCATGTGGCTGCGCCTGACGTTCATGCGAGTCGAGATCAACGGGGCGGATGAGGCACAACGTCAGATGTTGCAAACGGGCATCACCCAGGCGTGGCTGCGCGCGCGGGTTACCGAACTTGACCTGGCCGGGCAATATGAAACGCTGATCCGCAAGACCTTCCTCGGCAGCGGGGCCGCGTCGACCTTCAGCAATGAACACCGTCGCGAATGCCTGAGCGAGCCGTGGCGCCTGATGCTCAAACTGCAAGGCGAGTTCGCTTTGCTGCAACGGCAGATCAGCGTCGCCGGGCACCGGTTGCTGGAAATCGCCATCGACGCCAATAGCCGGGAAGCCTATGCGGCCGACGGCAAACGCATCGTGCTGTTGCCGGTGAACCTGACGGTGGGCGGTGAGGACACCCCGCATCAAGGATCTAGCACCCTGGCCGGCGTCACCTTCATCGAGGAACAGATTAGCGGCCTGACCCTGCTTTACTTGCCTGACAGCCCCGACGGCGTCTTTCTACGCCAGTACGATTCCCTCGAAGAAGCGCGCAAAGCCCTGTTCAACCTGTGCCTGCGCACACAAATGGTCAACTACCTGGCCGGTCGTGCAATCCACGGCAATTTTGAACACCATGTCAGTCGAATCAACCAGGCGCTGCTGAAAAACTTCGATGCCATGATCGGCACGGGCATGGCCTGGCCGGCTACCACCTCTTTGGCGGCACACTTGCTCAATGTGCATATGGGCCGTTTGCTCGAAGCACACCGGACGACATCGCGCTCCAACGATGCCTTGTACCTTGAGCGTGCCGCATTGAAGTGCGGCGCTCTGTTCAATTACCTGAAAATGGCCTTGGGCATGGTGCCTTTCGTGGGCACGGCCATCGCATTGTATGACGCCTGGAACAGCGCAAATCTGGCGGTTGGCGCTTTTCTGCGTGGTGAAGTCGGCCATGGCCTGGCCGAGGTTGAAGCGACGTTGCTGTCATTGATTGATGCTGCGCTGGACATACTTCCCGGTGGTGCTGCCGGTTCCAGCCCGGCGGCGACCGCTCGTTCGCTGACGCGAGTACGACAGCTCGGAACAACGGGCAATGCCGCGAAGGCGCTACGTCCCTTCAGGACCATCCGTCATGCCAGGCAAGTGGTCGAGCGTTTCGCCGGTTACGAGTACGAAAACCTGATCAGCCTTGCCGGTCTGCAGCCAGGGACTCACGGGATTTACCGCAATGTCTATCGGCATGCCGATGGCGACTTCATGATCAGCCAGGGGCGCATCTACCGGATCGAGTTGAGCGATGGCCGGCGTGGCTGGCGCTTGAGCGGTACACGGACACGCTCCTACAAACAACCCATCGCGCTGGATGAAGCGGGAAACTGGAATACTCACTACGCGGTGTACGGCACCGTGATCGAGGGCGGCGGTGCCGGCGGTGGTGCCGTGCTAGGGCACATGGCCGACGGCATGGACCCGCTCTGGCCCGCCGCCATTCGCCGTTGGCTGCCACGTTGGTGGACGGACAGGACCTTGCGCCGCCAATTGACCCTGAACAACACCGTCGACGCTTACACCCGGCGACTCGATCGCCAGACCCGCAGCACCAACGACACGTTGCGAGATTATTTCGCCGTGCAACCGGATCAGCAACACGCCTTGCGGGCGCGTGCAGACACCGCCTGCGCAAACGACATCGACGTCGCGCAAACCCTCTACCGGAACGTGGAGGAACTGATGTCACTCAGCCACGGCCGAAAACGCGTTCAACTCAGCGACCTTCAAAGTCGCTGTGCCTGGGTCGCGACCGACCGGTGTGTGATGAGGACCCGTATCATCCAGAACAGGCTGGTCGCGCACCTCGATCGGGTTGATCAATTGCTTACGCGCTCCGATACAACCCCAATTACCGATACCGCCACGCATCTGCAACTGATGGCACAACGCAAAGAGGTGCGAAAGGATTTTCTGGAAGATTTCGAGCGGCTTCGTGATGCTGCACAAGAAGCAAACTACTGGAATTCGCGCATTACCAATCGCACACAAAAGACGAGTATGGCCCCTGATATGGCGGTCGTGAACAAAACAATGGGCGACGCGAATTACCACTACCTGAAGACCGCGCACGTATTGGAAATCATCGCTCGCTATGACGCCGTCCAGGACCTGTCCTGGGTTTACTTTCATGTGCAACTGAAAAAGGCCCGCAGCAAAGTCGGGCGCACTCTGCTCACTCAACATCATTTGCCGGAAGTGAGCGCCAGTGTCACCCAACGCAACAAAGTGCTGGAAGGCTGCCTGGCCACCTATGCCGAGTTTCGCCGCAACCTGGGTGCCTGGACGCTGAGTTACCCACAGCACCTGGATCTGGAGCAGGTCGCGGTGTTTCTGGACAGCCTGAACAACGTCGAAGAAGCCGCTCGCAATTCCATCAAGAATCGACCAACCCCCACGCACGATGTGGGCCGCAGCGGTCGGCAACTCTTCGAAACCGAGGACGATCAATTACTGATCGGGGTTGCCACTACCGACAACCCAACTCGACAAAATCGCTTCACCCTGCAGGGAGTCGATGGCCAAACCGAAACCTGGCTGCCCCGCTCCAGCGGCAAATATCACCTCAGCCAGCCCGCAGGCTCTACGCAATCTCCGCTGCCAACCGATGTCATGCCGTTGCTGACGGAGGCCAGGAAACGGCTCGCCGATGTAGGTGCCTACCAAAGCAAAGTCGAAGGCTATGCCAGGCAAGACATGCTGCCGATTGACCTTGAGCACATGATGAACAGTGAAGCCGCAGAACTGACCACTCGCGCCCAAGCCATCGAGCGGCTGTCGCCCACTGATCCTGTCATCCAGCAACTCAACACAAAGGCACGGGAATTGAAGAGCGCCGGTCGCACTCTGCGGATGCAGTACTCAATGAAAAGTAAAACGCCCACCGAGGGTTATCTGGATTACCTGGTGGAACAGGGCGTGGTTGAAACGCGCAAGGAGGGTGTTCTACGGGAGTTGGGCAAACGCCCTGATGGGCGCAAAGACTTTTTGCAAGAGTATGTGGTGCTGGACCTGGTCAGCCTGCCACCCAAGCCCTTGTGGTATGCGCATTTTCACTACACCTCCGCAAACCCTCGATTCGATGACTTCGTCAAAGGCCATTTGAAGTTGCCCGCACAGCGCAATCTCGGACTGAAATGGCAGGAGACGAAGGCCAGCAGCGGTGCCGCGGTCGAGTCGATCTGGCGCGGCGACATCGGTAAACCACTAGGCAACAAGCACTTTTCCGGACTGTGAAGCAATAACGGCGGAGCACGCAATGTGCTCCGCTGTGCTTAGGGTCGACAGCGGCATCAACATGAGACAAACTCAATCTTTTCGATTTATCGACAAGTTTTCCTCATGGAGCCACCGGTGCTTGAAATCCGTCACCTCAAGACCCTGCACGCCTTGCGCGAAGCCGACAGCCTGGTGGATGCGGCCGACCGCCTGCACCTGACGCAGTCGGCCCTGTCCCACCAGTTCAAGGAGCTGGAAGAGCGCATGGGCATGCCGTTGTTCGTGCGCAAGACCAAACCGGTGCGTTTCACCAGCGCCGGTTTGCGCCTGCTGCAACTGGCCGACGCCACCCTGCCGCTGCTACGCGCCGCCGAGCGCGACATCAGTCGGCTGGCCGGTGGTACCGCCGGGCGCTTGCACATGGCCATCGAATGCCACAGTTGCTTCCAGTGGCTGATGCCGACCATCGACCAGTTCCGTGATGCCTGGCCGGAAGTCGAACTGGACCTGGCTTCGGGCTTCTCCTTCGCTCCGCTGCCGGCCCTGGCCCGTGGCGACCTGGACCTGGTGGTGACTTCCGACCCGGTGGACCTGGCCGGGATCACCTATGTACCGCTGTTCACCTATGAAGCGATGCTCGCGGTGGCCAACCAGCACCGCCTGGCCGGCAAAGCCTATATCGTCCCCGAAGACCTGCTCCCGGAAACCCTGATCACCTACCCGGTGGAACGGGACCGGCTGGACATCTTCACCCGCTTCCTGGAACCCGCCGACATCGAACCGGCCCAGGTGCGCACCTCGGAACTGACGGTGATGATGATGCAGTTGGTAGCCAGCGGTCGCGGCGTGTGCGGCATGCCCCATTGGGCGCTGCACGAGTACAGCTCACGGGGTTATGTAAAAGCCAAGCGATTGGGCGAAAAGGGCTTGTTTGCGACGCTGTATGCGGCGATCCGGGCCGACATGCTGGATGCGCCGTACATGCGCGACTTCTTGCTGACGGCCAAGGACACGTCGTTTTCGACGCTGGACGGGGTGAGTGCCGTTCGCTAGAACAACACATCCATCTGTAGGAGCGAGCTTGCTCGCGATAAACCTGCGAGCGACACGGGGTGTCAGGCTTCCAGCGTTATCGTTGATGACCATCGCGAGCGAGCTCGCTCCTACAGGGGATCTATGTGATGGTTAGAGCTCGCGCCACATGTGGATCTTGTCGAAATAATCCTCGCCCACCCGCACCGCCATTGGCTCCAGGCCGAACTGAACGAAACCGCAGCGCCGGTACAGGTTGAGCGCGGCATCGTTGCCGGCGGTGACGGTCAATTTGATCAATCGCAGCTTCTCATGGGACCGCGCTTCGGCCAGAACAGCCTGCACCAAATGAAAACCGAGTCCACGCTGGCGCACACTGGCGGTCACGTACATGCCGAACAACGTCGCCTTGTGCCGGACCTTTTCCCGAGGCTCGAAGGCCAGCCCGACGATGCCCGCCAACCGGCCCTCTTCAAACGCACCGAACACCACATCGAGCTTGCCGGTCAGGCGCGACTCCCACCAGCCCAGCGGCATCGCCGCCCGCTCGCGCACACTCGAGGTGAAGGCTTGCGGGTGCAAGTCGTAGGCCTCGAGCATCAGCGCCCGATAGTCCAGGGCATGGCTGGCATCCAGTCGTTCGATCCACATGCTCAGGCCATCCGTTTCTGCTCAAGCATCAGCCGCAGTGCCAGCCCCGACAATACGAAGCCCATGAAATAGCGCTGCATCGCCAACCAGGTCGGATTATTGACGAACCACGAGGCGATGCCCGCGGCAAACATGGCGATCATCAGGTTGACGCTAAAACTGACGCTGATCTGGGTCAGGCCGAGGATGATGCTCTGGCTGAACACCGAGCCGTGCTCCGGGGTGATGAACTGCGGAAACACCGACAGATAGAACACCGCAATCTTCGGGTTCAGGGCACTGGTCAGAAAGCCCATGGTGATCAGTTTGCGTGACGAGTCCGGGGGCAACTGCTGCGCCTCGAACGGCGAGCGCGCACCGGGCTTGACCGCCTGCCAGGCCAGCCACAACAGGTACAGCGCACCGGCCCACTTCAACACTTCATAGGCCATCGGCACCGCGAGGAACACCGCCGTCAAACCGGCGGCCGCCGCAAACAGATGCACGAAGAATCCGCCGACCACCCCGAGCAACGAGATCACCCCGGCCTTGCGCCCCTGGCAGATCGAACGGGAGATCAGGTAGATCATGTTCGGCCCCGGCGTCAGCACCATCAGCAACGCGGCGGCGGCAAAAATCAGCAAGTCCTGAAGCGGGATCATGGGCGAAGTCCTTTGCGTAATGATCAGGCGATCGCGGTCAGCGATGCTCGATAAAACGGCAGGATCAGGTCCCGTGTCAATGGCGCCAGGCTGACACCGCCATCGGTGGCCGGGTCGATCCAGAGTATCTCTTCGATCTCGGCTGCAGGCGTCACCTCGACATCGATGTGCAGCTGGAAAATCTCGGCGTGAACGACAAAACCCGGTTCGTTGGCGGCCGGAGCCGAGAAGTGCCCCAGGTAAACGGCCTGCGCCGGGTCGATGTCCAGGCCCAGTTCCTCTTCCAGTTCCCGGGCCAGGGCATGAACCGGCAGTTCATGGGGCTCGATCTTGCCGCCCGGTTGCATGAAGGCCTGGGTACCGCGCTTGCGCACCAGCAAGGTGCGGCCATCAGGGCCGATCAACAGGGCGGCGGCGATACGGATAAATCCAGCGGGCTGGGCGGGAAACGTCGTCATGAACTAAGGCCTTCGACTCAAAAGCCGCAAGGATCCCATGTCCGTCCTGTAGGAGCGAGCTTGCTCGCGATGGTCGTGAACGAAAACGCGTAAAACCAGATGCCCATCGGCGCCCTCAGGTTTTTCGCGAGCAAGCTCGCTCCTACAGTTCCTTTATGCGGCTTCCTGGAAATCCATCTCCGGTGGCTGGCGCCGGAAACCGCCGGTCAACACCGCCAGGTACACCACGCCAATCGTCAGCCAGCTCAGGCCCAGGTAAACCGCCAGATGATCGAGGCTGACCATCAGCCACAAATCCGCTGCCAGGCCGATGAACGGGAACAGCAGGAACAGTACGAACTCGCGCGGGCCTTTTTTCTCGCCACCGATCCAGTAGTGGAAGATCACCGACAGGTTCACCAGGCTGAAGGCCAGGAACGCGCCGAAGTTGATGAACGAAGTCGAGGTGGTCACGTCCAGTTTCAGCGCCAGCAAGGCCACGACCGCGCACAGCAGGATGCTGTTGATCGGCGTGCCGAAACGTTCGTGCAGGGTGCCGAAGAACGATTTCGGCAGCACACCGTCACGGCCCATGGCATACAGCAGGCGTGAACCGCTGGCCTGGGCCGACAGGCCTGAAGCGAACTGGCCGACGATCAGGCCGATCAGGAAGATCGAGACGAACAGGTCGCCACCGACGTTACGGGCAATTTCATAGGCCGCCGAGTCGACGTTGTCGAACTGGAAGGACGGATGGGCGATCTGCACGAAATACGACACGCCGACGAAAATAAGGCCGCCGATCAGGGTGATCAACATGATCGCCCGGGGAATGGTGCGGCGCGGATCGCGGGTTTCTTCGGTCAGGGTGCTGACCGCGTCGAACCCGAGGAACGAATAACAGGCAATGGCCGCGCCGCTCATGATCAAGGGCATCTGCATGTCACCGTTGAAAAATGGTTTGATCGACCACAAAGGCGTGCTGGCGTCACCGCCGACGTAGTGCACGCACAGCGCGACAAAGGCGATCAGCACCAGAAACTGCACCAGCATCAGCAAGGCGTTGATGCCGTTGGCCAGTTTCAGGCCGACGATGTTGATCGCGCTGGTGATGCCGATGAACGCCAGGACCCAGATCCACTGCGGCACCGCCGGGAAGGCGGAGTTGAGGTAGGCCGCGCCGATCAGCCAGATCGCCATGGGCAAGAACAGGTAATCGAGCAGCACCGCCCAGCCGGCGATGAAGCCGAGCTTGGGGCTGATGGCCTTGCGCACATAGCTGTAGGCCGAGCCGGCCACCGGGAACGCCGAGGCCATGCGGCCGTAACTCATGGCGGTGAAGAACATGGCCACCAACGCTGCCAGATACGCGGCCGGCACCATGCCGGCGGTGGATTGGGCGAGGATGCCAAAGGTGCCGAGCACAATGATCGGCGTCATGTAGGCGATGCCAAACAGCACCACCGACCCTAATGACAGGGTGCGTTGCAAACGAGCCATGAGCGACTACTCCGGATTTTATTGGATTTATGGCAGAGCCGAGTTCGGCGCAGGATTTTCGGGTGTTGCGTTGTTGTTATTGGGTGAATGATCAAGCAGGTGTGTCGCCTGTGAGGGCCTGCTCGCGAAGGCGTCAGCCCGGTCAACACAGAATCCGGATCAGCGCGCAGGAATCAGCAGCTCCCGCAAACCACCCACATGCTCAACCACCTCCCCCGGCAACCTCAGCCGCTGGTCATCCAGGTAGCGATAATCCTGGCGCGCCACCGTCAACTGCTTCAGGTCCAGCTCGACCGCGAACTGCCCTTCCTCGCGTCCGGCTTCGAACAGCAAGGTCCCCAACGGATCGACCAGCGCACTGCCGCCGGCAAACAACAAACCACCGTCGCCCTCTTCCACCCGGTTGACCATCAGCGCAAACGCCTGGTTTTCCTGGGCGCGGGCCATGATTGCGGTGCGGTGGGTGGGGCCATAGGGGTCCATGTTGCCGTTGGTGACGATCAGCAACTCGGCGCCCAGTTGCGCCAGGGCACGGGCGCTTTCGGGGAACTCGATGTCGTAGCAGATCAGCAGGCCCACGCGCACACCGTTCCACAGGCAGGTGGCGTAGCGATCGCCCGCCTCGTAGACGCCGCAATCCGACGCCCACAAGTGGGTCTTGCGGTATTTCAGCGCGATGCCTTCAGGGGTGATCAACAGCGTGGTGTTGTAGAAGCGGCCGTTGTCGTTCTCGGCCATGCCGATGGCCACGGCGATATTGTGCTGTCGGGCGGCGACGATCACTGCGCTGACGGAGGGTCCGTCCAGCGGCTCGGCCACCTCGGCCACGGACTCGGCCGAAGGGAAGCCCATCAAGTGGCCTTCAGGGAACAGGATCAGCTGCGTATCGGCACCGCATGCGGCAATGGCCGCCAGGGTGCGTTCGAGGTTGTAGGCCGTGTCATTGTCACGGCCGGCCAATTGGGCGAGTTCGACCTTCATGGGTATTCCTTGTTATGGACCAGGCGGCAGAAAGATTGCCCGGTCGGTGTCTGTGCGCCAGTATGCGCAGCAAGCAACCGGGCGGGGAATCACGCCGCTGGGGTAACACGATAGGGGTAGATGCATGACACTCTCGTTGGACGACATCGCCTGGCACCGTTCGGTGGGGCAACTGATCGACGCCCTGGACAAGCCCAACTTCTGGACCCAGCTTGTGCGTTTGCTGGATCAATACGTGTCCTTCGACAGCTGGGTGGCCCTGCTTTTCAGTGCCGACCAGCACCCGCAGGTGTTCGCCGAGTGCCCGGGCGAAGATGGCAGCCCCGACCAGCTGTTCCAGGATTACCTGCGCGGGCTGTACCTGCTCGACCCGTTCTACATCGCCTGCCGCGAGCAATCGCGCACCGGGCTGTATCGTCTGTCGGAAGTGGCTCCGGAGCATTTCGAGCTGACCGAGTATTACCAGCGCTACTTTCGTCTGAATGTGGTGGCCGACGAAATCCAGTTCAATTGCCAGCTCGAAGGCGACCGCACGCTGTGCCTGTCACTGGGCAGCACGCAGCGCTTCAGCAGCCAGCAGATCGCCTTGCTGTCGCTGATCCAGCCATGGGTGCTCGGGCTGTTGCGCCAGCGTCTGCCTTATGAAATCAACGAAGTCGTGGCCCTGGCCCCCGCGCCGCCGCAAGCCGACTGGCGGGTGCAACTGGAGGCTTCGGTGCAACAGCTCAAAGGCGCACAACTGACTGCCCGGGAGCTGGATGTCGGACGCTTGATGCTCAGCGGTTGCTCCAGCAAGGAAATCGCCCGTAAGCTGGAAATCTCCGTTGAAACCGTGAAAGTCCATAAGAAACACATGTACAGCAAGCTGGGGATCAAATCCCAGTCCGAGCTGTTTTCGATTTTTCTCCAGGCACAAAATGCCTGATTGGTCTGTTGAACGCTTAGCTTTTCTGTGGGAGCGGGCTTGCCCGCGATAGCGTCCTCTCAGTCGAAAACAGGTTGTCTGACACTACGCCATCGCGGGCAAGCCCGCTCCCACAGGGATCTCCACGTCACCTGCAACCGAGTCCGAACCCAAGGAAACCGTATGAGCCTGTCACTCCTGAGCCGCTACGCCTTCTTTGCCGTCTGCGTGATCTTCACCCTCGCCAGCCTGCCGTTTCTTGAATACGACTGGCTCTGGCCGATCACTGCCGTTACCGCCGTCCTCAGTCTGATCGGTTTGTTTGATCTGCTGCAAAGTCCGCATGCCGTGCGGCGTAATTACCCGATCCTCGGCAATATCCGTTATCTGGTCGAAGGCATCCGCCCGGAAATCCGCCAGTACCTGCTCGAATCCGACAGCGACGCCCTGCCCTTCTCCCGGGCCCAGCGTTCGCTGGTCTATTCCCGGGCCAAGAACGAAACTGCCGACAAACCGTTCGGCACGCTGATTGACGTGTATCAGTCGGGGTTCGAATTCATCGGCCATTCCATGCGCCCGGCGCCGCTGAGCGACCCGAGCAGCTTCCGGGTCACCGTCGGCGGTCCGCAGTGCACCCAGCCGTATTCGGCGTCGGTGTTCAACATTTCGGCCATGAGCTTCGGCTCCCTCAGCGCCAATGCGATCCGCGCATTGAACCAGGGCGCCAAACTCGGCAACTTCGCCCATGACACCGGCGAAGGCAGCATCAGCCCCTATCACCGCGAGCACGGCGGCGACCTGACCTGGGAACTGGGCAGCGGTTACTTTGGCTGCCGTACCAGCGACGGTCGCTTTGACCCGGAACGCTTCGCGGCGCAGGCGCAAACGCCACAGGTGCGGATGATCGAAATCAAGATGAGCCAGGGCGCCAAGCCTGGCCACGGCGGCATCCTGCCCAAGCACAAGGTCACTAAAGAAATCGCCGAAACCCGTGGCATCCTGATGGGCGAGGACTGCGTGTCACCGTCGCGCCATACGGCGTTTTCCACGCCGATCGAAATGATGCATTTCATCGCCCAACTGCGTGAGTTGTCGGGTGGCAAACCGGTGGGCTTCAAGTTCTGCCTCGGCCATCCGTGGGAGTTCATGGGCATCGCCAAGGCCATGCTGGAGACGGGCATCCTGCCGGACTTCATCGTCGTCGATGGCAAGGAAGGCGGCACTGGCGCGGCGCCTGTGGAGTTCACCGACCACATCGGCGTGCCGATGCGCGAGGGCCTGCTGTTCGTGCACAACACCCTGGTGGGCCTGAACCTGCGGGACAAGATCAAGCTCGGCGCCAGCGGCAAGATCGTCAGCGCCTTCGACATCGCCAGCGTATTGGCCATCGGCGCCGACTGGGCCAACTCGGCCCGGGGCTTCATGTTCGCCATCGGCTGCATCCAGTCGCAGAGCTGCCACACCAACAAATGCCCGACCGGCGTCGCCACCCAGGACACCCTGCGCCAGCGTGCGCTGGTGGTGCCGGACAAGGCCCAGCGCGTATTCAACTTCCACCGCAACACCCTCAAGGCCCTGGCGGAAATGCTTGCCGCCGCCGGTCTTGAGCATCCGTCGCAACTGTCGGCCAAGCACCTGGTACGGCGCATGTCGGCGACCGAGATCAAGCTGTTCTCGCAGTTGCACGTGTTCCTCAAACCTGGCGAGTTGCTGACCGGTGAAGTGAACGGCGAGTTCTACTCGCGGATGTGGCAGATGGCCCGGGCCGACAGTTTCGAGCCCCATGACATAGCGGCAGCATGACCGCGCCGCCCCGGTCAGAATCGCGCATCACCAGCGCAGCGTTTTGGTCGGGGGCGGTTCCTTCATCACGATAAAACCGTAATCGCCGATCAGGTAGATCCGGTAGAACCGGCTTTCGACCAACGCCGGATAGCCCTGATAGCCGACCCGCGTCGCATTGCGCCGCTCCTGTTCCGCCACCACGTTGGTGATGCCGGCTTTCGGCAGATTCTCCGCCAGCATGTAAAAGTCGGTATTGAGCAGGTAATGCAGCACCGGCATCTGCTTGAACGAGC
Organism: Pseudomonas sp. 18173; assembly: GCF_050432945.1. Taxonomy (NCBI): domain Bacteria; kingdom Pseudomonadati; phylum Pseudomonadota; class Gammaproteobacteria; order Pseudomonadales; family Pseudomonadaceae; genus Pseudomonas; species Pseudomonas sp. 18173. The sequence continues at coordinate 156,152 of NZ_JBKFTN010000002.1, forward strand.
CAGCTGCCGCCGTTAACCAGTAGTCGGAGTAAGTCACCGACAGGTAAATGCGTTTTGCCTCGCGCAGTGCCTGACGACTGGCGATGTCGTACTCAAGGCTGGTCAGCGCCATGGACGCGAAGGTTTTCTGCATTGTCAGCACCCGACCGTAGGCGTACGACAGCGACAACATCGCCAGCAGCGCAATGATCAGCAACAGTGGCAGTCGCTCATGGATCGACGCCAGCGCCAGATGACTCAGATAGAGCAGCAACACCAGCAGCACGGCGAAGCCCATCAGGGTACGGGCACCTTCGTTGAAGTCGCGGAAAAACAACGTGACACCGGACACCAGCAGTGTCACCAGCGGCAATGTCAGCAAACACACCAGGCCAATCAACAGTTTCTTCGGTGCGCTGTCCTGGCGCGCCGCTACGTTCAGTCCCAGGCGCACCGCCCCGGCGATCGCCATCAATAACAACCCGCCAAACAGCCAAAGCCATCCGCCGTGGAACAGCAGCACGACTTTTTCCAGGACCCGGGCAATGTTGATCTGGATCTGCATCAAAGGATGGGCCGACCCATTGAGCAGCGCCGTGCGACTGGAGTCCATGAACGGATAAGCACTGACGCTGTAGATCAACCCGCCGAGCAAGAGCTGGGCGGCTTTCCAGCCCAGCAGGTCGCCCCAGGGCATCGGGGTCGTTTTATCGTTGGCGGCCCTGAGCAGCTCCAGGCAACACAGGCCCAGGAACACATTCAGGCTGATTTGATAAAGCCCCAGCGCCAGGGCAATCAGGAACGACGGCACCAGCCATTGCACGCCGCGCCAGGGGTGGCGAAAGGTGATCGCGTAGATCACTGCCACCAGGCTCAGGGCCGTGGCGGGACCGTCGTATTGATAAGACAGGTTCTGCAGGAAAAACGGGTTGTACCAGAGCGGCAACAGCACCAGGCAGCCAGCAACGCCGGGCTGGCGAAAGTAATGGAAGGTCAGGCTGGTCAGCGCCGACGCCATGGCCAGCGTGGCGATCAGCAAGGGCAAGGGAAAGATGTTCGGCGCGGCATGGCTGAAGGTCAGCGCGTTGTAGAACAGCTGGGTGAACAGTCGCCCCTGCCCGGACCAGGCCGTGCCCGCCGCCAGCGAGCGCCAGTTGTCATCGATGTAGGGAAAATCGGCGAGGATAAATGGCAGGACATACAAGAAGGTCGCGAACAGAAAAAACCGCCAGACCTGATGCCGGCTGAGCTCGCGAACGAAGAAGTCACTGAACCGGCCCATGCTAGCGTCCGCCCCGGGCTTTACCGCCGACGATGTCCTTGATCACGTAGCGCGGCCGGTGCTTGGCCTCGATATAGATGCGACCGATGTACTCGCCAAGGATGCCGATGCCGATCAATTGCACGCCGCCCAGAAACAGGATCGCGGTCATCAGCGACGGATAGCCGGGAACGCTGTTGCCGAAGAAAATCTTGTCCAGCACCATGTACACCGCGTACAGCACCGCGAAAATCGAAAGGCCGCCACCGACGTAAGTCCACAAGCGCAATGGCACTGTACTGAACGAGGTCACCCCTTCCAGCGCCAGGTTCCACAGTTTCCAGCCATTGAACTTGCTGCTCCCCGCCACCCGCCCGGCCCGTTCGAACTCCACCACCACGGTGTTGAACCCGGCCCACGACAACACGCCTTTCATGAACAATTGGTGTTCGGGCAGGGAACGGATCACGTCGACCACCTTGCGATCCATCAGCCGGAAGTCGCCGACGTTTTCCTCGATGCGGGTGTAGGCGATGCGATTGAGCACGTGGTAGAAAATCGATGCGCTGTGACGCCTGAGGTAACCGTCGACGTCCCGGTTGCGGCGCTTGGCGAGTACCACATCGGCGCCTTTTTGCCATTGCTCGACCAATAGCGGGATGACGCTGATCGGGTCCTGCAAATCGACATCCATCGGAATCACGGCATCGCCGCTGGCGTGCTCCAGGCCGGCAAACAGTGCCGGTTCCTTACCGAAGTTACGCGAGAAATTGATCAGCATGACCTGGTCATCCGCCTGCGCCAGTGCCGTAGCCTGCTCGGCCGTGCGGTCGGAACTGCCGTCGTTGATGAACACGATTTCGACCTCGCAATCCCCCAGCAGCAGTTCGCGGCGTACCGCCTGGTAAAACAGGTTGATCGACTGCTCCTCGTTGAACACCGGGACAATGAGCGAGATTTTCATTGATCACGCTCGCGAAACACCCCGTATCCGCAATAAAGGAAACCGCACACCAGGCTCAATGCCCCCACGCTTGGAAGAAACGGCAGATACGTGGCGACCGAGGCACTGGACAGCCCTTTCCACACCCGTCTCATGTAAGGCTCCCGCTTTTTTACAACGTTGCACTCATTAATATTTCAGCCTGTCCACTGTCAGAAATCGCATGTTGACGGACCTTTCAGACCAGCGGTTGGACCCTGAGGCAGCACCCGAGACATCCGGTAATATCCCGACTTTGCATTTGCCCGCGAATCAGTCCACCCTGCGCGCCGCCGGTTGGGCGCGCTGCCTTTTGCGCCCGCGGCCAATCCCATTTTCACTCGCTGTTACGGGCCTGCTGTCATGACGTTAGCGCGCGATCACCGGATCGACTTTTTTCGTGGCCTGGCACTGATCTTCATCTTTTGGGATCACGTGCCCCACAACCCTTTGGGGCAAATCACCCTGCGTAACTTCGGTTTCAGCGATGCGGCCGAGGTCTTCGTATTTCTGGCAGGTTTCGCGGCCGTGCTGGCCTACGGCAAAGTCCTGGCGCGTGACGGTTTGCTGATCGCCTGCGTGAAAATCCTGCGCCGCGCGTGGGTGCTGTACGTGGTGCATATCTTCTTGCTGGCGATGCTGATGGGCATTGTGTTTTTCGCCAACAGCCACGTGGAAACACGGGATCTGGTGGAGGAAATGGGCATGCATCATTTCATCAGCAACCCCCAGCAGGCCCTGATCGATGAACTGCTGTTGCGCTTCAAGCCGAACCTGATGGACCCGTTGCCGCTGTACATCGTGCTGTTGGCGGGTTTGCCACTGGTGCTGCCGATGCTGGTGCGCAAGGCCTGGGTGGTGGTCAGCATGTCCCTGGCGCTGTACTTGATGGTGCCACTGGCTGGCTGGAACCTGGCGGCCATCAAGGACGGCGTGTGGTATTTCAATCCTGTCGCCTGGCAGTTGCTGTTCGTGCTCGGCGGCGCCGCGGCGATTCACGGCCAGCGCCCGCGCTTGCCCGAAACCCGCCCATTGCTGCGCCAGCCGTTGTTTGTGAGTGCGGTGCTGTATGTCGTGGTCGCGGGTGTGTTGACCGTCCTTTGGCGTTGGCCGGACCTGCACGATGCCGTGGTGCCGGCGAGCCTGCAAAACGCCTTGTACCCCATCAGCAAGACCGACCTGTCTCCTGTACGCCTGCTGCATTTCCTCGCACTGGCCTACGTCACGGCGAAACTGATACCTGACAGCGGATGGACGCAAAACTGGCTTGCGCAGCAAAGTTGCCGCATGGGTCGTTTCTCGCTGGAGATTTTCTGCCTGGGCGTGCTGCTGGCGCCATTGGCGGACATGGTCAACGCCCTGGCCGATGACGCCTTCGCCATGCAGGTCTTTACCGCGCTGGTGGGGGCCGGGTTGATGGCGTTGCTGGGGGCGTGGCTGGAGTTCAACAAGCGTTTGAATCGATCACCGCAAACTGCGCCTGCCTGATATTAAAAAACCCCGGTCACAGGACCGTCTGATGTAGGAGCGAGCTCGCTCGCGATGGACTCAAGAGCGCCGCGTTCAGCCTGAAAACACGCGTTATCGTTATCGACCATCGCGAGCGTGCTCGCTCCTACAAATTTACGAAGCCGAACGCACCGCACCTTGCTCAACATTCGTCGGTTGCAGCTTGAACACATAGAACAGCACCGTCAGCAGCACCAGGAACGCTGGCCCCACATACAGCGCCACACGGGTGTCCGGGAAGTACGCCATCAGGCCGACCACCAGCACCAGGAACGCCAGCGCCAGGTACGAGCTGACCGGGTACAGCCACATGCGGTATTTCAAGCCCGCTCGCTCGCTGGCGCTCAGGCCTTTGCGGAACTTGAGCTGGGCCAGCAGGATCATCACCCAGGTCCAGATCGCGCCGAAGGTGGCAATCGCCGTCACCCAGACAAACACCTTCTCCGGCACCAGGTAGTTGAGCAGCACGCCCAGCAGCAGGGCGCCGATGGACAGCAGCAAGGCGCGACGCGGCACACCGTTCGAGGTCTTGGCAAAACCGGCCGGGGCCTGACCGTTCTGCGCCAGGCTGTAGAGCATGCGCCCGGTGCTGAAGATGCCGCCGTTGCAGGACGACAACGCAGCGGTAATCACCACGAAGTTGATGATGCCAGCGGCCGTCTTGATGCCCAGGCGCTCAAAGGTCATCACGAACGGGCTGCCCTGGGTGCCGATTTCGTTCCATGGGTAGATCGACAGGATGACGAACAACGCACCGACGTAGAACAACAGGATCCGCCAGAACACCGAGCCGATCGCGTCAGGGATGGTTTTCTGCGGGTTCTTCGCTTCACCGGCGGTCAGGCCGATCATCTCCACGCCCAGATAGGCGAACATCACCATTTGCAGGGACATCAACACGCCTTGCACGCCATTGGGCATGAAGCCGCCGTGGGTCCACAGGTTGGAAATGCCCAAGGCCACACCATCGTTACCGAAGCCGAAGGCGATGATGCCGATACCGCCGAGCACCATGGCAATGATGGTGACGATCTTGATCAGGGCAAACCAGAACTCGAATTCGCCAAACGCCTTGACCGCGATCAGGTTGATCGAGCCCATGCTGATCAATGCTGCCAGCGCCCAGATCCAGCGCGGCACGTCGGGGAACCAGACCCCCATGTACACCGCGACGGCAGTGATTTCCGCAACACAGGTCACCAGCCACAGGAACCAGTAGTTCCAGCCGGTCAGGAAGCCCGCCAACGGGCCGAGGTAGTCTTGGGCGTAACGGCTGAACGAGCCGGCAACCGGGTTGTGCACGGCCATCTCGCCGAGGGCGCGCATGATCACCAGGATCGCCAGACCGCCGATGATGTAGGACAACATGATGGCCGGACCAGCCATTTCAATGGCCTTGGCCGAGCCCAGGAACAGGCCGACGCCGATACAGGCACCGAGTGCCATCAGGCGAATATGCCGCTCGCCGAGTTCACGTTTGAGCGGACCGCCCTGAGCGGTTTCGCCGTGGGGCAGGTGATTGCCTACAGGCATGGGGGACATCCTCGTCTTGTTATTGGATATGACCACCGAGTGGCAAAGCGCTGACCGGTAAGCCCTCGCTTCCCGAACCGGACCTGCTTCGTGGGCAGGCCCGTTTTGTAGGAAAAACCCGCAAAATCAGTGGGAAAAGCGGCGCCGAGTATTGCACAACAATGGTGCATCGTCATGCCCCTACCAAAGCCTATAACGCTCTATCTCAAGTGTTTCAGCCCGCCGACCTACCGTAGCGAGGGAGCTTGCTCCCTCGCCACAACGGCTTCAATCAGCCCAATTAACGGTGTGTCCGCGCATCATTTTGCCCTTCACATTTTTTTCACCCTCGCCAACCACCGTCTAAGCTTGAGTCAAGTCCGATCAATCTGCGTGAATGGATCAGTCGACTATGGGCGCTTTGTGGCAAACCGATTCGAGTAAAACCGTGGTTCCGACTGAACGTGTGGATGAAGCGCCTATACCTGAAAAACCCCGTCGTTCCAGGCACGGATGGGGAGCGTTCTGGCTATTGCTGTTGATCATCGCGATTGTCGTGGGGCTGGCGGCTGCGAGGGAAATGCGTACCTCGAGGTTCCAGGCCCGGGAAGTCAGCAAATACGCGGCATCCCTGAACTATGAGCTCAAACCCGGCCCCAGCGATGCGATTCGCTATCCGGGCGACGGTCCCTTTGATCGACGCCTGGGCTACAGCTCCCTGGATGAATTCCTGCCGCGCCTGATCAAGCGCGATTTCGTCGTTGAGGCGCAAACCCGCTTTTCTCCAGCCCTGCTGAAGTACAGCGACAAGGGCCTGTTCGTGCCTTACGCCGAGAAAATCCAGGCCGGGCTGTCGATCACCGATTGCCGTGCAGCGCCGCTGTATCAGTACAACTATCCACAGCAGCTTTATTCAACCTTTGACTCGATCCCGCCAGTGGTGGTCAACAGTCTGCTGTTCATCGAAAACCGCTTCCTGCTCGACCCCAAACAACCGCTGGCCAACCCGGCGGTAGACTGGCCGCGGTTCGGCATGGCGGCGTGGTCCCAGGTGGCCAAAATGTTGCATGTGCCCGGCCAGTCCGCCGGTGGCAGTACCCTGGCCACACAACTGGAGAAGTACCGGCATTCCCCCGATGGCTTGACGGTCAATGGCGCGGAAAAGATCCGCCAGATGATTTCCGCCACGGTACGCGCGTACCAGGCCGGGCCACAAACCCTCGAAGCCCGGCAGAACGTGGTTCGCGACTACCTCAACAGTGTGCCGTTATCCGCCGTACCGGGGCACGGCGAAGTGCATGGCATGGCTGAGGGCCTGCGCGTGTGGTATGGCTCAGACTTCAAGCAGGCCAACGAGGCACTGACCAGCACTGCGACGGATCCAAAAACCATGGCGGAAAAAGGCCTGGCCTTGCGTGAAATGCTGTCGTTGATGATTGCTCAGCGCCGCCCATCGCATTACCTGACCAAGGGTCATGATGAACTGGCCGACCTCACCGACAGCCATATTCGCCTGCTGGCGCAAAACAATGTGATCGACGCCCAGTTCGCCGCCGCCGCACTGGCCAGCAAGGTGACCTACCGCGACTGGGCCACCCAGCCGACCATTCAACCGATTGAAACCAACAAGGGCATCAGTGTGGCGCGCAGCCGTCTGGCGGGCATGCTCAATCGCCCGCTGTATGACCTCGACCGCCTTGACCTGTCTGCCACCAGCACCCTGCAAGGCGAATTGCAAACCGAGGCCACCGAGTACCTGAAAAAACTCGCCGACCCTGCATTTGCCACGCAGCTCGGCCTGATCGGCGAACGTCTGCTGACCACCACCAGCACCACCCAGGTACGCTACAGCTTCACCCTGTTCGAGCTGACCCCGGACGGCTCGCGGGTTCGGGTGCAAACCGACAGCACCGACCAGCCATTCGACATCAACGAAGGCAGCAAACTGGAACTGGGCTCCACCGCAAAAATGCGCGTGCTGACCACCTACCTGCAAATCATCTCCGAGCTGCACGACAAATACGCCGGCATGGCCGTTCCGGAGCTGAAGAAAGTCGACGTGCCGGATCAGGACCGCCTGAGCCGCTGGGCGGTCGATTACCTGATCGAGAACAAGGACCGCGACCTGCAGAAAATGCTCGGCGCAGCCCTGGACCGCAAATACTCCGCCAGCCCCGGCGAAGCGTTTTTCACCGGGGGCGGCCTGCATGTGTTCCACAACTTCCGCAAGGAAGACAACGGCCGCATACCGACCCTGCGCGATGCCTTGCGCGAGTCGATCAACCTGCCGTTCATTCGCCTGATGCGCGACCTGGTGCGTTACACCACCTACTCCGGCCCCAACAGCAGTGCCGAACTGCTCAAGGACGACCGCGACCCTCGGCGCCAGGAATACCTGGCTGAGTTTGCCGACCGCGAAGGCACTTCGTTCCTGCTCAAGTTCTGGAAACGGTACAAGAACAAGGACACCCAGGACCGGCTCGAAACCTTCCTCGACAGCATGCGCCCGACCCCGATCCGCATGGCCGCCGTGCACCGCTATCTGCTGCCGCAGGCTAGCCAGGAAAGCTTCAACGCCTTCGTGCGCTCGCACCTGACCGGCGCCAAGCTCACGGAAAAGCTCACTGACGAACGTCTCGTGCGGCTCTACGAGGCCTACGGTCCCGGTACCTACGACCTGCCGGACCAGGGTTTCATCGCCAAGGTTCACCCGCTGGACCTGTGGCTGATGGGCTACCTGCTCAATCACCCCGACGCCAAGTGGGGCGACATCGTCAAGGCCAGCCAGTTCGAACGCCAGGAGGTCTACAGCTGGCTGTTCAAAAGCCGGCACAAGGGTGCCCGCGACAGCCGCATCCGCACCATGCTCGAAATCGAGGCGTTCCTCGACATTCACCAGCGCTGGCAGAAAGTCGGCTACCCGTTCGACCACCTGGTGCCGTCGCTGGCGACCGCCATCGGCAGCTCCGGCGACCGCCCGGCAGCGCTGGCAGAGTTGATCGGCACCATCCTCAACGACGGCGTGCGCATGCCGACCCTGCGCATCGACAGCCTGCATTTCGCCGCGAACACGCCCTATGAAACCCAGCTGATCAATGACCCGGATGTCGGCAAACGGGTGATGCCATCCGAAGTCGCCACGGCCATGCGCGAAGCCCTTTCACAGGTGGTGGATGCTGGTACGGCCAAGCGCGTGGCCGGCAGCTTCAAACTGCCGGACGGCAGCCCGCTGGCCATGGGCGGCAAGACCGGCACCGGTGACAACCGTATCGAGGCCATCGGCTCCGGCGGGCGGATTCTCAGTTCCAAGTCGCTCAACCGCACGGCGACGTTCGTGTTCTACATCGGTGACCACCATTTCGGCACACTGACCGCGTTCGTGCCGGGCCGTTCGGCGGAAAGCTTTACCTTCACCTCGGCGTTGCCCGTGCAGGTGCTCAAGGGCATGGCACCGATCCTGACGCCGTACCTGCAACCGGGCACTCACACCATGTGCCAGCCTGGTGCGTCGACGGCTGTGCGTTGACGTGGTGGTATCCATGTATTGTTCATGTTTGAATTTTGAGAGAGTCGAGCCGCAAACGGCGCTGTTTCAAACCGATCTTTGAACTTTTTCCGGGCATGGCGCCTGCCTAGACTGGCGGCTCCACTCACGATCAATGGACGATCAAACCATGCCCATACCCTTCGCGGCACCCGCGCAGGCGCCATCCGCTCCTGTGGATAAAAGTGTCCACTACGAGTTGGTCGAAAAGGCCATTCCTTCCTGGCTGCTGAGCACCTCGCTGCCTCGCATCAAAGCGCTGAAAACCGTCAGGCTGACCCTGCCCGACTGGCACAGGAATGCGCCGGCCACGGCCCATCAAAACCTTAAAAACGACATGCAGCTGGCCTGGACTGCCCAGAACGATATCGACCGGATGCTGAGCAATCTGCAAGACGTCTACGCCTTTGCCAAACCTCTGTTGCAACAGGCGTTGAAGGACCGCTACGGTGTTGAAGACGATGTCGAAGAGACCTGGTTGAGGCTCTATGCACCGAGGGAAACGTCATGGTGGGTGCATGACTTCTCTTCAAGCACCCGGGCACGCAACGTTTCCCTGCTGGATGCGGCGCTGCACAATTTTTCCAGTGGCGAAACCTTTACCGCAGATTCGGGGTTCATCACCCGACCCGACGAGCGCGGTCACTTCTTCACCAAACACCTGCTGCACAAAATCAGCATCGATCAGTTCAAATCCCTGTGCCGCGAACTGGATATCGGCGCCCGGTACGAACGGCGCCTGCGCGAATACCTGCTGTCCACCAACCCGGTGGCCAGCAATGTCCTGCGCTACAAAGTCGTGCTCAACCAGAAACATGCACTCAAAGTCGCGGCACACATGGCGTTGATGAAAAACGACATCGGCCAGCACGCCCATCACGTCATCCAGGGCTTGATTGATGGCCACAGGAATCCGCACTGGAACGGTCATCCCGTCAGCTATTACACCCTGGAGATGATGGACGCCGCGCTGACCGGCATCGTGCTGATCAGCTACTCGTCGCTCAGCGGCAACACCCCTGCGCCGCTGATTGCGTACGTCCCGCACGATCCGGAGCATCCGCTCAAGGAGTATCCGTCGTCGCTGCAATTCATGGCCGAGCTGACCCGCCAGCTGCGCAGCACAGAGACCGATGCAAACTACCCACAGTTTTTCAGCCGGTTTGTCGCCCACAACCAGCGTGGGCATTTTTTTGCCAATCTGAACGCGCGCCTGAGCAAGGTGACATGGCAACCCGCCCCACCGGGTTCCAACCTTCCGAGCTGGCGCGACACACCGGTGAATAATCCGAACCTGCAATTTCGCGTGACCAGGTTTGAGGAGGACCGCCAGCTGCGCTATGCCGGTGACCCGTGGGATTACCTCTACAAGCGCAGCATGAACAAGATTCTCAACGACGCCAGGGAGATCGCGATTACCACCGAGTACGCCGACCGCATAGCGCGTTGGGCCTGGTGGGACAATCTGGAGAAAATGCTTTCTGACATTTTCAATGCCGCTCTCATGGTGGTGACACCCTTCGTGCCGGGGTTGGGCGAGCTGATGCTGGCGTATACCGCCTATCAACTGACCGACGAAGTGGTCGAAGGCATTGTCGACCTGGCCGAAGGTCACCTGGTCGAGGCGGCTGAACAGGCCATCGGCGTGCTGGAAAGTGTCGCTCAGTTCGCTGCGTTCGCGGGGGGAGCCGCACTGGGCAACTACGCCCGGACGCAGCTCTCGCCGTTTTTCGAGGGGCTCAAACCGGTCCGGCTGGACAACGGCCAGGCGCGTTTGTGGCACCCCGACCTGGCACCTTATCAGCGGACCGATGTCGTCTTGCCCACCACCGCAAGGCCAGACCGGTTGGGTATCTACCAGCATCAAGAGCAAAGCCTTGTACGCCTGGACAACCAGCATTACCAGGTGCGCCAGGACCCGGTCACCGGGCAGCACCGCATCCAGCATCCGCAACGCGCCGACGCCTATGCGCCCACCCTGCAACACAATGGCCACGGGGCCTGGGTCAGCGAAACGGAAAACCCCCGACAGTGGGAAGGCTCGACGCTGATGCGCCGCCTCGGTCACAGCACCGACGGTTACAGCGACCAACAACTTGAGCAGATCCGTCAGGTCAGCGGCAGTGAAGAGACCGAACTGCGCAGGATGCACGTTGAGCACGCGCCACCGCCGCCGCTGCTGAGCGATACCCTGCAACGCATCGGTTCCACCGCCAGCCCCGCTCCGGTGGCATCCCCCGAGATTGGCCAGCTGTTCAGCGACTTCCCGGACCTGCCAGCAAACATCGCGCAAAGAATTCTCGACAGCGCCACCCCGGCGGAGCGCCAGCGAATCACGCAAAACAAGCGCCTGCCACTGCGCCTGAAAACCCAGGCGCGGGAACTGCAATTCGAAACACGCTCGGTTCGCGCGGCACAGGGCCTGTACCTGGATTCATTAAGCAGCATCGATACCGAACGCCTGGCGCTGGGGGCCTTGCGAATCCATACCGATACCTTTGCCGACTTGCGCATTGAAATCCGTCAGGGGACGTTCGATGGCGAGCTTCGTTGCGACACCGGTTCCGAAAATGCAACGCGGGTACGGGTGTTGATTCGGGACGCGGCCGGGAAATACACCGTACGCGATGGCTCGGACCAACAGATCCACGCAGCGCAAGGTCTTTTCGAAGCCCTGCTCCATGCCACTCAAAACAACGGGCGCTACATACTGGGCTACAGGCCGGGCGATGGTGAGTTTTTCAGACAATGGGTCATCGCCAAGGCCACGCCCACCGAGCGTCGCACGGTCCTCGCCACCCCGCCCTTGCGCCCGGTTGCCGAACGCGAAACGCTGCTGCTGGTGCGTGGCGGTGGTATGAGTCGGGACGGCGCAACCGTGCACGAGCGCGTCCGCGACCTCTACCCGCATTTCAGCGAACGCGAGGTCGATGCATACGCCGATGCCCTGACCGAACAAGGCGAACCGCTCCAGGCCATGGAGCGCGAAGAAGCTGACCTCGACGAACTGCGGGCAATCGTCAATCGTTGGGAATATCAGCAACCCCAAACCTGGGGCCCCAGCGGTAACAGCTTTCGTGATGACGGCGGACGCCACATCGTCGAGCGCCTGATCGAATGTTTCCGGCGCAAAAACACCGACCTCGGCACCCGCACCGATCCGGCCAGCTACTCCCTGGACCTGTCTCGGGAATTCTTGCCGCTGGATTTGGAAACCTGGTGGTCAAGACGCCCGGTGCTGAAAAAATTCCTCGATAAAGTCACCGTGCTGAAACTCGACAACACACGGTTTTCCATCGAGCTGAACGGCATACTCAAGGATTTCCCCAACCTTCGCGAACTCAGCGCCAAAGGTTGCGAGCTGACGATACTGCCCAAAAGACTGGACTCGATGCCGCGACTGGAGCGTTTGCGTCTGACGGACAACAAGATCGTGCTGGATGCCCCTTCAGTCCGCCGACTGAAGGACCTGACCCGCCTGGAAATCCTCAGACTCGATGGCAATCCCCTGGGCATGAGCCCGGACATCCGGCGCATGCCCCGTCTGATCGTCGTGGGTTTGAAGGACACGGGCCTCTCGACCTGGCCGGTCGGAACCTTCAGCAAACGCAGGCCTCGCGGCTTCCTGCTGGACCTGCGCGACAACCCGATTAACCGGATTCCCGAAGTGATACCCGCCTCCGCAGACGCCTGGGTCGTGGCACGCACCCGTCTGAACGTCGCCAATTTGTCGGATATCAATCGTGTTCTCTATCAGGAAGTACGCCGCACTGTGGCGCTGCCCCCGGAACCAGTCATACCTTCAAACAGCCAGATCGACCCGAGGATCAGCATCGACCACTGGAATGATGTACCCGGCCTGGGCGTTGACCGCGCCTCTCTGTGGTCGGACCTGATCAACGAACCCAGAGCCCAGCGCTTCATGGAGGTGTTGATCGACACCCAGAAATCGGCCGACTATCGAGCCGGCGGCCGGGCGCGCGATCAACTGACTCAACGCATCTGGCGCATGCTCGATGCGGTGCAGGTCGACACACGCTTGCGCGAGGAGCTGTTCACCATGGCCATCGCACCCGTGGACTGTGCCGATGCCGGCGCGCAACTGTTCAACAGCATGGGTATCCGGGTGCTGGCCTCCGAGGCGTACTCGTACTCCACCGACAACGTCGAGCTTGAAAACAAACTGGTGACGCTGGCCAAGGGTGCCGCTCGCCTGGAGCAGGTCAATGAAATCGCCCGTGCCGACGTCGCCGGCCGAGGCGGCAACCCGGACGATGTGGAAGTCTACCTGGCTTACCAGACCGGGCTGGCGCAGCGCCTGGGCTTGCCGTGGCAATCCGAAGGCATGCTGTTCAGGCGCGTGTCCGGAGTGACCGATGCCATGGTCGACCAGGCCTATGACACCGTGCTGACGCTGGAAGAAGGCGACGGCCTGGTCAATAAAATGCTCGAGCAGGATTTCTGGGAAAAGTATCTGCACGAAAGGTATCCAAACGCAATGGAAGCCAACAAGCGCGACTACCTGACCAAATACGAGCGACTGGAGACATTGCGCACCGTGCAGCGCGAGTGGGCGCAAGCCGCGGACAAAGACCGGGGGGAACTGCGCAACCGCTTGTGGGAACTGATGAATGATCTTCCGGTGCCAGCAACGGTGGTCTTCGACGATGAGCCGATCAGCGATGCGATCTTTGACCGATTGCTGGTCGACCTGGGCGACGACGAGAAGGAACTGTCCAGACGCCTGACTCGCGAGGCGTTAAGGCGAGCCGGGCAATAGCAACGCAGTACCTGGACGGGCTGGCGACTGCCGTCAGCCCGACCGGGAACATCGTAATGCTCTGCGTCAGACTTCCGAATCCCAGATCACCGTGACATTGCCCCTGAAACGCCCTCCCTCGCCGGGCCCCAGCATCGGCTTGAAGTAAAAACCCGGAATTTCAAAATGCAGAACGCCAGGGGCGCGATCAACGTAAAAACCGGGGTAAACGGTTGGCGGCACTCCAAAGTCGCTGCGTAACAGGTGCCGTTGAATCGGCTGCCCGCCACTCCACGTCAAGCCATTGGGCAGGCTGATACGGGTGAATACCTGAACTGTGCGATTCGAAACGGAGTCACGGAGCATGCAGTGGGCTACGTAGATGAACTCGCACTCCAAACGCATCTTGAAGCGCGTTGACGCAGAAATGTTGAAGGTCTGGTCGCGAAATACTCGTACCGGCTTGCGCCCCGCCTGCAGCCAGTTCTGCCAGCCGCCTTCCGGCACCAGCTGGATTTTTTCACCCCCCGGCGGTATATCGACCTTGAGGGCGTGCTGCACGTCGAGCACAAAATCCAGGGTCAGGACCGGGTCGTCCGGCAGCATCACGTCGCCCATGTCGTAATCACCGCCGGGGCCGAAGCTGTAATTCAGCGAACCGGTGTACAGGCCCGAGGACATTCCCAGCGGGTTGGGTGTGCGTAGCTGGTAGATAAAATCCAGATACTCGTATGACACTCCCGGAATCGGGAATTGCGCATACCTGACGCACGTACCTTCAACAGGGGTCCTCCAGACAAAGTAGTAATAGTCGGCACCAAGCCCCGCCCCAGTGCTGTATGTGCAGGGTGATGGCGCATTATCCCAACGGCCGTCCCACAGGCGTGCGTGCGCTAGCTGGAGATTCGATTCCCCTGTGAGATTCTGGGCAGTGTCGCTGAGACGGTACTGCGAGGCGATCCCAGCAACACGAACCTCCACCGTCTCGGATTTGCCGGTGTCCGCGTTCGTCACCGTCAGGGACCGCCACTGCGCCGGAATTTTGAACATGGCGCGGTTACGCACAACAGGGTCGTTAGGCTGCATGGCCCTGGCGGACTGGAATTTGATCGGGAGGCGGATACTGGACATGTTCTCGGCCCGACAATCGCCTGGATTATTAACGCACCGGCCACTGACCGGCGTCACGTTAACGAAAGCATTGCGCTGCGGGTTCGCGGGATCAGGGGTGAACACCGCCCTGATTTCCTGGGTCATCGCCCCGGCCGATGGCACCGCCAGGGCCGCCAGCAGCCCCAGCCATTTCGGTAGGCAGGTTTTCAGATTCATCAACTTTCATTCCCATAGGTCATTGCCGATCCGGTTCAACCGGCCTTGTGCCGCGTGATAGAGACATCCGCCAACGCCTGCGGCGTACAGCGCAGATCGCCGATCATCAGCACATCGTTTTCACTACGATGCCGGCTCGCATCGAGGTGGAACTGGCTGCACGTGATGGCCCTTGAGCTGATGGCGCTTCATGGCGCGGCGGCACTGAAGACCAGCAAGACATTTGCGTAGTAGTTACCGGGCTTGTAGCCACCGGCTGGCGGTAGCGGTCTGATCTCCAGCGGAAAGCGGCCGCCGCTCATGGCCTGGTCCGCCGGCACCAGTTGCCTTGGTTGTGGCTCATGGCTCAGTTCCTGACCATTGAAAGTGACCCGCAGATAGATGTTCTGCTCCTCACGGCCATTGGACAGATACGGCTCGCTCTCCAGCCGGGCCTCGATGGCGCTGGTGTCATGACGCACGTCGAAATTCTTGCGTAATCCGTCCAACGTCGAGGTATTCAGGTTCCACGGCAGGGTTTGTTCCTGATGAATCCAGTCCGATTCGGCAGGGATCACGTAAAAGCCCAGGGTCGGGATGTCTACCGACACTTCGAAAGTGTGCTCTTCACGCGCCGCGAAAGTCGATGCACTTACTAGCAGTGTCAGTGCGCCCATGCACAAGGCGATGGCCGATTGCTTGATCATGTCAGTTACCTGTTGCATAAAAAAACGGAACCGCGAGCGCGCCCGGGCTTCTTCTCGAACTCGAAGCTCTTGCCCGCCAGCACATGGTGTATTGAATACAGCGCAACGGCTCCCCGGATGGGCACGCCCGTCAGACTTCCGAATCCCAGATAACAGTGACAGGGCCCCTGTAAGGGTGACCTAAAGGCGGCCTGAGCATCTCTTCCACACGATACGGCGGCATTTCAAAGTGCAGCACGCCCGGCGCTCTATCGACATAAAACCCCGGTTGGAACTGCAACGCATTGGCCTCTCCCGGGCGNTTGGTGGTCGGTTCGCACTCGTTCTCGTTCTTGCGCGAACAGTTGCGGAACTCGTCGATCAGCACCACAGTGTTGCCGTTGTTGCGCAGGCGATAACGCTCGGGGCTGTCGTCGATCACGCTGTCGAAACGCGCATTGCCGGGGCGGACAAAAAACACCGTGCCGAAGCCGGTCATGACGTTGACCCCCGCCGACAGGTTCTTCTTGTAGTCTTCACGTTCGTCGGCCGACACGGCGAACTCGTCTTCCTTTTCCGGCACCACCGGCACGAAACGCACGCGGAAATAACGTTCGGTGTCGCGGCTGCCCATGTGCAACAAGCGCGTACCCTGCATGCCGTTGGCCGGCACGATCAACCGCGCCGGGCTGGCCATCAGGCCATCGCGGCCGCTGGCATCGGCCTGGGTCTTGACCGGCACTTCACTGGACGTACCGTCGGCGTTGTAGATGATCTCCAGGATGTTGACCTTGACGAACGCGGTGCTGTCACCGCTGTTGAACACGCGCTTGAGGTACGTGCTCTTGTCGGCATCCAGATAGTCGTAGACCGTGCCCACATTGATTTGCGGGCCGGCCTGGAGCCCCAGGGAAAAGCCGCACAAACCCAACATCAGCCAAAAACGTTTCATACACTTGAACCTCGTAACATTGAATACAGCGCAACGGCGCCCCGGATGGGCACGCCCGTCAGACTTCCGAATCCCAGATGACAGTGACAGGGCCCCAGTAACGGTGACCTGCGCCCGGCCTAAGCATTTCTTCCACACGTTGCGACGGCATTTCAAAGTGCAGCACGCCCGGCGCTCTATCGACATAAAACCCCGGCTGGAACTGCAACGCATTGGCCTCTCCCGGGCGCAGGCGCATTTGCCTTACGGGTTGTCCAGCCATGTCGGTCAGACCATTGGGCAGACTGACGCTGACGTAGATCCCGACCATACGATTCGCCGCTCCGCTAAAAAGCCCGCATTGGTCATCGGTAGTGGTGTACCCGCACTGCAAGTGCATCTTGAACCGCGATGACGCGGAAATATTGAAGGTCTGGTCGCGGAACAGCCGTACCGGTTTGCGCCCTGCCTGCAACCAGCTTTGCCAGCCACCCTCGGGGACCAACTGGATTTTTTCGCCGCCCGGTGGGATGTCGACTTTGAGGGTGTGCTGGACATCCAGGTTGAAATTCAAGGTCAATGTCGAGTCATCGGGCTGCATCACATCGCCCATGTCGAAATCCTGTCCCGGCCCGACACTGAAGGTGATGGATCCGGTGTAATGACCACTTTGCATTTTCAACGGCTCAGGGGTTCGTAGCTCGTAGCCGAATACGAAGTACTGATACCGGAAGGCCAGCGGAATATCGAACAGCGCTCGTTTGGCGCAGACGCCGGCCCCCAGAGGGACTTTCCAGAAGCTGTTGTAGCCATGTTCTCCTACGGTTAACCGGCCTACACCCTGGCAAGGGGGCGGAGCGTATACCCAACCTCCTCCCTCCCAGAGTTTGTCCCAGCCGGCAACTCCAGACGATCCGGTGATTTCGCCAATTGAAACCGGCAGCGCCGCTTCGTGTCCGATCCCGGCAATGCGAACCTTGAGGGTTTGTTTATCACCCGACGCGTGAGTCACCTCCACGTCGCGCCAACTTGACGGTACGCTGGCCATCCCGCCCTGGCGCGGATCCGTATGACCGGCACGGATGGGCGCATTCGCCGTAAACGCTATCGGCGCGATCAAGCTGAAGAGCCCTTCCGGAAGGCAGACATGAGGAAGTTGTTGGCAAAAACCCTGGGAGGGTGTTTTGTTGACGAATTCGTTTTTATGCGGCGCCGTCAAATCCGGGACAAACGTTGCATCGATGTTCAGTACGGCGGCATGCACCGGTAACACAAACATCCCGAACAACAGCGCCAGCGACTTTCCGGCACCGAATCTCTTTCCACGGCTAATGTTCATCAGCTCGACCTCCCGCTTGTGAAGGAGGCATCCGCCAACGTGTCCGGCGTACAGCGCAGATCACCGATCATCAGCACATCGTTTTCACTGCGATGCTGGCTCGCGTCGAGGCGGAACTGGCACAGCAACTGGTCGGCATGACGCACTTCCAGGGTTGGCGAGCCGGCGTTCATTTCCATCGAGAAGAACCCATCGACCTCACTCACGCCACGGCTGGCGTGGTTGATCACGTGATGGCCCTTGAGCGGCTGCCCTTGGGCATCGAGCAAACGCCCGAGCACCGTGAGGGTTTTCATCACCCGCACCTTGCGGTATTCCACGCCCCCCTTGTTCAGGTGATAGCGGGTGCGCGAGGGCTCGATGGTCGCGGCTGGCGCGTGATTGCCCTGGAAGTCGAAACTCACCGAACCGTTTCTATAGGCGGTGATCGGGATGAAGTTGCGCCCCGGGCGCAAGGCCGCGCTGCCACCGCTGAGGTCGTCGGCGCGCAGGGCGATGTCGTCGATATCGGACTCCACGTCGACGATCATCCCGGCGCCACGCCCCTGGTGCTGGCTGGTCATGACCATTTGCTGCCCACCGATCACCAGCGTGCTGTCCACGTTCAAACCGCCGGTGAAATTGCCATTGAAAGACGAGCGCTGGACAAAGCCGTCGCCGTTGATGGCATCGGTACGAAAGTTCGCCAGGCTCGACACGCCGACGCCATAGGTATCGGTGAGCGCAGTCACCGAGACGCTTTGCAAGATGTGGTCCTGCAGGTCTTTGCGATAGCCCAGCGACGCGTTGTTGTCGCGGCTGCCGTCCCGCGCCGTGCGGGTGCCGATGCTGCCGGAGATCTGCTGGCCCGGCCCGCCCAATGCCACGCTCATGCTCAGATCGACGCCGCGGTTGCGCGCATCGCCACTGCTGAAGCTGCCAGGGCGGTCGAACAGCGACAGGCGCCAGCTGGCATCGCTGCCCATCATTGTCGTGCGCTGGGTCCAGCCCAGATCCACGCCTACGCCTTCAACATTGCCGTCACTGTGGGAAACCCGTGCATTCAACGAACTGCTGCGGCTGATCCGATGGTTGAGCGCCAATGACGAGTTGCTGGTCTCGCCGGTGAACACGTTGCGCTGGCGCACGCGGGTACCGTCGGGCAGCGTGTCGAACGTGTTGGTGGTGTCGAGCCAGCTGCGGTTGTGGCTGACCACCAGGCTGCCCGAGCCATAGTTGTACAGGCCCTGCAGATCCATACCGGTGCCGTGGTCTTCGGTCTGGTAAAAGTTGGCGTAGACACTGGTGCTGTTGGCCAGGCTCCAATCGACCGAGGTGCCGTACTGCAGTTTTTCCCGCACCTGGCGCGCCGATAATCCGAGGATCACCCGTGGATGCAGCAGGTAATTGATCGCTGCTCCCGCCGTGGCATCGCCACTTTCCTGCTGATTCCAGTTGCTCAGCAGTTTGCTTTCCTGGCCGGCGAACAGGTTGTAGCGCCAGCGTTCGTCATGGTTGCGCCAGTTGGTTGGTTTGTAGATCAACTCCTGAGTGGTCGAGGTGATCTGCCCGTCTTCGATCAGACGCACTTCCACTTCGTAGATGCCGCCCGGCAACGGCCGGGTATCGAGGGTCTGCAATCCCGCCGGCACCGACTGGGTGTTGAGCAGCAGGCCATCGCGGTAGATCTCCACCGAGGCCTGGCGGTTGGCCGTGACATAAACCGGGTAGACGCTGGGTTTCGCGCTGTCGATGGCCAGGCTGTCCGAGCTGCCGTACATAACGCCCACCGCCGTGTCGGGGCTGGTGCCGAAAGAACGAGGCTGACGGGTCAAGCCTTCGGAACTGGGAGTGAAGTAGCCCAGGCGAAAGAAACTGCCCTGCAACTCGCGCTGGGTATAAAGCTCGTGCACCGCGTGATAGAGCTTGTCGTCCGGGCCGCCCAGACGAGACAGTTGCATGTTGAGGGCCTGGGTCCAATTGCCCAGGCTACCGCTGGCCTCAAGACCGAAACGCCCGCCCAGGTCCTGATCCTGGCCGCCATTGAGATTGAGCTGGTTGCGTACCATCAGGCCGCTGCTGCCGCCTTCGGGTTGGTCGTAGAAGCGTTTGGCTTCGCTGTCGCGCTCGGCATTTTCGGTGACGACCGACAGCAAGGAATTTTCCAGGTTGTAGTGCACTGCCAGCATCTGCTCCGGGCACTGTCCTTTGCAGTTGCCCAGCACCACGCCGGGCTTGAGGATATCGGCCCAGGTGTCGCGCTCGCTGGCGCTGAAACGGCTGTCGCTGGTGTCGGTGAAGTCGAGCAAGGTGACCCGGTCATCGCGGGATAACACAATCATCGCCTCGCCGAGAGGTTGTTGATCGAGTTCTACCCGAACCGCCAACGGAACATCGAAGAAATGCTCTTCGAAGTCTGCCGGCAAACCCTTGGCCTGGGCCAGCAAACTTCGCGGCGTATTATCAATAGACGTAGGCGCCGCAAATGCACTGCTACATAACAGCAACGCAAGCGCTGCCGCGATGGGCGTCATCGGGAACATGAAAAAGTACTCTGATTACGGGAAGGTCAAAGCACGGCCGGCAAACCGGAAAGTTTGCCGACCGAGTACGTTACTTGGGGTAAGTAAGCGTTCTGCCGTGTAGGTAGTTACTTACACGGAAGGTTCCACGACCAGCATGACTACACCGGTGTAGTCGCCCGCATCGAATTTGGTACCCTGGGCGCTGATCTTGAACGGCGCGCGGTAGCTGATATTCGACTCATCGGCTCCGACCACTTCCTGGGAAATGGTGTTGAGTTCCTTGCCGTTGAGTTCGACTTTCAGATCGATGTACTTGTTACCGGAAATCAGCTTTGGCGTACCTTCCAGACGGGCGTTGACCTTGCCGGCGGTATGCAGGACATCAAAGTGGCCATCGACAGTGCGCATGCCACCGATAGCCGGGTTGTAGCTCATGTCCTGGTCCTTGTTGACCAGGTCGGCATCGACCGGAATCGCGTAGAAGTCATCGCTCGGAACATGGGCGACCAGATTGATGGAGTGCCGGGCTTCGGTCGCGGCGAATGCCATCGAGGAACTCAGTGCCAGAACAGCCAGAGGAGCAGCGAACGCGATTTTCTTGAACATCTTTCAGTACCTGTCTTTTTAAAAGGATTTAAGCGCTGAAAGTTCTTGTTGAGCAAAACCGTCACGAGCAGCTATTTGCTCAGCTGAACTTTCAACGCCGAAAGATGATGGTTCAATCATTCTGGAAAGTAAGCAGGCAAATTCCTGCAAGTGCGTAGCCAAAGTGCTACCACCCTGGAAAGAAAAAATCTGAAATAACATAAAAGCCAATGTCTGACTGTAAGAGACAGACTACAAACAGCACTTTATAAGCAATGATTACCAACTACCAAGCAAGTTACCTCTGTAAGACCGATACTACAAGTCCCGCAAACAATAGGCGAAAACATGACATTAGAGAGTTAACACTAATTTCAAGTTGTTCGCCTGCATTAATACCCACTATTTTTTCGATCCTGGCGGGTTTCTCAGGGGTGACGCTGGGGGCGTCCGCTGGTCGGGAGGTCTTGCGTCGCCATTAAGATATATCTTAAGTTGTATCTAAATACGACGAGAGAAAGCAAAAATGAGAGACCATCATTCCCCCCACCGTGAACATGGCGATGGCCGTGACGGCTTCGAAAAACGCCCTGGCCGCGAACGCGGCGGTCGCGGACCACGGGTGTTCGCCCCCGGCGATCTGAAATTGCTGTTGCTGGCCTTGATCGCCGAGCAGCCCTGCCACGGCTACGACCTGATCCGCCAGATCGAAGGGATGTTCGACGGTGCCTACAGCCCCAGCCCCGGCGTGATCTATCCGACCCTGACCTTTCTGGAAGAAAGCGAAATGATCCAGGGCGACGCCGAAGGCGGTAAAAAACGCTACAGCGTGACGGAGGCCGGGCGCCTGTCCCTGATCGAGCAGGCTGTCGCCCTTGAAGGCGTGCGGGTGCGCATCGATGTCAGCAAACGCTCATTGCGTGGTCATGACCGTCCACCGGAAATCCACGAGGCGGTACACAACCTGCGCCATGCCCTGCAATTGCACCATGGCCGCTGGAGCCCCGAAGAAATCCGCCGTGTCGCGACCTTGCTCAACAACACCGCCAAAGCCATTGTCGACGGCCCTGCCGTTCAATCTGCCCAGGAGACAGCCGAATGATCGACGTTATCGAGCCTTCCCAAACCATTCACCGCGTCATGCATGAAATCAAACGTCGTCGCCTGGAAGTGCTGCGGGTCGTCGACCTGACCCCACGCATGCGTCGGATCACGCTGGGTGGTCCGGAACTGGCAGGTTTCGTCAGCCTTGGTACGGACGATCACGTCAAGTTGCTGTTCCCGCAGAACGCCGAGCAAGCCGCTGCGCTGGAAACCCTGGTGCTGGGCGCCGGCAAGGACAACGGGCCGATGCCGGCCATGCGTGACTACACGCCACGCCGCTATGACCGAGACACACTGGAGCTGGACATCGATTTCGTGCTGCACGGCGACG
Organism: Pseudomonas sp. 18173; assembly: GCF_050432945.1. Lineage (NCBI taxonomy): Bacteria > Pseudomonadati > Pseudomonadota > Gammaproteobacteria > Pseudomonadales > Pseudomonadaceae > Pseudomonas > Pseudomonas sp. 18173. The sequence goes on from NZ_JBKFTN010000002.1 coordinate 178,486, forward strand.
GCCCGGCCTCGACCTGGGCCGAGCAGGCCAAACCTGGCCAGTTCCTGCACATCGGCGGGCCCCGTGGCTCGATGATCGTGCCGGACATCTTCGACAGCTACCTGCTGATCGGCGATGAGACCGCCCTGCCCGCCATCGCCCGCCGCCTCGAAGGGCTGGCCGCCAATCGCCGGGCGTTGGTGATTGTCGAAGTGGAGAACGGCAAGGAGCAGCAAGTGCTGCAGAGCGCTGCCGAAGTCAATGTGATCTGGGTACTGCGCGAAGGCGGCAAGGACCATTTGCTGAGTACCGTGCGGCAGATTCAGGTTCCTGCAGGAAGCCTGTATGCCTGGGTCGCGACCGAGAGCAAGGTGTCGCGGCAGATTCGCCGGGTGCTGCTCGATGAGCATGGGCTCGATGATCAGTTCGTCAAAGCCGTCGGCTATTGGCGGCTGGATGACAGCGACGAGGAGTGACAACCTCCAGGGCCCCTTCGCGAGCAGGCTCGCGAAGGCGATGCTACGAACACTACAAATCCATGCCTTTGCCACCACGCCATCGATCGAGCGCGATCAACAGCAACGCAATCGCCACGAACCCCGCCAACAATCCCCCGGCATTGATAAACACCTGTGGATAACCCAGCCTCTCCACATCAATGAACGGGTACGGATAAACCGCCAGCAAATGCCCGCGCAACAGGGAATAGGCAAAGTACACCAGCGGATAAATCACCCACAACGCAATGTGCCCCAGCCGCAGCGTGCCCTTCGGCACACAGCACCACCAATAGCCCAGGTACAGCAGCGGCATGACGTCGTGCAGCAACTCGTCGGCCAGCCATTGCCAGCCTTCGGGATGCCACAAATGGCGCAGCAGCACGTTATAGGCCAGGCCGACCACGGCGATGCTCACGGCCACTCCACTGCTGACCCACGGCTGTAAAAACCAGCGGCGCGCGGCTGATTCGCGGGACGTCGTTTCACAGGTCAGCACAGTCGCCACCAGCGTATTGCCGAGCACGGTGAAATAGCTGAAGAAGCTCACCAGCCCGCCGATCAAACTGGCTGCCAGCGTCCAGCGCGAGTAAAAAATCAGGTACAGCTGAATGCTCAATCCGACCCAGCCAAGGATGGCAGCGATGGCGACGAAACGACGCCGCGCGACTGACGGGACGAACATGTCAGAGCGGACGCTTGGTGCGCATCAGTTTCACGTAGAGGCGCTCGACCTTCTCCCGAGCCCACGGGGTTTTACGCAGGAACGTCAGGCTCGACTTGATGCTCGGGTCACTCTTGAAGCAGCGGATATCGATGCGCTCGGCCAGCCCCGACCATTCGTAATGTTCAACCAGGGCGTTGAGGATTTGCTCCAGGGTAACGCCATGCAGCGGGTCGTTGGTCTGTTCGGTCATGCCGGGCCTTCAGCGATGTAGGGATGGGAAGCCGCGCACCTTAGCCGAGGGCTTCGTTGGGGGGAAGCGGTCTGTGTGCTGTCTGTTAAATGTAGGTGAACCGCGACAACTCTGTGGGAGCGAGCCTGCTCGCGAAGAAACCGATGATGCCGATGGGCATCCGGGTTAACGCGTTATTGTTCACCACCATCGCGAGCAGGCTCGCTCCCACAGGGGGGCAGCAATCAGTCGCATGCACTGTTACCAAATCCGAAAGGCTGCATGTCAGTAAAAGCCCTTTCTCTATTTGTAACAGAACATTATCCTTGCGCCCGCCTTAGCTGAAACGCTTCCGCTAGCCACTTCTTCCGCTCATCCCCCAGAAAAGATCAAGAATTTCTTCTTTATGCCTGATTTACGATTTTCGAAAGACAGCGCTGTCTTTAAGACTGTCTCTTGCCACAACACCCTCAAGCTGATCAGCGGATTCACCGCGTTCGGCCTCGCCACCTGTGTCCAGGCCGCTGCGGCATTCGATAGCGACTCACCGTGGATGCTCGGCGACTGGAACGGCACTCGCACTGAACTTGCGGAAAAAGGCTACGACTTCAAAGTCGATTACACTGGCGAGATGGGCAGCAACCTGCACGGTGGCTACGACCACGACCGCACTGCGCGCTACAGCGACCAATTCGGCCTGGGCACCCATCTGGACTTGCAGAAGATCCTCGGCTGGGACGCTGCCGAATTTCAGCTGACCATCACCGAACGCAGCGGCAACAACATCAGCAACGACCGCATCAATGATCCGCGCGTCGGCGGTTTCACCTCGGCCCAGGAGGTCTGGGGACGTGGCCAGACCTGGCGCCTGACGCAGATGTGGTATCAGCAGAAGTTCTTCGACCAGAGCCTCGACATCAAGGTCGGTCGTTTCGGTGAGGGCGAAGACTTCAACAGCTTCCCCTGCGACTTCCAGAACCTGGCGTTCTGCGGCTCCCAGGTCGGCAACTGGGCGGGCGACATCTGGTACAACTGGCCGGTCAGCCAGTGGGCGCTGCGGGTCAAATATCACCTGACGCCCGAGTTGTACGCGCAGGTGGGTGCGTACGAGCAAAACTCCTCGAACCTGGATCGCGGCAATGGCTTCAAGCTCAGCGGCAGCGGCACCCAGGGCGCGGTCCTGCCGGTGGAGCTGGTGTGGACGCCGAAACTCAACGGCCTGCCGGGCGAATACCGCGCCGGTTACTACTACAGCAGCGCCAACGCCACCGACGTCTACAAGGACAGCAACGGCCAGCCTGCCGCCCTGAGTGGCGAGGCCTACCGCAGCGCCTCGAGCAAGCACGGCGTGTGGCTGGGCCTTCAGCAGCAGGTCACCAGCCTCGCCAGCGACCACTCCCGCGGCCTGAGCCTGTTCGCCAACGGCACGATGCACGACAAAAAAACCAACGCCATCGACAACTACGTCCAGGCCGGCCTTGTCTACAAAGGCCCGTTCGATGCCCGCGCCAGGGACGACATCGGTTTCGCCATGGCCCGCGTGCACGTCAACCCGGCCTTTCGCAAGAACGCCGAGGCGACCAACCAGGCCCATGCCGTCTTCGACTTCGACGACCCGACCTTCCTGCCACCGCAGGACACCGAATACAGCGCCGAACTCTATTACGGCGTGCACGTCACCCATTGGCTGACCGTGCGCCCGAACCTGCAATACATCCGCCATCCCGGTGGCGTGGACCAGGTCGATGACGCGCTGATCGGCGGTATCAAGATCCAGTCGTCGTTCTAAAACTCACACAGAACCTGTGGGAGCGGGCTTGCTCGCGAAGAGGCCGGTACAGCCAGCATCGATGTTATCTGACACACCGCCTTCGCGAGCAAGCCCGCTCCCACAAGGGAATGCAGCGCCCCAACAGTTTTTATATGAACCATGCCCGCGCCGGATCGTCATCTACAGTGAACTGGCGCGGGACTACTTGAAACGTCACGGAGAATCACACTATGAGCACTGATGGTGCCTTGGGTCGAGGTCGTCTGTTGCCGACCCTGCTCGGCATACTGCTTCTGCTAATGGGCCTGGCCATGCTGGCCGGGGGGATCAAGCTGGGCATGCTCGGCGGCTCGCTGTATTACCTGCTGGCCGGTATCGGCCTGGCGCTGACCGGCGTGTTGCTGATTGCCGCCCGCCGCGCTGCGTTGGGCCTGTATGCCCTGGTGCTGTTCGCCAGCACTGTGTGGGCCCTGTGGGAAGTCGGCCTGGACTGGTGGCAACTGGTGCCGCGCCTGGCGCTGTGGTTCGCCCTCGGCGTGGTGATGCTGCTGCCGTGGTTCCGTCGCCCATTGCTGATCAATGGCCCGGCCCCAACGGGCACTGGCGCTTTGAGCGTGGCCGTGGTCCTGGCCGGTGCTACCGCCGTGGCCAGCCAGTTCACCCATCCGGGCGAGACTTTCGGCGAGTTGGGTCGTGACTCGGCTGACATGACCAGCGCCGCGCCACAAATGCCGGACGGAGACTGGCAGGCCTATGGCCGCAGCGAATTCGGTGACCGCTATTCGCCACTCAAGCAGATCACCCCGGCCAACGTCGGCAAGCTGCAGGAAGCCTGGCGTATCCAGACCGGCGATCTGCCAACCGCCGATGACCCGGTGGAACTGACCAACGAAAACACCCCGCTCAAGGCCAACGGCATGCTCTATGCCTGCACCGCCCACAGCAAGGTGCTGGCGCTGGACCCGGATACCGGCAAGGAACTGTGGCGTTTCGACCCGCAGATCAAGAGCCCGGTGGGCTTCAAGGGCTTCGCCCACATGACCTGCCGTGGCGTGTCGTACTACGACGAAGCCGCCTACGCCAAGTCTGAAACCGCTGCGTCCGCCGTCATCTCCGAGGCTGGCAAAGCCGTTGCCCAGGCTTGCCCGCGTCGCCTGTACCTGCCCACCGCCGATGCACGCCTGATCGCACTCAATGCCGACACCGGCAAGATCTGCGAAGGCTTCGGCACCAACGGTGTGGTTGACCTGACCCAGGGCATCGGCCCGTTCACCCCCGGTGGCTACTACTCCACCTCGCCAGCCGCGATCACCCGTGATCTGGTGATCATGGGCGGCCACGTCACCGACAACGAGTCGACCAACGAGCCGTCCGGCGTGATCCGCGCCTACGACGTGCGCGACGGTCATCTGGTGTGGAACTGGGACAGCAACAATCCGGACGCCACCGAACCGTTGGCTCCGGGCCAGACCTACAGCCGCAACTCGGCGAACATGTGGTCGCTGGCCAGCGTCGACGAAAAACTCGGCATGGTCTACCTGCCACTGGGCAACCAGACGCCTGACCAGTGGGGCGCCGACCGCACGCCAGGCGCCGAGAAATTCAGCGCCGGCCTGGTCGCCCTGGACCTCGCTACCGGCAAGGTGCGCTGGAACTACCAGTTCACCCACCACGACCTGTGGGACATGGACGTCGGCAGCCAGCCAACCCTGCTCGACATGAAAACCGCCGACGGCGTGAAACCTGCGCTGATCGCCCCGACCAAGCAGGGCAGCCTGTATGTCCTCGACCGTCGTGACGGCACGCCGATCATCCCGATCAAGGAAATCCCGGTTCCGCAAGGCGCGGTGAAAGGCGACCACACCGCCCCGACCCAGGCCCGCTCGGACCTGAACCTGCTGGCCCCGGAACTGACCGAAAAAGCCATGTGGGGCGCCAGCCCGTTTGACCAGATGCTGTGCCGCATCCAGTTCAAGGAACTGCGTTACGAAGGCCAGTACACCCCGCCGTCGGAACAGGGCAGCCTGATCTATCCGGGTAACGTCGGCGTCTTCAACTGGGGCGGCGTTTCGGTCGACCCGGTCCGCCAGATGCTGTTCACCAGCCCGAACTACATGGCTTTCGTCTCGAAAATGGTGCCTCGCGCACAAGTCGCGGCCGGCAGCAAGCGCGAGAGTGAAACCGCGGGCGTGCAACCAAACACGGGCGCACCTTACGCGGTGATCATGCACCCGTTCATGTCGCCGTTCGGCGTACCCTGCCAGGCTCCGGCCTGGGGCTACGTCGCCGGTATCGACCTGACCACCGGCAAAGTCGTGTGGAAACGCAAGAACGGCACCAGCCGCGACAGCTCGCCCATTCCTGTCGGCATGAACCTCGGCGTGCCGAGCATGGGCGGCTCGATCGTCACCGCCGGCGGCGTCGGCTTCCTCAGTGGCACCCTGGACCAGTACCTGCGCGCCTACGACGTCAACAGCGGTAAAGAGCTGTGGAAAGCCCGCCTGCCGGCTGGCGGCCAGGCTACGCCGATGACCTACACCGGCAAGGATGGCAAGCAGTACGTGCTGTTGGTCGTCGGTGGCCACGGCTCACTGGGCACCAAAATGGGTGACTATGTGATTGCGTACAAGCTGTCCGAATAAGTTTCAGCGGCAGTAAACATCAAAGGCGACGTCCGTGAGGACGTCGCCTTTTTTTTGTGGCCGCCGTGGAACACCCTGTGGGAGCGGGCTTGCTCGCGAAGGCGTTGTGTCAGGCAACATTTACATCAACTGACGCGCCCTCTTCGCGAGCAAGCCCGCTCCCACATTCTGACCGCGCACAGCCTTGGTTCAGCTAACCTGTCTCTCTCCTGAACACGCCTTCGAAACAGCGCTTCGCAGAAAATGACCGTTGAAACCACCGCCAACCTGCCCCATCTAAGACCCATACCCATTGCGCAGGTGCCCCCATGAGCGACCAGCAAGCATTCCCCGAAGACCCGAGCGAATACGCAGACCCGGAAAACGCACCGCACCACACCGCTGGCAAAGGCCTGGCCCTGCCCGGTCAGAACCTGCCGGACAAGGTCTACATCATCCCGATCCACAACCGACCGTTTTTCCCGGCCCAGGTGCTGCCGGTCATCGTCAACGAAGAACCGTGGGCCGAGACGCTCGACCTGGTGGCCAAGTCCGGACACCACTCCCTGGCCCTGTTCTACATGGACTCGCCCCAGGAGGACCCGCGTCACTTCGACACCTCGGCCCTGCCGCTCTACGGCACCCTGGTCAAGGTGCACCACGCCAGCCGCGAAAACGGCAAGCTGCAGTTCGTCGCCCAGGGCCTGACCCGTGTGCGTCTGAAGACCTGGCTCAAGCATCACCGCCCGCCGTACCTGGTGGAAGTCGAATACCCGCACCAGCCCACCGAGCCGACCGACGAGGTCAAGGCCTACGGCATGGCGCTGATCAATGCGATCAAGGAACTGCTGCCGCTCAACCCGCTGTACAGCGAAGAGCTGAAGAACTACCTCAACCGCTTCAGCCCCAACGATCCGTCGCCGCTGACCGATTTCGCCGCCGCGCTGACCTCGGCCACCGGTAGCGAACTGCAGGAAGTGCTCGACTGCGTGCCCATGCTCAAGCGCATGGAGAAAGTCCTGCCAATGCTGCGCAAGGAAGTCGAGGTCGCGCGCCTGCAAAAAGAGATTTCCGCCGAAGTTAACCGCAAGATCGGCGAACATCAGCGCGAGTTCTTCCTCAAGGAACAACTCAAGGTCATCCAGCAGGAGCTGGGCCTGACCAAGGACGACCGCAGCGCCGATCTTGAACAGTTCGAGCAGCGGCTGACCGGCAAGGTGTTGCCGTCGCAAGCGCAAAAACGCATCGAAGAAGAGATGAACAAGCTGTCGGTGCTGGAAACCGGCTCGCCCGAGTATGCCGTCACCCGCAATTACCTCGACTGGGCGACTTCAGTGCCGTGGGGTGTCTACGGCGAGGACAAACTCGACCTCAAGCACGCGCGCAAGGTGCTGGACAAACATCACGCCGGCCTCGACGACATCAAGGACCGCATCCTCGAATTCCTCGCGGTCGGGGCCTACAAAGGCGAGATCAGCGGTTCCATCGTATTGCTGGTCGGCCCGCCGGGCGTAGGCAAGACCAGTGTCGGTAAATCCATCGCCGAATCCCTGGGCCGGCCGTTCTATCGTTTCAGCCTCGGCGGCATGCGCGATGAAGCCGAGATCAAGGGCCACCGCCGCACCTACATCGGCGCGCAGCCGGGCAAACTGGTCCAGGCATTGAAAGATGTCGAAGTGATGAACCCGGTGATCATGCTCGACGAGATCGACAAGATGGGCCAGAGCTACCAGGGCGACCCGGCCTCGGCGCTGCTGGAAACCCTCGATCCGGAGCAGAACGTCGAATTCCTCGACCACTATCTGGACCTGCGCCTGGACCTGTCGAAAGTGTTGTTCGTGTGCACCGCCAACACCCTCGATTCGATCCCCGGCCCACTGCTGGACCGGATGGAAGTGATCCGCCTGTCGGGTTACATCACCGAAGAAAAAGTCGCCATCGCCAAACGTCACCTGTGGCCCAAGCAGCTTGAAAAAGCCGGTGTGTCCAAGGCCAGCCTGAGCATCAGCGACAGCGCGCTCAAGGCGTTGGTCGACGGTTATGCCCGTGAAGCCGGCGTGCGCCAGCTTGAAAAAAACCTCGGCAAGCTGGTGCGCAAGGCGGTGATGAAACTGCTCGACGAGCCGCAAGCCGTGATCAAGCTCGGGCCGAAAGACCTGGAAGCCTCCCTCGGCAAACCGGTGTTCCGCAACGAGCAGGTGCTGGCGGGTGTCGGCGTGATCACCGGGCTGGCCTGGACCAGCATGGGCGGCGCGACCCTGCCGATCGAAGCCACGCGCATCCACACCCTCAACCGCGGGTTCAAGCTCACCGGGCAGTTGGGTGACGTGATGAAAGAGTCGGCCGAGATCGCCTACAGCTACGTCAGTTCGCACCTGAAGTCGTATGGTGGCGATCCGAAGTTCTTCGACGAAGCCTTCGTCCACCTGCACGTGCCGGAAGGCGCCACGCCGAAAGACGGCCCTAGCGCCGGCGTGACCATGGCCAGCGCCCTGCTGTCGCTGGCGCGCAACCAACCGCCGAAAAAAGGCGTGGCCATGACCGGCGAACTGACGTTGACCGGGCATGTATTGCCGATTGGCGGGGTGCGGGAAAAAGTCATTGCGGCGCGGCGGCAGAAGATTTTCGAGCTGATCCTGCCAGAGGCCAACCGCGGCAACTTTGAGGAATTGCCGGAATATCTGAAGGAAGGTATTACCGTGCACTTCGCCAAGCGCTTTGCGGATGTGGCGAAGGTGTTGTTCTGATAGTTCTGTAGCGTCAGCACTACCGATTTCGCGAGCAGGCTCGCTCCCACAGTGGAATGTGTAGAACACAAATTGAGTGTTCACCGAAGATCCCTGTGGGAGCGAGCCTGCTCGCGAAGGCGCCGGCACTCACAACACCAATTCCCCCAGCTGTCACACTTTGTCTCATCTTAAGTTATGCTCGCCGTTCGTCGTGAACGCCGGAGCCGCTGACCTTATGTCCCCCATTCGCCTGCTTGCCCCCCTCGCCCTCGCCCTGCTGGCCGCGTGCGCCACGCAACCGAAACAGAACGTGACCGTGGAAAAACAAAGCGAATGTCCGGTGAAACTCACCAACGGGCAAAACCTGATCCTGACCCTGCCGAGCAATCCGACCACGGGCTATCGCTGGGCAATCCAGGATTCGGCCGGCGGCGTCTTGCACACCCTGGGGCCGGAGGTTTATCGAAACCCGGAAGATGCCGGCATCGTCGGCGCGGCCGGGGTCTCGACCTGGCGCTTTCAAGCGTTTTCGACCGGCACCGGGCGTTTGCGCCTGACCTCGCAACAGCCGTGGGCACCGGAAGTGCTGCCGGTGGAATCCTTCGACTGCGCGATCTCGGTTAACTGACCGTGGGCTGGCTGATTCTGGCGCTGATGGGCGCGGTGACCTTTCTTTACGGCGTGAGCGTACATGCCTCGCTCCTGTGCCTGCTGGTCAAACCACTGCCGGTGCTGGCCCTGCTCGGCTGGCTGCACGACGCACCGCCCGGCGACTATCGGCGCTGGATCAGCCTGGGCTTGATTTTCTCCCTGCTCGGCGACGTGTTGCTGGCATGGCCGGGGGACTTGTTCGTGTTTGGCTTGGGCGCGTTTCTCGTCGCCCACCTGGCCTATCTGAAAGCGTATCTGAGCGATTGCCGGCGGCTGGCGTTGCTGCCACTGGTGCTGGCCCTCGGCGTCGGTGCCGTCCTGCTGGGGATTCTGATTTCCAATGGTCTCGGCCCATTGCTGGTGCCCGTGATTGTCTATGGCACGGCGATCAGCGCCATGCTCTGGCGCGCCCTCGCGCGGCTCGGCACCGACGTGCCCAAGCGTTCGGCACTGCTGGCGGCGGGCGGGGCGGTGGCGTTCGTGTTTTCCGACAGCGTGATCGGCATCAGTCGCTTTGTGGTGCCGTTCGATGCGGCGCCTTACGTGATCATCCTCAGCTATTGGCTGGGGCAATGGGGGATCACCGCTTCGGCGTTTGGCACAAAACCGCGCTGAATTCTTCGCGAGCAAGCCCGCTCCCACAGGTACAGCGCAGTCCTTGTGGGAGCGGGCTTGCTCGCGAAAGCGGTATCACTGACAACACGGACCTCAGAGCCTCCCCGCCGGTTTATCAGACAACCCGCGCATCAGCGCGCCAACTTGGCTAAAATGCCGGCCTTTTCCACCTACACCGCTGGAACCGCCGTGAGCAAAGAACCCGATCGCCTTTTCGCCCAGCCTTTGGCCCAGGTGCCTGACTTCGCCTTTAACGAGGACGTGGTGCGGGTATTCCCGGACATGATCAAGCGCTCGGTGCCGGGTTATCCGACCATCGTTGAAAACCTCGGCGTGCTCGCCGCGCAGTTCGCCCAGCCGGGCAGCGTGCTCTACGACCTGGGCTCCTCGCTGGGCGCCGTGACCCAGGCCCTGCGCCGGCACGTGCGCACCGACGGTTGCCGGGTGATCGCTGTGGATAACTCGGCGGCGATGGTCGAACGCTGCCGCGAGTACCTCAACGGGCAGGATTCGATGTTCCAGGAGTTGCTGCCGGTCGAGGTGATCGAAGGCGATATCCTTGCCCTCGACTTTCAGCCAGCCTCGGTGGTGGCGTTGAACTTCACCCTGCAATTCATCGCCCCCGACCAGCGCACCGCGTTGCTGACGCGTATCCACCAATCGCTGCTGCCCGGTGGCGCGCTGATCCTCTCGGAGAAGCTGCGCTTCGAAGACGAGCAGGAACACGCGTTGCTGACCGACTTGCACATCGCCTTCAAACGCGCCAACGGCTACAGCGAGCTGGAAATCGCCCAGAAGCGCAGCGCCATCGAAAACGTCATGAAGCCCGACAGCCTCGAAGAACACCGCGAACGCCTGCTGGCCGCCGGGTTCTCGAAAGTCGTGCCGTGGTTCCAGTGTCTTAACTTTGCCTCGTTGATTGCCTTGCCATGATTGATCTGTCCCCCCTCGCCCGCCGTCTGGCCGGCACACCGCTGGCCGACTGGGCCAACACCCTGCAAGCGCAACTCGACAAGAAAATGGAAAAAGGTCACGGCGACCTGGAGCGCTGGCAAAGCGCGCTGGACGCCCTGCCAAAGATTCAGCCAAGTGAAGTCGACCTGCTCAATGGCCTGAAGCTGGACACCGATTGCGACGATCAAACCCGTGCACAAATGCGTACGGCCCTGATGGGGTTGTCGCCGTGGCGCAAAGGGCCGTTCGATCTGTTCGGCGTACACGTCGACACGGAATGGCGCTCGGACTGGAAATGGTCGCGGGTCGCCCCGCATCTGGATCTCAAAGGCAAACGCATCCTCGATGTCGGCTGCGGCAACGGCTATTACATGTGGCGCATGCTCGGCGCCGGTGCGGACAGCGTGATCGGCGTCGACCCGAACTGGCTGTTCTTCTGCCAGTTCCAGGCCGTGCAGCGTTACCTGTCAGAGCCGAACGCCTGGCACCTGCCCTTCCCGTTCGAAGACCTGCCGCCGAACCTCGAAGGTTTCGACACGGTGTTTTCCATGGGTGTGTTCTACCACCGCCGCTCGCCCATCGAGCATTTGCTGGCGCTGAAGGATTGCCTGGTCAAAGGCGGTGAGCTGGTGCTGGAAACGCTGGTGGTTGAAGGCGACAAGCACCAGGTGCTGGTGCCGGAAGACCGTTACGCGCAGATGCGCAACGTCTGGTTCCTGCCATCGGTGCCGGCGCTGGAATTGTGGCTGCGTCGCGCCGGATTCACCGATGTGAAGTGCGTGGATGTGAGCACCACCACGATCGAGGAACAGCGCGGGACGGAGTGGATGAAGTATCAGTCGCTCAGTGACTTCCTGGATCCCGAGGATCACAGCAAGACCATCGAAGGTTTGCCGGCGCCGATGCGGGCTGTCATCGTCGCCCGCAAATAACCAGACACCAGAAAAACCTGTGGGAGCGGGCTTGCTCGCGAAAGCGGAGAGTCAGTCGACATCCATGTTCACTGATCCACCGCTTTCGCGAGCAAGCCCGCTCCCACATTGGTTCGGTGTTCAGTCTGAGGGTTTGGCGCGCCTGGCCTTGAAGAACTCGCTCAGCACCGCCCCGCACTCCTCCGCCAACACCCCGCCCTCATACAGCACCCGGTGATTCAAGAAACCCTGGGTAAAGAACTGCCCCTGGCTCTGCACAATCCCGGCTTTCGGTTCCAGCGCGCCGTACACTACCCGCGCAATCCGCGAATGCACGATCAGGCCTGCGCACATGCTGCACGGCTCCAGGGTCACATACAGCGTGCTGCCTGGCAGGCGATAGTTGCTCACGGCCTGGGCAGCAGCGCGGATGGCGACCATCTCGGCGTGGGCGCTCGGGTCGCTGCCACTGATCGGGCAATTGAAGCCGCGGCCGATGATTTCACCGTCCTGCACCAGTACCGCGCCCACCGGCACTTCGCCGAGTGCTGCACCTTGCGCGGCCAGCGCCAGGGCTTCACGCATGAAATCCCGATCACGGCTACGGTCGATAATGGCGGTGGGTCGAATCTGACGCATCACGCCACCTCGATCGCGGCCATCAGGCCGGTTTCCATATGGTCGATCACGTGGCAATGGAACATCCACACGCCGGGGTTATCCGCCACCAGCGCCACCTGGGCGCGCTCGTTCTTGCCCAGCAGGTAGGTGTCGGTGAAGTACGGAATGATTTTGTGCCGGTTCGAGGCGATGACCTTGAAGCTCATGCCGTGCAGGTGAATCGGATGCTGATACTGAGTCATGTTTTTCAATTCGAAGATGTAGCTCTTGCCCTTCTCAAGCTTGGCAATCGGGCGGTCGGCGCAGGTCTTGTCGGTGATGTCCCAGGCCTTGCCGTTGATCTGCCACAGGCTTGGCGGCTTGCCGTTGTCGAGATTGACCGACACCGAGCCCACCCATTCGAAATTGAAGTTGAGTTTCTCGGCATTGGCCAGGTCCGGCTCGGCGATCGGGTTGGCCGGCAGTGCCGGCGGCCAGTCGGTCGGCGCGTCGCCATTGGCCACCGAGCGCAATGTAGCCAGGCGAACCGGACCATTACGCAGGGACAACTCCTCACCGGCCGCCGGCGCCTTGATCGCCAGGCAGATACGCATGCCAGGACCGAGCCAGTATTCCTTGCCAAGCGGGCGCGGCTCGATGGGGTTGCCGTCCAGCGCATAGATCTGCGCTTCGACACCGGGAATGTTCAGGCGATAAGTCAGGGTGTTATCGAGGTTGAGCAGGCGTACTCGGGTAATCTGCCCGGCCGGCAAGTCGATCACCGGCTGCGGGACGCCGTTGATGGTCGACAGGCGCCCGGCCGTGCCGCCACGGGCCGCTTCACGGGGAATGCTGAACTCGACGAAATTGCCCACCTCGTCGACATGCCAACTCTTGAGGCTCAAGGTTTTTTCGTACTTGAATCCGGTCGGCTCGCGCTCTTCGATGATCAACGGCCCGACCAGCCCACGGCCAAGTTCTTCGCTGCTGTTCACGTGCGGGTGATACCAGTAGCTGCCAGCGTCGGGCACGCGGAATTTGTAGTCGAAATACTCTCCCGGCAGCACCGGCAATTGCGACACGTAAGGCACACCGTCCATCTCCAGCGGCAGACGGATGCCGTGCCAGTGGATAGTGGTAGCGACCGGCAGATGATTGATGAACCGCACCCGCAGCCATTCGCCCTGGCGCACACGCAACTCGGTGCCCGGCGCCGATGGGCCGAACGCCCAGGCCTCGGTCTTGTGCCCCGGCACCAGTTCGACGTCCAGCGGTGCGGCAATCAACTCGTAGTCGTGACCGGCATCCGCGTCGGCCATCTTGCCCAGCCAATAGCGTGACGCACCACCGGCGCCCACGCCAACGACAACAAGACCGGCCAGGCCACCGAGGATTTGGCGACGGGTAAACGACATGAACTCAACTACCTCACGTATCAGCAACGGGTCGTGGGCCCGCAAAAGGCGAATACGATACACCTGCAATTGTGAAAGAAACAGCAAACCCGACGCGGCGACGGGTCACAGTCAGATCAGCTCAATTCGCATGGATATAAACATGTAGTGCACGGGCCTTGAGCAAACGGGCCATTCTCGACGTCCCGTTTTCTCAAGGAATGAGAGTGCATGAACCCGAATACAGCACGTCCGCTGCCTAATGCCGCCGACAAGGCCGCACTCAAGGCCATCGCCACCACCGTCATCCAGACATGTCCAAGCCTGCAGGACACGGCGCACGAAGTTGCCCGCGATCTGTTGAACAAATACAACATCACCGGTCTCGATCCGGATCGCGTCTATTTCCACCGCTTCGATGCTGCCCAAAGCAATTCGAAAACCTTCACCGGCTGGGAACATGTCAACGCGACGCCGACCTCTTCCATGACCCTGACGCAACTGGTGATCCAGCGCTTCCGCGTCAGCGATCAGGACAACGCTGACCTTTTGGATAGCTATACCGGTTTCTACACCGCCGGTCCGAATGCCGGTACGTTCGATAACACCAATGAAGTACGCCTGCACGGTGACGATGTGTTGAAGGACTTCTGGCGCATTGATTTCAGTTCCCTGTACACCGAACGATTGACGAAATTCTGGAAAGATTCCGGCAGCGATTTTCGGACACTGGCCAAGTGCAACTTCCTTATCAAAGCCGTACAGGCCCGGGACACACGCCAGTTAAGCGATGAGGATTTCCAATTCGTCACGAATGCCGCCATCGGCCCGCTCACCTGGCCAGTCACCCTGCAGATGCTGCAGTCGCAACATCCCTGCACGGGTAGCGTCCGAACCCTGGATGTCAGCGACTACGTCGCTAACAACATCCTGCGCTTTGTGGCACCCAAGGGCCGGCAGATTATTTACCAACCCGGTGAAACCAACGCATTCCGGACCCTTGAAACCGCCAGCGACATGCACAACTGGGTGCTTGAACAAGTGCTGGAAGAACAATTTACCCGACAATTCATCACCCATTTTTCTCTGGGTGATCGTCAAACCATCACCGAAAACCTCAACGATTTCAGGGCCCCTCTTTTCGACACCTGGAACAAGGGCAACCACCATCTGATCAACCGGAAAAACCAGGTCATCACGGGTGACGCCTTCACCTGGCTGAGTGACGCCAACAAAGCAGCCATGCTCGCCGAGGCCAGGTTGTCGTTGACCTCCAACGGCGATTTACGAAAAAAACTCTGGATCGGTTACCTCAGTGCCGGGGTGAAAGTATTCGGGCCGATGGCGGTCGTCGGTTGGCCCATCGCACTGCCAGTGATTGGCGCCAGCATCGCCAATATGGGTTTGAACATCGATCAGGCAGTCAACGGAAAAACGTCCGAAGAACGCAAGGCCGGCATCCTGGGTGCGGTGCTCAGCGGTATTGATTTACTCTTCAACCTGCTGGTTCTCAAAGGTCCGGGGGCGCTGAATGAAATCGGCCCTGAAGTTGACGCGGCCGAAGCGAAAGAAATGGCTGACTTGCGTGAAACGTTGCTGCCAGACAAAGGCTCCGCTGGCGGGACCGAAAGCGCCGTAGGAGGATCGAAAGTCACACCCGGCGAGCCCCGAAAAAAAACCTCCACAGTGCCCGACCACTTCAAAATCAGCCAACCGCTGGCTGATGACACATTGGTTCGTGAACCCGGCAGATACCAGGGCACGTACCTATTGCAGTCCAACCCTTCATCCGCGATCAAAATCGGCGACGATGCGTACTACGTGCGCTATGTGAACGACCCCAATGGTCCTGGATACTTGGCAATCATCGATCCGTCCGATCCCTATGCGTCCTCGGGATTTATTCCAGTACGCCTGGGCGCCGACGGCCAGTGGGAGACCCTGCCGAGGCTGGGTTTGAGGGGGGGCATGAACGTACCTCCAACCACTCTCGAAAGCGCTACCGGTGATCCCGCTGTAGAAGAATGGGCGCGATATCCAGGCGTTCATGTTCCCGGACTGGATGACCCCGAAATGAGGTCATGGGCCATGGGAGGAGCAGATGTTCAGGGCCAATTCAGAAGGGTATGGACTCTCGGTGACATAGACGTGCGCAGTGTGACCGGTTCTGACTCCAGCATAGAAGGCAGGAGCGTGATCATGAGGACCTTTCCAATCGAACAAGTCGATACTGTGAGCGAGTTTGACCTGGCACAGGAAGATGCGCGTAAAAACCTGATCGATGACGCCAATGCCTACTACGACCTTCACCCGCCGGCTCCCCGACTGCCAGTAACGACAGCGTCGACCTTCGATTCACCGCCCCAACTGCTTGAGACCGCTCTGGCGGAAAAACCCGGATTGGTCATAGGTGAAAGTCGAGGCTGCATCGGCAGCAAGAGACTGCTCATCGAACAGATGCCGAAACTGGCCCGCCTCGGCGTGAAAACACTGTACCTCCAGGAACTGCTGGCCAACGTCAACCAGCTCGACCTGGACGCCTACGCACGTACCGGAGAAATGTCCGAGGAGCTGGAAAACTACCTGAACAAGCTCGACATCAAGGCCGGCAACGATCCAGACGGGAAATTCAATCTCCTGTCATTGGTGAAAAGCGCCAATGCCCAGCGCATCCGGGTCCAGGCCATCGACATGTCGACGACCTACAACATCAACAATGACCCCAACGCTTTGGAGCCCAACCATCAAATGTCGCGCAGCTATTTTGCTAGTGAGGTCATTCAGTTCAATGAAGCATTGAAAGGCCCGGGCAAATGGGTAGCGCTAGTCAATCGGGAAAACATGACAACCTTCAGAGGTTATCGCGGTATCAGCGAACAGACCGATGCCCTGAGCATACGCGTCGATGATGTCACACCGGGTCAGGCCCAACCCATCGGCGCCGATCCCGGATTGCAGGTGTTCTACTCAGATTATCCGGACTCCCCTGTTCTGGAGGTGCCAGATGAATCTGAGGTCAACAACATCCAGGAAATGCTCAAGGGCGACTGGCGAGTACAGATTGAAACACCTTGGGCGCACAGAGGTCCGCATGATTTGAAAACACTGTTGTCGCGACCCGGGATGTTCACCTTCCAGCGTTACAGAAGCAGCATCTTCGTGGTTTATCGCAATGCCGAAAATCGAATGGCAGACAGCGTACTCAGACTTACACCCGGCGGCCGAATCAATCTGGACACGCCTATGGGTCCAGCCCACGAAAGCACGACGGTGGACAGCCTCGATGAGCTGAAGCAGACACTGATCAGAAAAGGGATGCAACCGATGGGCTGGCCAGAACTGGCCGGCGAAGCGGAGGGTGCCGCGTCGGTACTGGAGGATCTTGCACCGGTGCGACCTGAAGTTCCGCGACCGACCATCCCTCAGCATTGGCAAGCCAACGAAGTGCTGGACGGCACAACACCCGAAACAACCCCCGGAAGATTCCAGGGCATTTATCGGCTCGACTCCGAGCCCTCGACCGCCATCATGATCGACGAGATTCCCTATTACGTTCGCTTTCAAGACGACGGCGCCGGACCAGGACACTGGGCGATCGTTGATCCGGTCAGACCTTCAACGTCTGCCGGCTCGATCCCTGTCCGCCTGAACGCTGAAGGCAAGTGGGAAACGATGCCGCGGTATGGACTCAAGGGGGGAGGCAAGACGCCTCCGACTCCAGGTTCAAGCGCGACACGCTTGCCCGGCCGCGCACCAACGGTACCGCTACCGGCATCGGAATACGACATTCCCGACGGGTTGAAGACGCATCTGCAAGAGGGTGCAGCCGGGATAAACGACAATGCGCTGCGAGATGTCTACGACAGCCTGAACGAGTTCGACCCCTACCGGGACTTCAAAGCGATCAGGAAACGCTTGTATCGCGATGCCGTGAGTTTTTATTCCGACCTCCAATTGCCTGCTCGCCCACCCGTTCCGACGTTAAATCCCGCCGCCACAGCCGACGAGATCATCGAAAAGACCCTGGAGCATGCCCGTGGACTGGTCATCGGCGAAAGCCATGGCGACATTGGCAGCAAGCAATGGCTGATCGAGAACATGGAACGGCTGGCCAGCAAAAATGTGAAGACGCTGTATATGGAGCATTTGCTGACGGACTTCCATCAAGCCGCCCTGGACGCGTTTTTCGAAACCGGGGTAATGGCAAACGACCTGGAAAACTACCTCAAGGCCCTCGACATCGGGCACATGACCGACCCCCTTGAACGCTACAACTTTCTTGAACTGGTGAAGGCCGCAGGAAAACACGGCATCCGCGTGCAAGCCATCGACTGCATGGCGAGTTACCGACTCAACGGCATGGAAATCCTCAGCGATCAGGAAAGAACCGTCGACGAAATGGCACGGCAAAAAATGATGAACTACTTTGCCCGGTCGATTATTCGCAGTGACCAGGCATTGCGGGGCGCGCACAAATGGGTGGCGCTGATGGGCAACTCTCACTCCAACACGTTCGAAGGCATCGCAGGCATCAGCGAGCTGGAAGAAGCCATTGGTATCCGCGTTGAAGACGTCGCCGAAGGAGCCTCCACGGGTATCGAGGTCGATCCGGGCAAAATCATGGATTTTGGCGATAACCTCACGGGACGCTCCGCGCTCGCCAAAGGCGACTTGCGCCTGCAAATGGAAACGCCGTGGCCAGCGAAAACCCTGACGGAAATCGAAGCCTTGCTGCCGCGCTACGGTATGTACACCTTGAAACAACAACCCGACGCGATATTCCTGGTGCACCGCAGCCGCACCAATGCTCTGGTGCGCACGCGCATCCAGATTGACGAAGCAGGCCGCTACTACATCGAGCGCCCCGCCTGGCCCTCGGTGAATGGAAAACGCTACGCCAGCATCAAAGAACTCCTGCTGGATTTGAATGGCATGGGCCTGAAACTCGCCGGCTGGTCCCGACCGCTATAACCCGAAAACAACAAAGCCGTGTGAAATCAGATTTCACACGGCTTTTGCGGTTCCGGCGTTCAAGCCATCAAGGCTTTAGCAGGATCACTCCCACTCAATGGTCGCCGGCGGCTTGCTCGACACGTCGTAGGTGACGCGGGAGATGCCTTCGATTTCATTGATGATGCGGCCGGATACGGTTTCCAGCAGTTCGTAAGGCAGGTGTGCCCAACGCGCGGTCATGAAGTCGATGGTTTCCACGGCACGCAGGGCCACGACCCAGGCGTAACGACGGCCATCACCGACCACGCCAACCGATTTCACCGGCTGGAACACCACGAACGCCTGGCTGACCTTGTGGTACCAGTCGGCCTTGCGCAGTTCTTCGATGAAGATGTGGTCGGCACGACGCAGCAGGTCGGCGTATTCCTTCTTCACTTCACCGAGGATGCGCACGCCCAGGCCCGGGCCCGGGAACGGGTGACGGTAGACCATGTCGTACGGCAGGCCCAGTTCCAGGCCCAGACGACGGACTTCGTCCTTGAACAGTTCGCGCAGTGGCTCGACCAGCTTCAGGTTCATCTCTTCCGGCAGGCCGCCCACGTTGTGGTGCGACTTGATCACGTGGGCCTTGCCGCTTTTCGCGCCAGCCGACTCGATCACGTCCGGGTAGATGGTGCCCTGGGCCAGGTACTTGATGTTGTCCAGCTTGCAGGACTCGGCATCGAACACGTCGATGAAGGTACGGCCGATGATCTTGCGCTTCTTCTCAGGGTCAGCTTCGCCGGCCAGGTTGTTGAGGAACTGGTCCTCGGCGTTGGCACGGATCACCTTGACGCCCATGTTCTCGGCGAACATGGCCATCACTTGCTCGCCTTCGTGCAGGCGCAGCAGGCCGTTGTCGACGAACACGCAGGTCAGCTGGTCGCCGATGGCCTTGTGCAGCAGCGCAGCCACTACGGACGAGTCCACGCCGCCGGACAAGCCGAGCAGCACGTTGTCGGTACCCACCTGGGCACGAACCTGGGCGATGGCGTCTTCAGCGATCTT
This sequence comes from Pseudomonas sp. 18173, assembly GCF_050432945.1. Lineage (NCBI taxonomy): Bacteria > Pseudomonadati > Pseudomonadota > Gammaproteobacteria > Pseudomonadales > Pseudomonadaceae > Pseudomonas > Pseudomonas sp. 18173. Next base: position 198,104 of record NZ_JBKFTN010000002.1, read on the forward strand.
CGACGGGGTCCACAGCGCTTCGCACTCGCAGATGTCGAGGATGAAACGCGACAGGATGCGACCGCCCTGCTTGGTGTGGGTCACTTCCGGGTGGAACTGCACGCCATAGTAGCGACGCTCGTCGCTGAACATGCCGGCAATCGGGCAGCTCGGGGTGCTGGCCAGGATGTGGAAGTCGGACGGCATGCGGGTGACTTTGTCACCGTGGCTCATCCACACGTCGAGGCCGAACAGGCCGTCGGCGTCGATGTGGTCTTCGATGCCGTCGAGCAGGCGGCTCTTGCCGACCACGTCAACGCGGGCATAACCGAACTCACGCAGCTCGGAACCTTCAACCTTGCCGCCCAGTTGCTCGGCCATGGTCTGCATGCCGTAGCAGATACCGAAGACCGGCACGCCCAGGTCAAAGACTGCCTGCGGGCAGCGAGGGCTGTTGGCTTCGTGCACGGACTCCGGGCCGCCGGCGAGAATGACGCCTTTTGGCGCGAACTCGCGGATCGCATCCTCGTCCATGTCGAACGGGTGCAGTTCGCAGTACACGCCGATTTCACGCACGCGGCGGGCAATCAGCTGGGTGTACTGGGAACCGAAGTCGAGGATCAGGATGCGGTGAGCGTGAATATCGAGGGCCATGATTCAGTCTCGTCTAAGTCATTCAGAAACAGTCGTGATTCAGAAACAACTCGGGGCTGAATCAAACAGCCCCGGTTGCTTAGCTTGTTGCTTGAAGGCTCAACCTACGCGGTAGTTCGGCGCTTCCTTGGTGATCTGCACGTCGTGAACGTGGGATTCGGCCATGCCGGCGCCGGTGATCCGCACAAACTCGGGCTTGGTGCGCATCTCTTCGATGTTGGCGCTACCGGTGTAGCCCATCGAGGAGCGCAGGCCGCCCATCAACTGGTGGATGATCGCGCTCAGGGTGCCCTTGTACGGAACACGCCCTTCGATGCCTTCCGGAACCAGCTTCTCGGCGCCTGCCGAGGAGTCCTGGAAGTAACGGTCGGAAGAACCCTGGGCCTGGGACATGGCGCCCAGCGAACCCATGCCGCGATAAGCCTTGTACGAACGGCCCTGGAACAGTTCGATCTCGCCCGGCGCTTCTTCGGTACCGGCGAACATCGAGCCCATCATCACGCAGGAGGCACCGGCCACGATGGCCTTGGACAGGTCACCGGAGAAACGGATACCGCCGTCGGCGATCAACGGTACGCCAGTGCCTTCAAGGGCAGCGGCGACGTTGGCGATGGCGCTGATTTGCGGCACGCCGACACCGGCGACGATACGGGTGGTGCAGATCGAGCCTGGGCCGATACCGACCTTGACCGCGTCAGCGCCGGCTTCGGCCAGGGCCTTGGCGGCAGCGCCGGTAGCGATGTTGCCGCCGATCACCTGCACTTCAGGGAAGTTCTCTTTAACCCAGCGAACGCGGTCGATCACGCCTTTGGAGTGACCGTGAGCGGTGTCGACCACCACCACGTCAACACCGGCATTGACCAGGGCGGCAACGCGGTCGCCGGTGTCTTTACCGGTGCCGACCGCCGCGCCAACGCGCAGACGACCTTGATCGTCCTTGCTGGCCAGCGGGTAAGCCTTGGCTTTTTCGATGTCGTTGACGGTCATCATGCCTTTGAGGGCGAACTTGTCGTCGACGATCAGCACGCGTTCGATGCGGTGCTTGTGCAGCAACTCGCGAACGTCGTTCTTGTCGGCGCCTTCCTTGACCGTGACCAGACGCTCTTTAGGCGTCATCACTTCACGGACACTGGCGTCCAGACGGTTTTCGAAACGCACGTCACGGGAAGTGACGATGCCGACCAGGTCGCCATCGTGCAGCACCGGAACGCCGGAAATGTTGTGCATGCGGGTCAGTTCGAACAGGTCACGCACCGTGGCGTCAGCCTCGATGGTGATCGGGTCCTTGACCACACCGGCTTCGAACTTCTTGACCTTGCGCACTTCGGCAGCTTGCTGCTCGATGGTCATGTTCTTGTGGATGATGCCGATACCACCTTCCTGAGCCATGGCAATTGCCAGACGGGCTTCAGTGACGGTGTCCATGGCGGCGGAAACCAGTGGAATATTCAGCTCGATGCCACGGGTAAGGCGGGTCTTGAGACTGACTTCGTTAGGAAGCACCTCGGAATAACCGGGCACTAGGAGAATGTCGTCGAATGTCAGAGCTTCTTGGCTGATACGCAGCATCGCGGGGGCTCCCGAGCGGGAAAATGGAAGCGCGCCATTATAGTCAGACACCCCTTCGGGTTCAATGTAAAACTCTGTCTATTATTGGCATTACTGATATACGGGGATTCCATCCGCTTTATTGCTGCTTTTTTGTAGGAGCGAGCTTGCTCGCGATGGTCGTGAACGATGACGCGTGCTTTCTGGAAACCAACGTCGCCTTCAAGTTCATCGCGAGCAGGCTCGCTCCTACAACGGTGATCAGAGTTCGACTTTGACCCAGCTGACCGGCTGATCGAGCCAATCGGCAAATTCGTCGAGAAATGCCTGCTTGAACCCGGCTTCAGCCCAGTTGTTGAAGATGAACCCGAGGTTGGAGAAGCCGCACTCCTGCAGGAACAGGAAGCCGTTGATGTCGTCTTCATGCCCGCATTCCGGGCAGGTGAAGTTGTCGGTGCGCCCCGGCATCCAGTCTTCCAGGCTTTCGAACAGGGCTTCACCCACTTCCTTGCGGCACTCGGCGCAGCCCGCTTCGCCAAGAAACCCCTTGGCCGGCGTATAGATGCAGCGCTTGGTGATGATCTCCAGGCCATTGACCGGCTCGCCGAATGGCAGCGCGTCCGGGTGCAGGACCACCTCACGAGCACCCTCGGCGATGGCATGGCCCATGCGATTGCCGGTGCGGCCGCAAGTGGTCAGCTCTTGCTGGACGATGTTCTTGCGCACCAGCCAACGCACGATCGCCCGGGCCCGGGGCTCGTGCACCGGCAGTGTGGAGATTTTCGGGACGATGATGCTTTGCGAATTCATGGGGTACAGGCCTGAAGCGTTGATAAATGAACTGTAGGAGCGAGCCTGCTCGCGATGGTCGTTAACGATAACGCGGGCAGTCAGGTTCCCCGCGGTGTTCTTGAGTCCATCGCGAGCAAGCTCGCTCCTACAGGTAAAGCAATGGCGCGATGCCTTTAGAAGGTATAGGCCCGCCGCAGCTGTTTTTACAGTTCGACAACGACCGCCTGCGAAGCACGGGTCGCCTTGGCGCGGGCGGCTTCGATCGACTCGTCGCGTGCCAGGGCAACGCCCATGCGGCGCTGGCCGTTGACTTCAGGCTTGCCGAACAGGCGCAATGCGGTATCCGGCTCGCTCAAGGCGGCGCCCAGATTGGCGAATGCGGTCTGGGTCGACTGCCCTTCCACCAGGATCACCGCCGAGGCCGACGGCCCGAACTGGCGCACCACCGGGATCGGCAGGCCGAGGATCGCCCGTGCATGCAGGGCGAACTGCGACAGGTCCTGAGAAATCATCGTGACCATACCGGTATCGTGTGGACGCGGCGAGACTTCGCTGAACCACACTTGATCACCCTTGATGAACAGTTCGACACCGAACAGCCCACGACCGCCCAAGGCTTCGGTTACGGCCTTGGCCACACGCTCGGATTCCGCCAGGGCGATCGGGCTCATGGCTTGTGGTTGCCAGGACTCCTGGTAATCGCCCTTCTCTTGACGGTGACCGACCGGCGCCAGGAACGTCGTGCCACCAACGTGGCGCACGGTCAGCAGGGTGATTTCATAGTCGAAATCGATGAAGCCTTCGACGATCACCCGACCTTTACCGGCACGGCCACCTTCCTGGGCGTAGTCCCAGGCTTTGCGCACGTCATCGACGCTGCGCAGCAGGCTCTGGCCCTTGCCCGAAGAACTCATGACCGGCTTGACCACGCACGGGAAACCGAGGTCTTCGACGGCCTTGCTGTAGTCCTCGAAGGTGTCGGCGAAGTGGTACGGCGAGGTCGGCAGGTCCAGCTCTTCAGCGGCCAGGCGACGGATGCCTTCGCGGTTCATGGTCAATTGCGCGGCGCGAGCCGTCGGGATCACGGTGAAGCCTTCGGCTTCCAGCTCCACCAGGGTCGCGGTGGCGATGGCTTCGATTTCCGGCACGATGAAGTGCGGCTTCTCGGCTTCGATCACGGCACGCAGGGCAGCGCCGTCGAGCATGTTGATCACGTGGCTGCGGTGCGCCACCTGCATGGCCGGCGCGTTGGCGTAGCGATCCACGGCAATCACTTCAACGCCCAGACGTTGCAGCTCGATCACCACCTCCTTGCCCAACTCGCCACAGCCACACATCAATACGCGGGTCGCGGTAGGCGACAATGGAGTTCCGATACGGGTCATCTGAAGGTCCTCAAGAAGCGGATCATCGAGGATACGGCGCACCAGGCGCGATCCATGGGGAGAAAGCGCGGCATTTTACATGAACTTCAGCCGACGACAGCCTGTTTGCGCAGGCGCCAGGCCATGATCAGCCACACGGCGGTGACCCCGGCGAATTTCGAGCCCAAGGCAGTGAGGATCACCCCCGGTGTCAGGGTGTCGATCATGCCGAAAAAGATAAAGGTATCGAGGGGAATGCTCAGGGCCGAACTTATCCACAGGCGATCATGCAAGGGACGTTTGGTGATGCTGAACACCAGCCAGTCGATGCACTCGGACACCGCGAACGCCGTGGCGCTGGCCAGGGCGATGGACGGGGCGGAAGTGACATAGGACAACACCAGCGCCACCAGCATCGCCACCAGGGCACCATGTCCAAACCGGGCTTGCACCATGTCGCGCAACACGAACACCAGCCCGCCCCAGGCCGACCAGATGATGTCCAGGTGCGGCGCGGTGGAAAAGGCGTAGTTGATCAGCACGACGCTGCTGATGTAGGCGATCAGGAAGAGCATGGGGGTGAAAGCACCTGTCAATTTTGTGCACAGGGTACGTCAGGGATGGCTATGGGCCAATAGACGTGGTGACTGTACCGGCCTCTTCGCGAGCAAGCCCGCTCCCACATTGGTCTTGTGTACGCCACAGATCATATGTGGGAGCGGGCTTGCTCGCGAAGTCGGCCTGTCAGGCGCCAGATTTCCCGGGGAGCATCCACACCAACCCACTGGCCTTCGCCCGCTCATGACACAACCCCAGCACCGTGCGCCGCTCTTCGTTGGTCATGCGGCTCCAGCGGGTGATTTCCTCCACCGTGCGTTGGCAACCGGTGCAAATATCATCTTCATCCAGCGCGCAAATGTTCACGCAGGGCGACGGCACCGGGCGTTCGGGCGTGCTCATTGTTCCTGCTCGACCAGATCGCGGGCATAACGCTGGGAGTTATGCACGTAGTGAGCAGCGCTGGCCTCCAGCATCCTGATTTGCGGCTCGGTCAGTTCGCGCACCACTTTGCCGGGCGAGCCCATGACCAGCGATCCATCCGGAATTTCCTTGCCCTCGCCGATCAGCGAGTTGGCGCCGATGATGCAGTTCTTGCCGATCTTTGCACCATTGAGGATCACCGCGTTGATGCCGATCAGGCTGTTGTCGCCGACGGTGCAGCCGTGGAGCATGGCGTTATGGCCGATGGTCACGCCGGTGCCGATGGTCAGCGGGTAGCCCATGTCGGTGTGCATCACGGTGCCGTCCTGGACGTTGCTGTTCCTGCCGATCAGGATCAACTCGTTATCGCCGCGCAGCACGGCGTTGAACCAGACGTTGGCGCCCTCTTCCAGCTTGACCTTGCCCACCAGCACGGCATTGGGGGCGACCCAGCTCTGTGGATGGGTTTCGACGCGGGCGTCGCCCAGGCGGTATTTCATTGTTGTTTTCCTCAAGGCTCAGGCAGGTTTTTTTCAGCCAGATCAGGATTCAGGCCATTCGAACGATGGCTTCAGATATTGATGAAGCTTTTGGGAGGCTGATGCAGGCTGATTTTGGCGTCATATAGCAGGTTGATCAACTCGACGATCATGATCGCCGTCAGCCCCCAGATCTTGTATTCGCCATAGCGATAGCTCGGCACATACCAGCTGCGGCCCTGATAGTCGATGCGATGGGTATGTTCGCGGGGGTCTTTGCGGAAGAACTCCAGCGGCACGCTGAACACCGCGGCGATCTCGGCATCGTTGGCCCGGTATTCGACAAAATCCGGGATGACCCCGACATAGGGCGTGACCATGATGCCATGCAGGCTGATCAGCGGGCTGAGCGGGCCGATCACCTCGACCAGCCCCGGCGGCAGGCCGATCTCTTCTTCGGCTTCACGCAGGGCGGTGAAAATCAGGTCGGGGTCTTCGGGGTCGCGGCGACCACCGGGGAAGGCGACTTCGCCGCCATGGGTCGACAGACCACTGGCACGCAGGGTCAACACCAACTCGGGTTCGCCACTACGGGTGATGGGCACCAGCACCGCGGCCTCGGGAAAACGACGATCGGTCTCCAGTGTGCGTGGAGTGTGGTTACTAACCCGATGCAGTAGCTCGTCCAGCATGAGTGTTCTCGATTTGTGCCTTACCCGGCATCATGCACCAATCGCTGCGGTCGCCCAACCCCCGCAACAGCCCCATGTCGCGAAACGACAACTTGCCGACAGACACTGCCGCACGCCAAGATAGGCGCAGCATTCAGGAACCCCAGCATGAAATTTTGCAGCCAGTGCGGAAACCCGGTGACCCAGCGCATTCCCGAAGGCGATTCGCGCCTGCGTTTCGTCTGCGACAGCTGTCAGGCCATCCACTACCAGAACCCCAACATCGTCGCCGGCTGCGTGGCGACCTGGGGCACCAAGGTGCTGCTGTGCCGGCGGGCCATCGAGCCGCGGCGCGGTTACTGGACCCTGCCCGCCGGCTTCATGGAAAACGGCGAGACCATCGAACAGGCCGCCATTCGCGAAACCGCCGAGGAAGCCTGCGCCCGGGTGCGCAACCTGAGCATCTATACCCTGATCGACGTGCCACACATCAGCCAGGTGCATGTGTTCTTCCGTGCCGAACTGGCGGACCTGGATTTTTCCGCCGGCCCCGAGAGCCTGGAAGTGCAACTATTCGACGAAGCGGACATTCCTTGGGATGAGCTGGCTTTCCGCACGGTGGGTCGTACCTTAGAATGCTTCTTCGCTGACCGGCGGGCCGAGGTCTATCCCGTACGGTCTGAATCGATCCCGCCGCTTGCTCAGCCTGCCAACTAAAAAAACATCTATAAATAAATAGTCGCGACACCTCCTGGGGAATCGTTTCAATGCGCTGGTTGCTTGCCCTGTTCTGTTTGTCGTTCGTCACGCTTTCCCAGGCTTCTGCCGTGGAAACCCTGGACGGCAAGGTCATCGAGAAAATCCTGATTCTCAAGTCTTCCCATCAATTGCAGTTGATCAATGACGGCAAGCCGCTCAAGACCTATCGCATTTCCCTGGGCAAGAGCCCAAGGGGGCCGAAGCTCATGGAAGGCGACAAACGCACTCCGGAAGGCTTCTACTGGGTTGACTGGCGCAAGGTCAGCGACCGCTTCAACCTGGCGATGCACATTTCCTACCCGAACATCAGCGACTCTGCCCGTGCCCGCCGTGAAGGTGTCGAGCCCGGCGGCATGATCATGATCCACGGTACCCCGGACAGCGAGGACACCCCGGAAGACCTGTTCCATACCCTGGACTGGACGGACGGCTGCATCGCCATGCGCAACATGGACATGCGCGAAGTCTGGAACCTGGTGCCGGACGGCACGATGATCGAAATCCGCCCGTAACTCCCCACGACCATTGGTCGCCTGCAAAAAATAAATTCAAAAGATCGCAGCCAGCGGCAGTTCCTACAGCAGTGATACCACTCTGACCTGTAGACGCTGCCGCAGGCTGCGATTTTTGCTGCTGCCTCCCTCTACGCTAATACCACTTAGAACCACCCTCTGGAAAACCGGCCAAAACGGCAGGATTTCTCGCGCCAAAGGCCCAGTGGCGGCGTTGACATGGTATTCAAGTGGTATTAGGTTTCGCCTCACAACCGGGCGACAACAATCCTATACCCGCATCGGACACTGCCTACATGAACGACCTACTGGCCCTGCGCCCCGACGACACCCAACCCACGCCGCTGTATCTGCAACTGGCACGCAATCTGGAAGCGGCGATCCATGCCGGCCAGTGGAAAGCCGAACAGGCCATGCCATCGGAGCGCAATCTGAGCGAGACGCTGGGCATCTCCCGGGTCACCGCCCGCAAGGCGCTGGAAGTGTTGTTCGAGCAAGGTCTGATCCGCCGTAACCAAGGCTCCGGCACCTTCATCACGCCACGCCTCGAACAACCGTTGTCGCGCCTCTCCGGTTTCAGTGAAATGCTCCGCCTCAAGGGTTTCGTCCCCGGCTCGCAATGGCTTGAGCGGGAAATCACCCTGCCGACCCACGAAGAGTTGATCCGCCTCGGCCTGTCGCCCAACGACAAGGTCGCGCGGCTCAAACGCCTGCGCAAGGCCGACGACACCGTGATGGCCATCGAGATGAGCACCCTGCCCGCCTCGATCATTGCCAACCCGCAATTGGTCGGCGACTCCCTCTACGAATTCCTCGACGGCATCGGCAAACCGGTTGTCCGCGCCCTGCAGCATATCCAGGCGATCAACGCCTCGGACGAGTTCGCAGCCCTGGTCGGCATCGCCCCCGGCACCGCGATGCTGCTGATGACCCGGGTCGGCTACCTGGAAGACAACACGCCAATCGAAGTCACCGACACCTATTGCCGTAACGACTACTACGACTTTGTGGCAGAGCTTCGCCGCTAGGACCCTGCACCGCGAAGCCGTCAAACCAGAGAACCGATCATGTCCGAAGACAACATCCTCACCGCTCACGGCTGGGTTCGCGGCCGACTGGTCCACGCACACGGCAAAGTCGTGTCGATCGAAGGCCAGCCCTGCGATCCGGCCGACAACGACCTGCCGTACCTGCTCCCGGGCTTCATCGACCTGCACGTTCACGGCGGCGGCGGCAAAGACATCATGGAAGGCGCGCCGGCCTTCGAGACCATCACCCGAACCCACCTGCGCTTCGGCACCACGTCGCTGCTGGCCACCACCATGACCGCGCCGAGCGACGAGATATCCAGCGTGCTCAAGGCCGTCGGCGAATTCTGCGAGCAGCGGCCCCAAGGCTGCGCCCGGGTGCTCGGTGTGCACCTCGAAGGCCCCTACATCAACCCCGGCAAGCTCGGTGCGCAACCCAACTTCGCCCACACGGCGCTGATGGCCGAAGTCGAAGCGTACCTGGCGCTCGCACCGATCCGGGTGATTACCATCGCTCCGGAAATCGCCGGTCACGATGCCTTGATCCGTGATCTGAGCAGCCGCGGCGTCCGCATGCAGATTGGCCACACCCTGGGCAGTTACGAGGAAGGCGTGGCGGCGCTGGAGGCCGGCGCCAGCAGTTTCACCCACCTCTACAACGCCATGAGCCCGCTGCATCACCGCGAGCCGGGGATCGTCGGCGCCGCGTTGGCCCACGCCCAATACGCCGAACTGATTCCGGACTTGCTGCACGTGCACCCCGGCGCCATCCGCGTGGCCCTGCGCTCGATTCCATGCCTGTACTGCGTCACTGACTCGACCGCGGCCGCCGGCATGCCCGACGGCGAATACAAACTCGGCAGCCACACCGTGACCAAATGCCTGGGCGGCGTGCGCCTGCCCGACGGCACCCTGGCCGGCAGCACGCTGACCATGGATCAGGCCCTGCGCAACCTGGTGAAGATCGGCCTGCCCATCACCGAAGCCTCGCAGCGCCTTTCACAATTCCCCGCCGACTACCTCGGCATCACCGAACGCGGGCGCCTGCAACCGGGGGCCTGGGCCGACTGCGTGCGGCTGGATCGCTCATTGAAACTGACCGCCGTCATGGTCGAAGGAGAAGACATTGACTTCAAAAATGCTTGAAGAGGCGCTGTCCTCGTTCGAGGCCGTGCAGGCCCAGTTGCAGCAGCTAGACCCGCAGATGATCGAGATCGCCGGACGCTTGCGCCGTCAGCCGCCGCAAGTGGCCATGACCGTGGCGCGTGGCAGTTCCGACCATGCCGCCAGTTATTTCGCCTACCTGACCATGCAGTTGCTGGGCATCCCGGTGGCCTCGTTGCCGATGTCGGTGGTGACCATGCAACAGGCACCGTTGAAGGTCAGCGGCCAGGTGGCATTCGCCTTTTCGCAATCGGGGCAGAGCCCTGACCTGGTCAACAGCCTGCGCCTGTTGCGCAAGCGCGGTGCCTTGAGCATTTCGCTGGTCAATGCCGAAGACTCGCCACTGGAGGCCGCCTGCGAATTCAGCCTGCCGCTGTGTGCCGGCACCGAAAGCAGCGTTGCCGCGACCAAGAGCTTCATCGCCACCCTCAGCGCCAGCGCCCGGCTGATTGGCCACTGGAAGGAAGACGCCGAACTGCTGGAGGCCGTTTCTGCCTTGCCCGATGGCCTGCGCGACGCCGCGAAGCAGGACTGGAGCCCGGCCATCGACGCCCTGCGCGATTGCCAACGCTTGATGGTGATCGGCCGTGGCGCCGGTTTTGCCATCGCCCAGGAAGCGGCGCTCAAGTTCAAGGAAACCTCGGCGATCCAGGCCGAAGCCTTCAGCAGCGCGGAAGTCCGTCACGGCCCGATGGCCTTGATTGGCGACAACTACCCGCTACTGGTATTCGCCCCACGCGGTGCCGAACAGGCCGGCTTGCTCAGCCTGGCCGCCGACATGCGCCAGCGCGGCGCCCGTGTCCTGCTGGCCGCACCGGATGACGTGCTCGAGCGCGACCTGACCCTGACCCGCGCCGAGCACCCGGCCCTCGATCCGATCCTGGCGATACAGAGTTTCTACGTGATGGCCGCCGGTTTGGCCGTGGCTCGTGGCATGGACCCGGACCAGCCGCGGCACCTGAGCAAAGTCACTCGTACGCACTAACCCCCCTTGTAGGAGCGAGCTCGCTCGCGATGGACTAAAGAACGCCGCGTTTATCCAACAAACACGCGTTTTCGTTTACGACCATCGCGAGCGAGCTCGCTCCTACAAGGGCCGCGTCGTTCCCAATAGCTTTCCTGATGAGACCGAGCCATGCATAACAACAATAAAGAGCTGACCTTAAGCGCCCCGCTCAGCGGCCCGGTGCTCACGCTCGCCAAAGTCCCGGATGCGGTGTTTAGCAGTGGCGCCATGGGCGACGGGATCGCCATCGACCCGTTGAACGATACCCTGCACGCGCCCTGCGCGGGCGTCGTGGTGCATGTCGCCCGCACCGGCCATGCGGTGACCCTGCGTGCCGACAATGGAGCGGAACTGCTGCTGCACCTGGGTCTCGACACCGTCGAACTGCAAGGCCAGGGCTTTTCGATGCTGGTGCAGGAAGGTGCACGGGTCGCCAATGGCCAGCCGCTGCTGCGCTACGACCTGGACAAGGTCGCGCAACAATGCAAAAGCCTGGTCAGCCTGCTGATCCTCACCAACAGCCAGGATTTTCAGGCCCGGCCCATCACCCTCAAATCGGTGAAAGTCGGCGAACCGTTGCTGCACATCATTCGCCGCCAGGCCGCGGGCGTGCAGGCGGACGTGGAGCTTGTCGGCGAAGAAGTGGTCGGCCACATCCGCATCGCCCATCGTGGCGGTCTGCATGCCCGGCCGGCCGCGTTGATCCGGCAGACCGCCCTGGGTTTCAAAAGCAGATCCCGGCTGCATTTCGCCGGTAAATCGGCGACCTGCGACAGCCTGATCGGGCTGATGGGCCTGGCCGTCGGCGAGCATGACGAAGTGCAGGTCAGCTGCCAGGGTCCGGATGCCGAAGCCGCACTGCAAGCGTTGTTGACTGCGCTGTCCACGGCACTGGCCGAAGAGCATCACGCCACCGCCCCGGCATCGATGGTCCAGCGCAACCGGGTGGCCGAAGCCGGTGTGTTGCACGGTGTCTGCGCCGCTCCGGGGCTGGTCGGCGGGCCGCTGTTGCGCTTGAACGCGATCAGCCTGCCTGCGGATGCCGGGCACAATGATCCGATGCAGCAACGGCAATCCCTCGACGCTGCGTTGACCCAGGTCCGCAGCGAAATCGCCGGCACCCTGGACCAGGCCAGAAAACACAGGAACACTGACGAAGAAGCCATCTTCGCCGCCCATCTCGCGCTGCTGGAAGACCCGGCATTGCTGGACGCGGCCCGCCGGTCCATCGATCTCGGCACCGTGGCGACCCACGCCTGGAGCCAGTCGATCGACGTGCAGTGCGACGTGCTCCGGCAACTGGGCAGCACGCTGCTGGCCGAGCGCGCCAACGACCTGCGCGACCTCAAGCAACGGGTGCTGCGCGCCCTGCTCGGTGAAGCCTGGCATTACGATGTACCACCCGGTGCCATCGTCGCCGCCCACGAATTGACCCCATCCGATCTGCTGCAACTGAGTCAGCAAGGTGTCGCCGGTTTGTGCATGGCCGAAGGCGGCGCGACGTCCCATGTGGCAATCCTCGCGCGGGGCAAAGGCTTGCCGTGCATGGTCGCACTGGGCTCGACATTGCTCGATCAGCAACAGGGGCAACAGGTGGTGCTGGACGCCGACGGCGGTCGTCTCGAACTGATGCCAAGCGCCGAACGCCTGACGGACGTGCGCCAGAGGCAACTGCAACAGCAGCAACGCCGGGCCGAACAACAGCTCCAGGCGCATACACCCGCGCTGACCACCGACGGCTTGCGCATCGAAGTCGCCGCCAATGTGGCGTCCAGCACGGAAGCGGCAGACGCATTGGCCAATGGCGCCGACGGCGTCGGCTTGCTGCGCACCGAGTTTCTCTTTGTCGACCGCCAGACCGCCCCGGACGAACAGGAACAACACCACGCCTATCAAGCCGTGCTCGATGCCATGGGTGACAAGTCGGTGATCATTCGCACCATCGACGTCGGTGGCGACAAGCAACTCGACTATCTGCCACTGCCCGCCGAGGCGAACCCGGTGCTCGGCCTGCGCGGCATTCGCCTGGCCCAGGCCCGCCCGGAATTGCTCGACCAGCAACTGCGCGCCCTGCTGCACGTCACCCCGTTGTCCCGCTGCCGGATCCTGTTGCCGATGGTGACCGAGGTCGAGGAGTTGCTGCACATCCGCCAGCGCCTCGACGCCTTGTGCACCGAACTGGGCCTGAGCGAGCGCCCGGAACTGGGGGTGATGATCGAAGTGCCGGCCGCCGCTCTGCTGGCTGAACAGCTGGCGGAACACGCGGACTTCCTGTCCATCGGCACCAACGACCTGTCGCAATACACCCTGGCCATGGACCGTGACCACGCCGGTCTCGCCTCGCGGGTCGATGCCCTGCACCCGGCACTGCTGCGCTTGATTGCCCAGACCTGTGCAGGTGCCGCACAGCACAAACGCTGGGTCGGGGTTTGTGGGGCGCTGGCCTCCGATCCGCTAGCCACGCCGGTGTTGGTCGGGCTGGGCGTGAGTGAACTGTCGGTGAGCCCGGTACAGATCGGTGAAATCAAGGATCGCGTGCGCCATCTCGATGCCAGCCAATGCCGGCGCATCAGCCAGGACCTGCTCAAGCTGAGCAGCGCCGCTGCGGTACGTCACGCCTGTCACCAGCATTGGCCTCTGAGCTGAAGAACAACAAAAAATCCAGGGAGTACCGCCATGTACCAATACTTTATCGAAGGCCTGCAGCGCCTCGGCCGCGCGCTGATGCTGCCTATCGCGATCCTGCCGATTGCGGGCCTGCTGCTGCGCCTGGGCGACACGGACCTTTTGAACATCGCGATCATCCACGACGCCGGCCAGGTGATCTTTGCCAATCTGGCCATGATCTTCGCCATCGGCATCGCGGTCGGTTTCGCCAAGGACAACAACGGCACGGCCGGTCTGGCCGGGGCCATCGGTTATCTGGTGATGGTGTCCACGCTCAAGGTGCTGGATGCGAGCATCAACATGGGCATGCTCGCCGGGATCATCAGCGGCCTGATGGCCGGCGCGCTGTACAACCGTTTCAAGGACATCAAGCTGCCGGAGTACCTGGCGTTCTTCGGCGGCCGGCGTTTTGTGCCGATCGTGACCGGTTTCAGCGCGGTCGGCCTGGGCGTGGTGTTCGGTCTGATCTGGCCACCGGTCCAGCACGGCATCAACAGCTTCGGCGCGCTGCTGCTGGAGAGCGGCAGCATCGGTGCATTCATTTTCGGCGTGCTCAACCGCCTGCTGATCGTCACCGGCCTGCACCACATCATCAACAACATGGCCTGGTTCGTGTTCGGTAACTTCACCGACCCGACCACGGGTGCCGTGGTGACCGGTGACATATCGCGCTACTTTGCCGGCGACCCGAAAGGCGGCCAGTTCATGACCGGCATGTTCCCGGTGATGCTCTTCGGCCTGCCCGCCGCCTGCCTGGCGATGTACCGCAACGCCCTGCCGGAACGGCGCAAAATCATGGGCGGGATATTCCTGTCGATGGCCCTGACCTCGTTCCTGACCGGTGTCACCGAGCCCATCGAATTCGCCTTCATGTTCCTCGCGCCGCTGCTGTTCTTGCTGCATGCGCTACTGACCGGCCTGTCCATGGCTGTCACCAACCTGCTGAACATCCACCTCGGCTTTACCTTTTCCGGCGGCTTCATCGACATGATCCTCGGCTGGGGCAAATCCACCAATGGCTGGCTCGTGGTCCCGGTCGGCCTGGTTTATGCGCTGATCTATTACCTGGTGTTCGACTTCTGTATCCGCCGTTTCAATCTCAAGACGCCAGGACGGGAAGACGCTGCCACCGCTGAGAAAGTTGTCCTGAGCGAAAATGAACGAGCAGCGGCTTACATCAGGGCACTGGGTGGCGCGGAGAATCTGGTGACCGTCGGCGCCTGCACGACCCGCCTGCGCCTTGAGATGGTGGATCGCAACAGGGCGTCAGATGCTGATTTGAAAGCGTTGGGTGCAATGGCAGTGGTACGTCCGGGCAAGGGCGGCAGTTTGCAGGTCGTGGTCGGGCCGATGGCGGACAGCATTGCGGATGAGATTCGCCTCGCCATGCCGGCGTTGGGGCGTGCCCTGGTGCCGGCGCCTGCGGTGGTGGTCGAGGAATCGAAAGTTGCATTTGTCGCTGCGCCGGAAGCCCGGCAATGGCTGACTGCACTGGGCGGCAGCGAAAATGTGCTGCAACTGGACTGCATCGCCCTGACCCGCATTCGCCTGCAACTGGCGGACGGTAAAGCATTGTCGGAGAGCCAGTTGAAGGAGCTGGGTTGTCAGGGTGTCAGCCAGCTGGATGGTGGGGTCTGGCATTTGCTGGTGGGAGACAAGGCGGCGAGTTTGAGTGGGGCGATCGAGGCACTCGTCAATCGCAGCGAGGTCAGCGCCAAGGTCTGAACCGGACATCCTCCCCTGGCTGCCATCGCGAGCAGCCTCGCATCCACATCACCTGTGGAGCGAGCCTGCTCGCGATGAACGATGATGCGCTGAACCTGATAACTCAGCTCGTTACTTGGCCGCGATGCACTCAATTTCCATGCGTGCATCAAACGCCAATTGATTCCCACCAAATGCGCTGCGGGCCGGATAAGGCTTTTTGAAGTACTCCTTGTACACCTCGTTGAATGCCGGCCACTCCTTCATGTCGGCCAACATCACTGTGCACTTGACCACGTCTTTCAGTTCATAGCCGTTAACCTGAAGCGTGTCTCTGATGTTATCCAGCGCCTGGCGAGACTCAGCCTTGATACCGCCGGGGACCAGCTTGTCAGATCCTGCCTTGTCGCCGATTTCCCCTGAGGTGTAGAACACATTCCCAACCCTTACACCATCGGAGAAGGGCAAATTGAAACGCCCCGAATCATAGAACTGAACATTGCCCTTATTGCCAGGATTCTTGACCTCGGAGCCTGCACACCCGACCAAAGTCACCGCTAAAACGCCGACCGCCATCCATAGAATTTTCTTCACGGTTTCAAATCCTTCGTCCACAAGAATGTCGAGCAGTCGTCTGTTTGATCCACTAACGAACCATCACTGTGCAGCCGCCCCTGCCAGGTCCTGCTGCCCTTTCTCGTTACAGGGGACAGCAGGACCAAGCCGGCCGGCATGGTAGCGAAGACGTCGCCACCGCAGTCGCAAATACACAACCGGTGATAATTCCGAGGCAAATTCAGAGAATGTCTCTGAAAAGTAGATAGGAAGATTCAGCAGGCACTTCGGAAAATGTTCCTGCATCTGTAGGAACGCTATCGCGAGCAGGCTCACTCCTACAGAAAAGCAAACAACAAAAAACCCGCTGAAATCACTCTCAGCGGGTTTCTTATTCAGCAGCTATCAAAAATCTTCCAGCCGCCACACTTCATAAGCCGGTGTCTCATACGGGTGACTGAGCTTCAACGCCGCCACAACAGCAACGATCAACTCATCAGCCACGACAAGCTCAACCTTCCACTCCTCGACCTGCTCGACCTGCCCCGCTTCGCCAATGAACGGCTGACTGCCGTCCAAGGGACGAAACTGGCCCTGGCCCAACACCTGCCAGGCGCAGTGATCGTAAGCGCCGATCCGCCCGCCGCCGGCGGCGAATACGGCACTTTTCACGTCTTCGACGTGACTGGCTGGAACAAAAAAGCTGAGCTTGTACACGGTGTTTAGTTCACCCAGACGCGAGCATTACGGAACATGCGCATCAGCGGTGCGTCTTCGTTCCAGTCATCCGAACGCCACGAGTTCTGCACAGCGCGGAACACACGTTCCGGGTGCGGCATCATGATGGTCACGCGACCGTCGCGGCTGGTCAAACCGGTGATCCCGCGCGGCGAACCGTTCGGGTTGGCCGGGTAGCTTTCGGTGACCTTGCCGTGGTTGTCGACGAAACGCATCGCCACGCAACCTGACAGATCGGCTTCCAGCAGTGCTTCTTCGCTGGCGAACTCGGCATGACCTTCACCATGGGCGATGGCGATCGGCATACGCGAACCGGCCATGCCTTGCAGGAAGATCGAGTTCGACTCCTGGATCTGCACCATGGCCACACGGGCTTCGAACTGCTCGGAACGGTTACGCACGAAGTGCGGCCAGAACTCGCTGCCCGGGATCAGCTCGTGCAGGTTGGACATCATCTGGCAGCCGTTGCACACGCCGAGGGTGAAGCTGTCGTTGCGTTCGAAGAAGCCCTGGAACGCATCGCGGGCACGGCTGTTGAACAGCGCCGACTTGGCCCAGCCTTCACCGGCACCCAATACGTCGCCGTAGGAGAAGCCACCGCAAGCGACCATGCCCTTGAAGTCGTTCAGGTCGACACGGCCGGCCAGAATGTCGCTCATGTGCACGTCGATCGCGTTGAAACCGGCGCGGTCGAACGCAGCCGCCATTTCCACCTGACCGTTGACGCCCTGCTCACGCAGTACGGCAACCTGTGGGCGGATGCCTTTCTTGATGTAAGGCGCGGCGATGTCAAGGTTGATGTCGTAGCTCAGCTTGACGCTCAGGCCCGGGTTGTCTTCTTCCAGCAGCACGTCGAACTCTTGTTCGGCGCAGTCGGCGTTGTCACGCAGACGCTGGATCTGGTAGCTGGTCTCGGCCCACTGGCGTTGCAGCAGACGACGCTGGCCTTCGAACACGGTGTCGCCGTTGAAGGTGATGCTGATCTCGCCGTTGTTCATCGGCTGACCGATCACCGACACGCAATCGCCCAGGCCGGCAGCGCTGAACTGCGCAAGGATGTCCGGTGTGGCGTCCTGGCGAACCTGGATCACGGCACCCAGTTCTTCGTTGAACAGGATCGCGGCGATGTCGCTGGAAGAATCCGCCAGGCTGTCGAGGTTCAGGCTCAGGCCGCAGTGACCGGCGAAGGCCATTTCCACCACGCTGGTCAACAGACCGCCGTCGGAACGGTCGTGGTAAGCCAGCAGGTGACCATCGGCGTTGAGGCCCTGGATCACGGCGAAGAAGGCTTTCAGGTCTTCGGCGTCATCGACGTCCGGAGCCTGCTTGCCGAGCTTGCCGTGAACCTGTGCCAGGATCGAGGCGCCCATGCGGTTCTGGCCGCGGCCCAGGTCGATCAGGATCAGGTCGGTGGTGCCCTTGTCCATGCGCAGTTGCGGGGTCAGGGTCTGACGGATGTCAGTCACTGGCGCGAAACCGGTCACGATCAGGGACATTGGCGACGTAACGGACTTGTCCACGCCTTCATCATTCCAGCGGGTAGCCATGGACATCGAGTCCTTGCCCACCGGAATGGTGATGCCCAGCTCAGGGCACAGTTCCATGCCGACCGCTTTCACGGTGTCGTACAGGCGTGCATCTTCACCTGGGTGACCGGCAGCGGACATCCAGTTCGCCGACAGTTTGATGTCGGAGATCTTGCCGATGCGCGAAGCGGCGATGTTGGTCAGGGTTTCGCCGATAGCCATGCGGCCCGACGCCGGAGCGTCCAGCAGTGCCAGCGGAGTACGCTCGCCCATGGCCATGGCTTCACCGGTGTAGACGTCGAAGCTGGTGGCGGTGACGGCAACGTCGGCCACCGGCACCTGCCACGGGCCGACCATCTGGTCACGGGCCACGAGGCCGGTGATCGTGCGGTCGCCGATGGTGATCAGGAAGCTTTTGCTGGCCACGGCCGGGTGATGCAGGACGCGCTCGACGCAGTCGGCGATGTTCAGGGTCGACGGATCGAAGTCATCGCCCAGCTCGGCTTCACGCACCACCGAACGGTGCATGCGCGGGGCCTTGCCCAGCAATACTTCCAGCGGCATGTCCACCGGGCTGTTGCCGAAATGGCTGTCGGTGACGGTCAGCTGTGGCTCGGCAGTGGCTTCGCCGACGACGGCAAACGGGCAACGCTCGCGTTCGCAGATCGCCTTGAAGCGCTCGAAGTCCGCCGGGCCAACGGCCAGAACGTAGCGTTCCTGGGATTCGTTGGACCAGATTTCGTGCGGGGCCATGCCCGGCTCGTCGTTTGGAATGTTGCGCAGTTCGAAACGGCCACCGCGGTCGCCGTCGTTGACCAGTTCCGGGAAGGCGTTGGACAGGCCGCCCGCACCCACGTCGTGGATGAAGCTGATCGGGTTCTTGTCGCCCAGCTGCCAGCAACGGTCGATGACTTCCTGGCAACGGCGTTCCATTTCCGGGTTTTCACGCTGTACCGAAGCGAAGTCCAGGTCTGCCGAGCTGGTGCCGGTGGCCATGGAGGAAGCCGCGCCGCCGCCCAGGCCGATGAGCATCGCCGGGCCGCCGAGCACGATCAGCTTGGAGCCGACGACGATCTCGCCTTTCTTGACGTGTTCTTCACGGATGTTGCCCATGCCGCCGGCCAGCATGATCGGCTTGTGGTAGCCGCGAACTTCATCACCGTGCGGGGTGGTGATCGATTGTTCGAAGGTACGGAAGTAACCGGTCAGCGCCGGACGGCCGAATTCGTTGTTGAACGCAGCGCCGCCCAACGGGCCTTCGATCATGATGTCCAGCGCAGTGACGATGCGCTCCGGCTTGCCGTACGGCACTTCCCACGGCTGTTCGAAGCCCGGGATCTGCAGGTTGGACACGGTGAAACCGGTCAGGCCGGCTTTCGGCTTGGCACCACGGCCGGTAGCGCCTTCGTCGCGGATTTCGCCACCGGAACCGGTGGACGCGCCCGGGAACGGGGCAATCGCGGTCGGGTGGTTGTGGGTTTCAACCTTCATCAGGATGTGCACCGGCTCCTGCACCGCGCCGTACTGGCGGGTTTCAGGGTCCGGGAAGAAGCGACCGGCGACGGAGCCGACGATCACCGAAGCGTTGTCCTTGTAGGCCGACAGGACACCTTCGTTGTGCATCTGGTAGGTGTTCTTGATCATGCCGAACAGGCTTTTTTCCTGGCTCTCACCGTCGATGTCCCAACTGGCGTTGAAGATCTTGTGACGGCAGTGCTCGGAGTTCGCCTGGGCGAACATCATCAGTTCGATGTCGTGCGGGTTGCGCGAAAGGCCCACGAAGGCGTTGACCAGATAGTCGATCTCGTCTTCGGCCAGGGCCAGGCCCAGCTCGGTGTTGGCTTTTTCCAGCGCGGCACGGCCGCCACCCAGCACGTCGATCGCGGTCAGGGGTTTCGGTTCGGCGTGGCTGAACAGACCGGCGGCCTGTTCAAGGTTGCCCAGGACGATCTGGGTCATGCGGTCGTGCAGACCGTCAGCGATCACCTGAGCTTCAGCGTCGCTGAACTGGCCGGCCACGTAGAACGCGATGCCGCGCTCCAGGCGCTGGATTTTCGCCAGGCCACAGTTACGGGCGATATCACTGGCCTTGCTCGACCATGGCGAGATGGTGCCGAAACGCGGCAACACCAGGAACAGACGACCGGTCGGTTCTTGTACCGGAACGCTTGGACCGTATTTCAGAAGGCGCGCAAGCACCTGCTGTTCGTCGCCGGTCAGGACGCCGGTAACTTCGGCGAAGTGAGCGAATTCAGCATACAGGCCACTGACAGCCGGAACCTTCTGGCTCAGTTGCTCAAGGAGCTTGCTGTGGCGAAAGGCAGAAAGGGCAGGAGCGCCGCGCAGGATCAACATCTTCGGGACAGCCTCGGGAAGGGGTGTGCTTTGAGGCCGTGCATTCTAGCCTAAACAGCCCGCGACATCACCCGAAACGCTACGCACGGTTGCACTCGGGTGCCAATCTGTGTTTCTGCCTCGAAAGTCAGGTTAATGCGGCGTATGACGACAGCTTATTTTTACTGTAACAAAATGCAGACAAGGCCCATTCCTGCGGGGTTTCGAGCGGTTTTGTGATCGCTAGCAGACAAGCCCTTCGCTGTCGAGATATGGCGCCCGTGGTCCTTTGCGTATACTGCGCAGATGTTTTCCCCAACGGCTTTACGTCCGCGGTACGCCAAATGGCTGATCGCAACCGGACTCTTCCTGATGCTCGGTGGCTGTGTTGATAAACCCAACACGCTCGAGCGCGTAAAGGAGGATGGTGTGCTGCGGGTGGTTACCCGAAACAGCCCCGCCACCTACTTTCAGGATCGCAACGGTGAAACCGGCTTCGAATACGAGCTGGTGAAGCGCTTCGCCGACGATCTGGGGGTCGAGCTCAAGATCGAGACCGCCGACAACCTCGATGACCTGTTCAACCAGGTAGGCCAGCCCAACGGCCCGGTGCTGGCGGCTGCCGGCCTGGTCAGCAGCGAAGAGCGCAAGAAGCAGGTGCGCTTCTCCCACTCCTACCTGGAAGTCACCCCGCAGATCATCTACCGCAACGGCCAGTCACGGCCGACCGACGCGAAAGATCTGGTGGGCAAGAAGATCATGGTGCTCAAGGGCAGCACCCACGCCGAACAACTAGCGCAGCTGAAACAGAAATTTCCCGGCATCGAATACGAAGAGTCTGACGCGGTCGAGGTCGTCGATCTCCTGCGCATGGTCGACGAAGGTCAGATCGACCTGACGCTGGTCGACTCCAACGAAGTCGCGATGAACCAGGTGTACTTCACCAACATCCGGGTCGCCTTCGACCTCGGCGACGCCAGCAACCAGAGCTGGGCCGTCGCGCCGGGCGACGACAACAGCCTGCTCAACGAAATCAACGACTACCTCGACAAGGTCAAGAAAAACGGCACCCTGCAACGCCTCAAGGACCGTTACTACGGGCATGTCGACGTTCTCGGATACATGGGCGCCACCACCTTTGCGCAACACTTGCAGCAACGCTTGCCCAAGTACGAACAGCACTTCAAGTCGTACGCCAAGAAAGAGAAAGTCGACTGGCGCCTGCTGGCGGCCATCGGCTACCAGGAGTCGTTGTGGCAACCGGCCGTCACGTCCAAGACCGGTGTGCGTGGCCTGATGATGCTGACCCAGAACACCGCGCAGGCCATGGGCGTATCCAATCGCCTGGATCCTAAACAGAGCATCATGGGCGGCGCCAAGTACCTGGCCTACATGAAAGACCAGCTCGACGAGTCGATCCAGGAACCGGACCGGACCTGGTTTGCCCTG
This sequence comes from Pseudomonas sp. 18173, assembly GCF_050432945.1. Taxonomy (NCBI): domain Bacteria; kingdom Pseudomonadati; phylum Pseudomonadota; class Gammaproteobacteria; order Pseudomonadales; family Pseudomonadaceae; genus Pseudomonas; species Pseudomonas sp. 18173. The sequence continues at coordinate 220,014 of NZ_JBKFTN010000002.1, forward strand.
GCGGCCTACAACGTCGGCAGCGGTCACCTGGACGACGCACGCAAACTGGCGGCCAAGGAAGGGTTGAATCCGGACAAATGGCTGGATGTGAAGAAGATCCTGCCCCGCCTCTCGGAAAAGAAGTGGTACAGCAAAACCCGTTACGGCTACGCCCGTGGCGGCGAACCGGTGCATTTCGTGGCGAACATCCGGCGCTACTACGACATCCTGACCTGGGTCACGCAGCCGCAGCTTGAAGGCGACCAGGTCGCCGAGGGCAAACTGCTGGTTCCGGGGATCGACAAGACCAAGCCGGCGCAGGAGCCTTCGCCGCTCTGACAGAACAACCGAGATCAAATGTGGGAGCGGGCTTGCTCGCGAAGGCAATTTATCATCCAACATCTCTGTTGGCTGATACTCCTTTTTCGCGAGCAAGCCCGCTCCCACATTGGTTTTTGTGTTCGGCTTAGGCTTTTGCGGCAGCCGCCAGAATCAGCGCCTTCATTTCCGAAACAGCCGACTTGAAGCCAACGAACAGCGCATGGGCCACCAGCGCGTGCCCGATGTTCAGCTCGTTGATGCCCTTGATCGCGGCCACGGCTTCAACGTTGTGATAGTGCAGGCCATGGCCGGCATTGACGATCAGGCCCTGGGCCAGGCCGAAGGCCACGCCATCGGCCACACGCTTGAGCTCTTCAGCGACTTCGGCCGGTGTTTCGGCATCGGCATAACGCCCGGTGTGCAGTTCGATGGCTGGCGCGCCAACACGGCGGGAGGCTTCGATCTGGCGCTCATCGGCATCGATGAACAGCGACACTTCGCAGCCGATCTTCGACAGGCGTTCGACCGCCGCCTTGATCCGCGCTTCCTGCCCCGCTACGTCCAGGCCGCCTTCGGTGGTCAGCTCCTGACGGGTTTCCGGTACCAGGCAAATGTGTGCCGGGCGGATGCGTTCGGCGAACTGCATCATTTCTTCGGTGACGCCCATTTCGAAGTTCATGCGGGTTTGCAGCACGTCCTTGAGCAGCAACACGTCGCGCTCCTGAATGTGCCGACGGTCTTCGCGCAGGTGCACGGTGATGCCGTCAGCGCCCGCCTCTTCCGCGTCCAGTGCCGCCTTGACCGGGTCCGGATAACGGGTGCCCCGGGCCTGACGCAGGGTGGCAACGTGGTCGATGTTCACGCCAAGAAGAATACGGGTGCTGGTGGTCACGGAAGCGCTCCAGAAGAAGAGAAAGTTCGGTGCACAGCATACGGTGTGATCAGGGCTTGCGAAACAGCTCGCGACTGACAAGTGGACGGCCGCCCAAGTGAACGGCCAATGCCTGGCGCATCAGGCGCTTGGCGGCAGACAAAGCGCCGGGGGCGGACCAGTCGGCTTCGGCCATGGCCAGCAGTTCGGCGCCATTGAACAGGCCCGGTTGCAACAGGTAGACACGCTCCAGTCCCGCATCCACTTGCAGACGGTAGAGACCGTCCGGCGCGATGGGCTGATCATGAATATCAACTGTCAGGGAAAAACCGTAGCCGAGGTCATCGAGCAAGCGCCACTCGAAGGAGCGTAGCAAGGGCTCCAGTGGACGACCTTCGGCCAGGGCCAACAAAGTGGCGGCGTAATGATCGAACACCGAGGGGAACGGATCTTCAGCGGGCAACAGGCGAATCAGCAGCTCATTGAGATAAAGCCCACTGAACAAAGCCTCGCCATTGAGCCAGGTAGAAATGCCGGCACTTTCCATGCGCCCGACATTCTTCAACTCTCCCCTGCCCCGAAACTCCACTTCCAGTGGCACGAACGGCCGCGCCAGCGTCCCGGCCTTGCCCCGTGCACTGCGCAACACCGCCCGCAGCCGGCCTTGCGGCGTGAGGAAATCCACCAGGGCGCTGTTTTCGCGGTAGGCGCGGGAGTGCAGGACGTAGGCGGGTTGGCCGATGGGAGGGGTTTGGGACATGGGCTTCTCGCCGAGGTAACTGGGCGCTCAAAAACGACTGTAGGAGCGAGCCTGCTCGCGATGGAATTGAAAGCGCCGCGTTCATTCAGAAAGCCAGCATTATCGTTATCGACCATCGCGAGCAAGCTCGCTCCTACAGGGGGGCTGCTGTGTCTTACAGGTCGCCGTAGCCCAACGAACGCAATGCACGCTCGTCATCGGACCAGCCGCCCTTAACCTTGACCCAGAGGTTGAGCATGATCTTGGAGTCGAACAGCAGCTCCATGTCCTTGCGCGCCTCGGTGCCGATGCGCTTGATGCGCTCGCCCTTGTCGCCAATGATGATTTTCTTCTGGCCATCGCGTTCGACGAGGATCAAGGCATGGATGTGCAGGGTTTTGCCCTGCTGCTTGAACTCTTCGATTTCCACGGTGATCTGGTACGGCAGCTCGGCGCCCATCTGGCGCATGATTTTCTCGCGCACCAGCTCGGCGGCGAGGAAACGGCTGCTGCGGTCGGTGATCTGGTCTTCCGGGAAGAAGTGATCGTTCTCCGGCAGGTGCTCGGCAATCACGCGCTCCAGCGCATCGAGGTTATGCCCGTGCTGCGCCGAAATCGGGATGATCTGCGCGTTCGGCAGCTGTTCCTGCAACCAGGACAGGTGCGGCATCAGCTCGGCCTTGTCCTCGATGCGGTCGGTCTTGTTCAGCGCCACGATCAGCGGGCCGGTCACGTACTGGACGCGCTCGAGCACCATCTGGTCTTCGTCGGTCCACTTGGTGCGGTCGACCACGAAGATCACCACGTCGACGTCTTTCAACGCCGCCGAAGCGGTCTTGTTCATGTAGCGGTTCAGGGCCTTTTCGCCCCCCTTGTGCATACCGGGGGTGTCGACGTAGATCGCCTGCACATCGCCCTCGGTCTTGATACCGAGCATGTTGTGGCGGGTGGTTTGCGGTTTGCGCGAGGTGATCGCCAGCTTCTGACCCAGGATGTGGTTCAGCAACGTGGACTTGCCCACGTTCGGACGGCCGACGATGGCAACATAGCCACAGCGAGTTGCGTTTGTATCAGTCATTGCCATTCTCCACACCCAGGGCAATCAGCGCTGCGGCGGCCGCTACCTGTTCGGCAATACGACGGCTCACACCCTGACCTCGGCTTTTTTCATTCAGTAAGATGATTTCGCATTCGACGAAGAACGTCCGGCAATGCGGCTCACCCTGGATATCCACCACTTCGTAACGCGGCAGCTCACAACCACGGGACTGCAGGAACTCTTGCAGGCGGGTCTTTGGATCCTTGTTGGTGTCGACCAGCGTCAGGCCTTCGAACTCTCCGGCCAGCCAGGCGAGCACACGCTCACGGGCCACTTCCATGCCAGCATCGAGGTAGATCGCACCGATCAGCGCTTCCAGGGCATCGGCCAGAATCGACTCGCGACGAAAGCCGCCGCTTTTCAATTCGCCCGACCCCAGGCGCAGGTATTCGCCTAGATCGAAACCACGGGCCAGCACGGCCAGGGTCTCACCTTTCACCAAGCGCGCGCGCAAACGCGACAACTGGCCTTCGCGGGCCAGCGGAAAGCGCTCGAACAGCGCCTCGCCGGCGACGAAGTTGAGGATGGCGTCACCGAGGAATTCCAGGCGTTCGTTATTGCGCCCGGCAAAACTGCGGTGAGTCAGGGCCAGGACCATCAGTTCCTGATCCTTGAAGGTGTAGCCGAGCTGACGCTCTAGACGGCTTAAGGAGACGCTCACGGTTTACCCACGCTGAGTTCGTGGTTCGATTGCACTGCCATCGCCGTGAGGCGGCGCAGGCTTGGGACAATTAACGCTGTGTTCAAAAATAACGTCCTGAATATCATTGGCTTCATGCTTTCTGTCGGTTCCAGAAATGCATTCGGCGCTGTGTTCAACAGCGCCGTGTTTGATTACTTGATCAGGCCAACCCGCGAGAAATTCGGCAGGTGACTGAGTTTGGGTTCCGGCCAGCTCATCCAGACCGCGAAGGCCTTGCCGACGATATTCTTGTCGGGAACCATGCCCAGCAGATCCTTGGGAATGTTTGGATCATCCCAGTAGCGACTGTCGTTCGAGTTGTCGCGGTTGTCGCCCATCATGAAATAGTGCCCGGCCGGCACGGTCCACGAATGGTCCGGCATGGCGCGGTAGCGACTCATTTCCTTGCGGATCATGTGCTCGGCCGCACCGAGTTTTTCCTTGTACAGCTCAGCACTACCCAGCGTGCCCGGCTCGGAGCCGACCAATTGCTCGGCAATCGATTGGCCGTTGACGAACAGACGCTTGTCGGCGGTGTAACGAACCGTGTCGCCCGGCAAACCAACCACACGCTTGATGTAGTTGACGTTCGGATCGCTCGGGTAACGGAACACCATGACATCGCCGCGCTGCGGATCACCGACTTCGATGACTTTCTTGTCGATCACCGGCAAGCGGATCCCGTAGGAAAACTTGCTCACCAGAATGAAGTCGCCGACATCCAGGGTGGGCTTCATCGAGCCGGAAGGAATCTGGAACGGTTCCACCAGGAACGAACGCAGCACCAGCACGATGAACAACACCGGGAAGAACGACTTGCCGTATTCAACCAGCAGCGGCTCCTTGTTCAGCTTCTCGACCACGACCATGTCAGGCTGGCTGACGCTGCCCTGATAGGAGGCGATAGCGGCACGCCGGCGCGGGGCCAGGATCAACAGATCGAGCAACGCCAACAGGCCGCAGACAAATACGGCGATGACCAGCAACAGCGGGAAATTTAGTGACATAGGACCTAACTATCCAACCTGAGCACTGCAAGGAAGGCTTCCTGTGGAATTTCCACGTTGCCGACTTGCTTCATGCGTTTCTTACCGGCCTTTTGCTTTTCCAGCAGCTTTTTCTTACGGCTGACGTCACCGCCGTAGCATTTGGCCAATACGTTCTTTCTGAGCGCCTTGACGGTTGTCCGCGCCACAATCTGCCCGCCAATGGCGGCCTGGATTGCCACGTCGAACATCTGCCGCGGAATCAGATCCTTCATCTTCTCGGTCAACTGGCGACCTTTGTAGTGCGAATTGTCACGGTGCACGATCAGCGCCAGCGCGTCGACCTTGTCACCGTTGATCAGCACGTCCAGTTTCACCAGGCTGGCCGATTGGTAACGATCGAAATGGTAGTCCAGAGAAGCATAGCCGCGACTGGTGGATTTCAGGCGGTCGAAGAAGTCCAGAACCACTTCGTTCATCGGCAGGTCGTAGGTCACTTGTACCTGGGAGCCGAGGAATAGCATGTCGACCTGTACGCCACGTTTTTCGATGCACAGGGTAATGACGTTACCCAGGTGCTCTTGCGGCACAAGAATATTGGCGCGCACGATCGGCTCGCGCATGTCTTCGATGGCGGACAGGTCCGGCAGCTTGGACGGGTTATCGACGTAGATCGTCTCGCCGGTCTTGAGCAGCAGCTCGAAGATTACCGTCGGCGCCGTGGTGATCAGGTCCAGGTTGTATTCGCGCTCGAGACGCTCCTGGATGATTTCCATGTGCAGCATGCCGAGGAAGCCGCAACGGAAGCCGAAGCCCAGGGCGTCGGAGCTTTCCGGTGTGTATTGCAGCGACGAATCGTTGAGGGTGAGCTTTTGCAGCGCCTCGCGGAAGTCTTCGAAGTCGTCGGAGCTGACCGGGAACAGGCCGGCGTAGACCTGTGGCTGGATGCGCTTGAACCCTGGCAGCACGTCGACGTCCGGCGTCGAGCTCAAGGTCAGGGTGTCGCCCACTGGCGCACCGTGAATGTCCTTGATGCTGGCGATGATGAAGCCCACTTCACCGGCCTTCAGGTCGGCGGTAGGGGTGTGTTTCGGGTTGAATACGCCGACGCTGTCCACCAGGTGGATCTTGCCGGTGGACTTGACCAGGATCTTGTCACCCTTCTTCACGCGGCCGTGGCGAACGCGAACCAGGGAGACAACGCCCAGGTAGTTGTCGAACCAGGAGTCGATGATCAACGCTTGCAGCGGATCTTCGATGTTGCCGGTCGGCGCCGGAATGGTGGTCACCAGGCGTTCGAGCACTTCGTCGACGCCCAGGCCGGTCTTGGCAGAGCAAGTGACCGCGTCGGTGGCATCGATGCCGATGATTTTTTCGATTTCTTCCTTGACGCGCTCCGGATCGGCCTGCGGCAGGTCGATCTTGTTCAGCACCGGCATCACTTCCAGGCCCTGTTCGATTGCCGTGTAGCAGTTGGCAACCGACTGCGCTTCAACACCTTGACCGGCATCGACCACCAGCAGCGCGCCTTCACAGGCAGCCAGCGAACGGCTGACTTCGTAGGTGAAGTCAACGTGGCCGGGGGTGTCAATGAAGTTCAGCTGGTAGTTGATACCATCTTTGGCTTTGTAATACAGAGTAACGCTGTGCGCCTTGATGGTGATCCCGCGTTCACGCTCGAGGTCCATGGAGTCCAGGACCTGGGCTTCCATTTCGCGCTCGGCCAGGCCGCCACACATCTGGATGAAGCGATCGGCCAGCGTCGACTTGCCATGGTCAATGTGGGCGATGATGGAGAAATTGCGGATATGACTCAAATCACTCACGGATCAACACTCAAAAAGGCTGCAGGCATAGCCCGCCGAAAAATAGCCGGGAATTGTACCTGATCCACGGCGCAAGCGTCACGTTCGCAGGTCAGACGGCACCTACAAAAACGCCCCGGTCTTGCGACAAGGGCGTTTTTTATCGTCAAAGCGGCCGGGAAACGCCCGCCATCAACCTGCCCGACGCATCAGCCAGAGCCCCGCTACGGCACAAACACCTGCTGGCACCAGCACCGAAAGCAACGGCGGGAAGCCGAACACCTGGCTCGAAGGCCCGAGCAGGTCCTGAACGATGCGGAAGGTGAAGCCCACCAGCACGCCGGTGAACACACGCTGCCCCAGGGTTACCGAACGCAGCGGGCCAAAGATGAAGGAAATCGCCATCAACACCAGGGCGGCAGTCACCAGCGGCTGCAACACCTTGACCCAAAATGCCAGCCAATAGCGGCTGTTGTTCAGCCCCTGATCCGCCAGGTAGTGGATGTAGCCCCACAGACCGCTGATCGACAATGACTCTGGCACCATGACCACCGTGTTCAGCAATTGCGGACTCAAGGCGATGGCCCAACGCTCGACCGGGGTCGACACCACCTCAGTGCTGCGCTCGTGGAACAGCGTGGTCGTGACGTCCGTCAACTGCCAGTGATCCGTGTCGAACTCGGCACGCTTGGCGAAGCTCGCCGACAGCATGTGCCGTTCGTTATCGAAACGGTAGCGGGTCACGCCGTACAGGACACCGTTGGGCTGCACCGAGTTGACGTGAATGAACTCGTCGCCCTGGCGGTGCCACAGGCCATGCTTGGCACTTTGCGCATCGCCACTGCCCTGGGCCAGCGAGCGATTGGCTTGCGCGGCGGTTTCGGCTGGTGGTGCGATGTATTCCCCGACCAGCAGGCCAGCCAGCATCAATACCAGCATCGGCTTCATGACCGCCCAGACAATCCGGCCGATCGACACACCGGCGGCGCGCATGATGGTCAGCTCACTGTTGCTGGCCAGGCTGCCCAGGCCGATCAGGCACCCGATCAGCGCAGCCATCGGCAGCATTTCGTACATCCGGCGCGGCGCAGTCAGCGTCACATAACTCAGAACGTCGACCAGCGTGTAGGTATCGGTGACTTCACTCATCTCGTCGATGAAGGCAAACAGTGTCGCCAGACCGAGAATGATCCCGAGTACCGCCAAAATCGCAATCAGCACACTGCTACCAATGTAGCGATCCAGCTTAACCACGGGCCACCTCCAGTGCACTGCGGCGACTTGCCCGCTTCAAACGCCAGGGTTCCCAATAGAGCAAGCCCAGGCCAATGGCCAGGAAAATCCCGTGCACCCACCACAAGCCCAGCGCCGCAGGGATCTTGCCCTTGTCGAGGGCACCACGGGCGGCGATCAGAATGGTCAGGTAAGCCATATAGAGAAGAATCGCCGGCAGTAATTTGAGGAATCGGCCCTGACGCGGGTTGACCCGCGACAGCGGCACCGCCATCAAGGTTACGACAAACACCAGCAACGGCAGCGATATGCGCCATTGCAGCTCGGCGCGCAGGCGAATGTCATCGCTGCCGATCAAGGTGCTGGTCGGCATCGCATCGCGGTCGGTGACTTCGTCGCTGACGTCGGGTTTTGGCAGCAACACACCGTACTCGTCGTACTTGATCGCCCGGTAGTCGGCCTGGCCCGGACTACCGTCATAGCGATAGCCGTTATCCAGGATCAGATAGCGGTTGCCGTCCGGACGAATCTCCTGACGCCCCTTTTCCGCCACCAGGACAGAAATGCCGCGATCCTTGTTGTTGGAACTGATGTTCTTTTGCGAGATGAACACACCGCCCAGGTTGACGCGATCATCCGACATGCGTTCGGTGTAGGTGACCCGGGTACCGTCACGCAGGGCCTGGAAGCGCCCTGGCTCCAGGGTATCGAATTCGGTCAGGGCATCCTGCTTGTTGAGCAGCAACTGAAACTGGTTGGCCCCTTGCGGCGCCAGGCTCAGGCTCAACCACGCGACGATGAGCGCGACCAGGGTGGCTGGAAACAGGGTCATCCAGACCAGCCGTTGCTGGCTCATGCCGGTGGCGGAAAGTACGGTCATCTCGCTTTCGAGGTACAGGCGACCGTAGGACAACAGGATCCCGAGAAACAGCCCCAGCGGCAGGATCAGCTGGAGGAAGCCCGGCAGGCGAAAGCCCATGATCAGGAACAGCGAGCCCGGATCCAGCAGGCCCGAAGCCGCCTGGGCGAGGTATTTGATGAAGCGACCGCTCATGATGATGACCAGCAGCACGGCACTGACGGCGCTCAAGGTCAACAGGACTTCGCGGGATAGATAACGGAAGACAATCAAACCAGACACTCCAGGGTTGTCAGGCTAAGGCGGCCAAACAAGCAAACGTATCGGCCAGCCCGCAAGGCAGGGCCGCCGAAAAAGATGGCGCATTATCCTGTGATTGGGTGCGCCTGTCACTGCGCAATGCATGGAAACGCCTGTAGGAGCGAGCTCGCTCGCGATGGTCGTCAACGATAACGCGGGGAGCCTGAACCCCCGCGGCGGTCTCAGGTTCTTCGCGAGCAAGCTCGCTCCTACAATCGTACAACCGAGGGTTGTCAGCCGCCGCCGGCGAGGTTCAAACTGCGGCCTTTGTCGCCGGTCGATCCTGGCGCCTTTCTATTTATAGGCAATCGACGCACATAAGGTGTCGGGCGCATGCGTGATAACCATCAATTCAGGGACCCGGACATGGAACTGGTTGTAAAAAGCGTTAACCCGGAAACGTTGAAGACCGCCACGCTGGTGGTTTCCGTTGGCGAAGGCCGCAAGCTCGGTGCCGTTGCCAGACAACTCGACGAATTGAGCGGCGGCGCGATCAGCGCAGTGCTCAAGCGTGGCGATCTGGCCGGCAAGGTCGGCCAGAGCCTGTTGCTGCACAGCCTGCCGAACCTCAAGGCTGAACGCGTGCTGCTGGTGGGCGTTGGCAAGGACGACGAGCTGGGCGACCGCCCGTTCCGCAAAATCATCGCCGGCATCCTCAACACGTTGAAAGGTCTGGGCGGCAGCGAAGCGGTACTGGCCCTGGATGAACTGGTCGTCAAAGGCCGCGACAGCTATGGCAAGACCCGCCTGCTGGCCGAGACCCTGGTGGACGGCGAGTACAGCTTCGATCAGTTCAAGAGCCAGAAAGCCGAACCCCGCGCCCTGAAGAAAATCACCCTGCTGACCATCAAGGCCGCTCAGGCTGAAGTGCAGCGCGCCGTGACCCACGCCACCGCCATCGCCAACGGCATGGCCTTCACCCGCAACCTGGGCAACCTGCCGCCAAACATCTGCCACCCGACCTTCCTCGGTGAACAGGCCAAAGACCTGGGCAAAGAATTCAAGGACCTGAAAGTCGAAGTCCTCGACGAGAAGAAGATCAAGGCCCTGGGCATGGGCTCGTTCTACGCCGTAGGCCAGGGCAGCGCCCAGCCACCGCGCCTGATCGTCATGCAATACAACGGCGGCAAGAAATCCGAGAAGCCGTATGCGCTGGTCGGCAAAGGCATCACCTTCGACACCGGCGGCATCAGCCTCAAGCCGGGCGCCGGCATGGATGAAATGAAATACGACATGGGCGGCGCCGCCAGCGTGTTCGGGACCCTGCGTGCCGTGCTGGAACTGAAGCTGCCGATCAACCTGGTGTGCATCCTGGCCTGCGCCGAGAACATGCCGAGCGGCAACGCTTCGCGCCCGGGCGACATCGTCACCACCATGAGCGGCCAGACCGTGGAAATCCTCAACACCGACGCCGAAGGCCGTCTGGTGCTGTGCGACGCCCTGACCTACTCCGAGCGTTTCAAGCCGCAAGCGGTCATCGACATCGCGACCCTGACCGGCGCCTGCGTGGTCGCCCTGGGTGCCCACACGTCGGGCCTGCTGGGCAACAACGACGAACTGATCGGCCAACTGCTGAGCGCCGGCAAGGCGGCCGACGACCGCGCCTGGCAGCTGCCGCTGTTCGATGAGTACCAGGAGCAACTGGACAGCCCGTTCGCCGACATCGCCAACATCGGCGGCCCGAAAGCCGGCACCATCACTGCGGCCTGCTTCCTGTCGCGCTTCACCAAGAACCTGAACTGGGCACACCTGGACATCGCCGGTACTGCCTGGACCAGCGGCGGCAAGGACAAGGGCGCCACTGGCCGTCCGGTTCCACTGCTGACCCAATACCTGCTGGATCGCGCCAAGGCCTGAAACCTATGATCCCGGGCGGCGTTGCTTGCAAGTGACGCCGCCCCGGCTCAGGAACCGCAATGACCAAAGTCGACTTCTATATTCTGCCCAGCGCCGATCCTTCGGCACGCCTGGATTTCGCCTGCAAGCTCACCGAAAAAGCCTGGCGCATGGGTCACCGTGTCTACCTGCATTGCAGCGACGCGGCCCAGCGTGACGATCTCGACGCACGCCTCTGGACGTTCAAGGGTGAAAGCTTCGTGCCCCACGGCCCCGCCGAAAGCGAACCGGATGGCTTGATTGTCCTGGGCCTGGGTAATGATTGCGGTCAGCACCAGGATTTGCTGGTCAACCTTGACCTGAAAGTCCCGGCCTTCGCCCAGCGTTTCGCCCGCGTGGCGGAAGTGGTGGTGGAAGACCCGACGATTCGCCAGGCCGCGCGGGAGAGTTTCCGTTTCTACCGCGAACAGGGCTATCCTCTGCAAGATCACCGTTTACAGCGACTCTGAGCCTTCCAATGGACACTCCAAAACCGCTGCAACAGTCCGCGCACCTGCTGGATGACCTCGAGTCGATCCGCCAGTTGCTCGGCGATGACAACCTGCAACCGCCCCTGCTGACCGACACGGTCGAGGATGGCGACCAGGAACAGATTCCCATGTTGTTCGACGCCGTGAGCGAGCCTTCGCCGCCCGTGGTATCGACAGCCCCTGCCCCCAGCGTTGAACCTGCCCGCGCGACAGCGCCTGTCGCCGACAGGAACCCGGATGACTTGCTGCACCTGGACAGCGAACTGCGCGCCGCCGCACAGTTGATCATGCAAGACGTGATCGACGATTTCGCCCCGCACATCGAGACCGAGATCAAACGCCGCCTCAGTGCACGGCTGGAGCGATTGTTGAGCCAGTACAACGACTGAGAAGCCGGTTTGCCGTTTCTTTTTATGTAGGAGCGAGCTCGCTCGCGATGGTCACGAAGACGCCGCGTTTAACCGGCAACCCGCGTTATCGTTAACGACCATCGCGAGTGAGCTCGCTCCTACAAAGAGCAACAGACACTTCAAGTGCTCAAGTAGCGCCCGATCAACGCGATCCCGCTGGCCAGCACCAGCCACGTCACCAGCCGCACAAAGGCCTCGCGGGACAAGCGCATGGTCAGCCGTCGACCGATCCACAGCCCCAGTGCCATGGCCGGCAACAGGCAAACCGCCAGCACCAGCAACGGCAGATCGGCATACACACCGGCGATTGCAAACAGGCTCAAACGCACCACCGTGCTGCAACTGATCAAGGCACTCTGGGTGGCCCGGGCCGCCTCCTTGGGCAATCGGCTGTTCAGGTAGATCGCATAGAGAAAGCCGCCGCTGCCAAACAAGGCGCCAAACATTCCGCCCACCGTCCCCATTGGCAACGCCCACAGCGCGGACAACTGCGTCGGCCGGGCTTTGACCCACAGGCTGTAGATCGCATAGGCGCTGATGAACAGCCCCATCAACAGCAGCAACAGGTCGGACTTGAGGTTCAGCAGGAAAATCACCCCCAGCGTGCACCCCACCGCCATGCAGGGCAGCAATCGCAGCAGTTCCGGCTTCGCCACATCGCGCCGCGACGGCAGCAGATTGCCGAATGCCGCGACAAAATCGAGCAGCACCAGCAACGGCACGATCTTCGACAGCGGCATGAACAGAATCAGAATCGGCCCCGCCACCAGCGCGGTGCCGAAACCTGCTATGCCAAACACGATGTAGGCCAGGGCGATGCCCGCACCGATTACCAGCCAGTCCAGCGAGCCGAAGGGCCATTGGTTCAACAGTTCAAGCACACCCATTTCCTTCCTTCCCTGAATACACCCTCCCCCCGTGGGAGCGAGCCTGCTCGCGAATGCTGAACATCAGTCGATGCAGGTGCTGAATGTTAAACCGTATTCGCGAGCAGGCTCGCTCCCACAATGGAATTACCTTTAAACTGCGCCCCATGATTAAAGATCCCTTTGCAAGACTCGGCCTGGACCGCGAAGTCCTGACCGTCAGCCAGCTCAACGGCCGTGCGCGGGTGTTGCTCGAAGACGTGTTCAGCAACATCTGGGTCGAAGGCGAAATCTCCAACCTCGCCCGCCCGGCCTCCGGTCATGTGTACTTCACCCTCAAGGACAGCGGTGCCCAGGTCCGTTGCGCGCTGTTCCGGCAGAACGCGGCACGGGTTCGCCAGGCGCTGAAGGACGGGCTCGCGGTCAAGGTGCGCGGCAAAGTCTCGCTGTTCGAAGGGCGCGGTGACTATCAACTGATCCTCGACACGGTGGAGCCGGCCGGTGATGGCGCCTTGCGCCTGGCCTTCGATGCCTTGAAGGAAAAGCTCAGCGCCGAAGGCCTGTTCAGTGCCGAGCGCAAGGTCCCGCTGCCGGCGCACCCACAACGCATCGGCATCATCAGTTCGCCCACCGGGGCGGTGATCCGCGACATCATCAGCGTGTTCCGCCGTCGCGCGCCCCAGGTGCAGTTGACGCTGATTCCCACCGCCGTACAGGGTCGCGAAGCCACCGCGCAGATTGTCCGTGCCCTGAAACTGGCGGATGCCCGCGGCTTCGACGCACTGATCCTCGCCCGCGGCGGAGGCTCACTGGAAGATCTCTGGTGCTTCAACGAAGAAGCCGTGGCCCGCGCCGTGGATGCCTGCGTGACGCCGATCGTCAGCGCCGTCGGCCATGAAACCGACGTGTCGATCAGCGATTTTGTGGCCGACGTTCGCGCGCCCACCCCTTCCGCTGCCGCCGAGTTGCTGGCTCCGGACTCCAGCGATCTGGTACGCCGGGTCGAAAGCCTGCACCGACGGCTGGTGATGCGCATGCGGGACCGCTTGATGCGCGATCGGCTGCGCCTTGAAGGCATTTCCCGACGCCTGCGCCATCCCGGCGAGCGCCTGCGCCAGCAAGCGCAACGCCTGGATGACCTGGACATGCGCATGCGTCGCGCGTTCGAGCGCAGCCTCAACACCCGTCGCGAACGCTTGATCCGCCTGGAAACCCGTTTGGCCGCACAACATCCGGGCCGGCAACTGGCACTGCTGCGCCAGCGTCTCGACAGCCTGGCCGAACGCCTGCCGCGTGCCATCCGCGAAGGGCTGAAGAACCGTCGCCTGCAACTGCAAAGCCAGATGCAGACCCTGCATGTGGTCAGCCCGCTGGCGACCCTCGGCCGTGGTTACAGCATTTTGCTGGACGAGCGCGGCAACGCGATCCGTAGCGCCGCACAAACCCATACCGGCCAGCGCCTGAAGGCCAAACTGGGCGAAGGCGAACTGCAAGTGCGGGTCGAAGACAATCACCTGACGCCTGTCACCCTTTCTTTACTGGATTGATCCATGCCGCGTTTCCTGGCTCCACTCCTGTTGCTGTGCCTGACCTTCAACGCCCACGCCGACAGCTACATCACCCGCCTGCTGAACAAACCGGTGCCGGGCGGCGTTGCGGTGGTGGACCTGGGCACGTCTGCCCAGGTGCCAACAGCCACTTACCAAGGCAAACCCGTCCTGGTCGTGAAAGAACAGAACAACTGGCTGGCCATCGTCGGTGTGCCGCTGACGGTCAAGCCGGGCGCTCAATCGATCAGCAGCGGCGGTCGCAATCTGGGTTTCACGGTTGGCAACAAGAAATACCCGGAACAGCGCATCACCCTGAAGAACACCCAGCAGGTCAACCCAGACCCGGAAAACCTCAAGCGTATCGAGCGTGAACTGGCCGAGCAGATTGCCGCTTACCGCACGTTCAGCCCCATTACCCCGAGTAACCTGCTGCTGGACAAACCGGTGAACGGACCGTTGTCGAGCAAATTCGGCGTACGTCGCTTTTTCAACGGCGAAGAACGCAATCCCCACGCGGGCCTGGACTTCGCCGTGCCGGCCGGCACACCGATCAAGACCCCGGCAGCCGGCAAGGTGATCCTGATCGGCAACTATTTCTTCAACGGCAACACGGTGTTCGTCGACCACGGCCAGGGCTTCATCAGCATGTTCTGCCACATGTCGAAAATCGACGTGAAGGTGGGGCAGCAACTGGCGCGTGGTGGCGTGGTCGGTAAGGTCGGCGCGACTGGCCGCGCGACTGGACCCCATATGCACTGGAATGTCAGCCTGAACGATGCACGGGTGGATCCCGCCATCTTCATCGGTGCGTTTCAACCTTGAATCCTCGCCGAGGCTGATGGCCTCTTCGCGGGCAAGCCCGCTCCCACAGGTACAGCGCAATCCCTGTGGGAGCGGGCTTGCCCGCGAAGACGGCATTCCAGTCACCAGAAGAATCCAGGATTGTCCCCAACCTCGCCCTCCTGAGATCTCGCTTCCTTCAATTGCGCACCGCTCAAACCTCGCGCAAACAACAAAACAATCACTGCCAATCACAGCAATAAAATCTCGATAAACACTCGCCCACGAGTATTCCTCTCAATTTTTTTCGACTGCTTGCCAACCTTCCCCCCCGCGGTTAGGGTTGAAGGCATGAAAACCTCTCACACCCTCATTCAGCTCCGCCAGCACCGCAGCCTGTGCCTCGTCAGCGCACGACTGCCGGGCTGAATCGTGGTGCCTCGTCCCAAGCGTTACGCCAAGAACTTTTTGATCCACCGGCAGGCCGCCTTTTTTCGGCCCACACAATAAGGATTTCCTGATGAGCATGCTCAAAGACCCGTCTTCGAAATACCGCGCGTTCCCGACCATCGACATTCCGGATCGCACCTGGCCATCGAAAACCATCACCGCCGCACCGATCTGGTGCAGTTCCGACCTGCGCGACGGCAACCAGTCGCTGATCGAACCGATGGACGCTGTCAAGAAGCTGCGCTTCTGGAAAACCCTGGTGCAGGTCGGCGTGAAGGAAATCGAAGCGTCGTTCCCTGCCGCCTCGCAAACCGACTTCGACTTCGTACGCACCCTGATCGAAGGTGGCCACATCCCGGACGACACCACCATCCAGGTGCTGACCCAGGGCCGTGAAGACCTGATCGCGCGCACCTTCGAATCCCTGCGTGGGGCGAAGAAGGCCATCGTTCACCTGTACAACGCGACCTCCCCTTCCTTCCGCCGCATTGTCTTCAACCAGGACAAGGACGGGATCAAGGAAATCGCCGTGAGTGCGGCCAAGCTGTTCGTCAAATACGCCGCCCAGCAACCGGAAACCGAGTGGACCTTCGAGTACTCGCCGGAAACCTTCAGCGCCACCGAGCTTGAGTTCGCCAAGGAAGTCTGCGACGCGGTGATCGAAGTCTGGAACCCGACGCCCGAGCACAAGATGATCCTCAACCTGCCGGCCACGGTGGAATGCGCGACCCCGAACATCTATGCCGACCAGATCGAATGGTTCGGCCGTCACATCAACCGTCGTGACAGCGTGATCATCAGCCTGCATACCCACAACGACCGTGGCACCGGCGTTGCCGCCACCGAGCTGGGCCTGATGGCCGGTGCCGACCGTGTCGAAGGCTGCCTGTTCGGTAACGGCGAGCGTACCGGTAACGTCGACCTGGTCACCGTGGCCCTGAACATGTATACCCAGGGCCTTGACCCTCAACTGGACTTCTCCGACATCGACGGCGTGCGCAAGGTCGTCGAAGAGTGCAACCAGATCCAGGTGCACCCGCGCCACCCGTACGTCGGCGACCTGGTCCACACCGCGTTCTCCGGCTCGCACCAGGATGCGATCCGCAAGGGCTTCGCCCAGCAGAAATCCGATGCACTTTGGGAAGTGCCTTACCTGCCAATCGACCCGGCCGACATCGGCCGCAGCTACGAGGCGGTCATCCGCGTCAACAGCCAGTCGGGCAAGGGTGGTATCGCCTACCTGCTGGAACAGGAATACGGCATCAGCCTGCCGCGTCGCATGCAGATCGAGTTCAGCCAGGTCGTGCAGCGTGAAACCGACCGCCTGGGCCTGGAAATGACCGCCCAGCAGATCCACGCCTTGCTGCACAGCGAGTACTTGCAGGCCAACACCCCGTACGCGCTGGTCAGCCATCGCCTGCAGGAAGAAAACGGCCACAGCTCCGTTGAAGTGGAAGTGGCCAGCAAAGGCCAGGGCGAGACCAACCTGCACTGGCGCGGCAAGGGCAACGGCGCCCTGGAAGCGCTGGTGGCCGGCCTGCCGGTACCGGTGGAAATCATGGACTACAACGAGCACGCCATCGGCGCGGGCACCAATGCCAAGGCTGCGGCCTACATTGAACTGCGTGTGAACGGCGAACGCGCGGTACATGGCGTCGGCATCGACGAAAACATCACCACCGCCAGCTTCAAGGCCCTGTTCAGCGCACTGAACCGTTCGCTGAGCCAGCCGGAAGCGAAAGCGGCGTAAGCCACCGCTGCAATGCAAAAGGCCCCTAGGTGTGAACCTCGGGGCCTTTTTGTTTGCCTGCAATTTTTGCGTTGCCGGTCCCGGCCTCTTCGCGGGCAAGCCCGCTCCCACAAGGATCGTCAGTGAACGAAAAGCTCGTGTTCGACGCGAGCCCTGTGGGAGCGGGCTTGCCCGCGAAAAGGCCCTGTCAGATGAAGATGATCTCAGGTGAACTCAAAGGTATCGGCATCCAGATTCGCCGGAAACCGCTGCCGATACGCGGCCAGCTCCGCCGCATCCAAAGTCACCTTGAACACCCCATCCGCCTCGCCAACACTGAGCAACGTCTCACCCTGGAAATCCAGCACCTGGCTGTCACCGGTGTAGGCAAAACCTTTGCCGTCGGTCCCGATACGGTTAACCGCCGCCACGTAGCACAGGTTCTCGATAGCCCGTGCCGGCAGCAGGCGATTCCAGTGCTGGCGCCGGGCGCCGGGCCAATTGGCGGTGTACAGCAGCAGGTCGGTGTCCTGGGCGTCACGGCTCCACACCGGGAAGCGCAAGTCGTAGCAAATCAGCGGCCGCACGCGCCAGCCCTTGAGCTCGAACTGCACCTGGCGCTCGCCGGGGGTGTAGTGGTTATGCTCACCGGCCATGCGGAACAGGTGACGCTTGTCGTAATGCAACACCTCGCCATCCGGGCGTGCCCACAGCAGGCGATTGCGATGACTGCCGTCGGCTGCCTGGATGATCACACTGCCGGTAATCACCGCATCAAGCTTTGCCGCCTGAGCCCGCAGCCATTTGCTGGTCGGTCCGTTTTCCGCTTCCGCGAGGGTCTCGGACTCCATGGAAAAACCGGTGGTGAACATCTCCGGCAGAATGATCAGGTCAGCGCCGCGAGCCTGTTCCAGCAATGGCTCGAAATGCTCCAGGTTGGCCTGGCGGTCGTGCCAGGCCAGGGACGTCTGGATCAGCGCCACGTTCAGATTGGGCAATGCACTCAGATCACGCATAGTTTTTCCGCCGCTTCACGCAGGGTCTCCTCACGCTTGGCAAAGCACAGTCGCACCAGGCGCTGGCCAACCGGTGGCGTCTGGTAGAACACCGAGATCGGGATACTGGCCACGCCATGCTCGCGAGTCATCCACAGGGCCATCTCGACGTCATTGAGGTCCGGGCGGATCTGCGAGTAATCGACCAACTGGAAATAGGTGCCGGTCACCCGGGTGAAGCTGAAACGCGACGGCGCCAGCAGATCGCAGAACAGGTCACGCTTGGCCTGATAGAAAGCCGGCAGCTCTTCGACGTGCTCGGGATGCTCGGCCATAAAATCGGCCAAGGCATATTGCAGCGGCGTCACACCACAGAAATTGACGTACTGGTGCACCTTGCGCAATTCCGCCGTCAGGGCCGGTGGCGCAACCACGTAGCCGGTTTTCCAGCCAGTGACGTGGTAAGTCTTGCCGAACGAACTGACCACGAATGCACGCTGATACAACTCTTCATGGGCCAGCACGCTGACATGGGGCACACCGTCGTACACCAGGTGTTCGTAGACTTCGTCGCTGATCACATAGATATCGCGATCGCGGATCAAGGCGGCCAACTGATCCAGTTCGGCACGACTGATCAATGCGCCACTGGGGTTGTGCGGGGAGTTGAGAATGATCATCCGCGTGCGCGGGCTCAGTGCCTGGGCAAGCTTCTCGAAGTCGATGCTGAAATCGTTCAGGACCAGTTGCACGTGCACGCAACGACCGCCGGCCAGCTCTACCGAGGGCTCGTAGCTGTCATAGGCCGGGTCAAACACGATGACTTCGTCACCGCTGTGGATAACCGCCTGGATGGCACAGAAAATCGCTTCGGTCGCGCCTGGGGTGACCGTTACTTCAGTATCCGCATCCACCTGCGTGCCATAGCTGCGGGCGATCTTCACCGCAATCTGCTGACGCAACACCGGCAGCCCGGTCATTGGCGAATACTGGTTATGGCCGTTGGCGATATGCCGGCCGACAGCATCGCACAGGGCCTGCGGGGCCGCGAAATCGGGAAAGCCCTGGGACAGATTGAGCGCGCCGGTCTGTGCCGCGAGCTGAGACATCTGGGTAAAGATAGTGATGCCGACATTCGGCAGCTTGCTGGTGATCATCGGTGGTTCCCTGCTCTACACCCGGCTCTACGGCGGCGCGGGGGAGTCCGAGGATAGCCCAAACCGCAGGCATGAAAAAGGGCGCTAACAGCGCCCTTTGTTCAACTCCGCCCCTGTGGGAGCGTGGCTTGCCCGCGATGAACGATAACGCGGTGCACCTGATACACCGCGGCGCTGCCATCGCGGGCAAGCCCGCTCCCACAGGAGCCGGGAAAGCCTTGAATCAGCGCTTGTCGCGACGCTTCTTGTCGGCCTTCTTGTGGTGCGACATCAAGCGACGCTTCTTGTTGACCTGACGGTCGGTGAGCGTGTTCTTGTTGCCTTCGTACGGGTTCTCGCCACCCTTGAACTCGATGCGGATCGGCGTACCGACCAGCTTCAGGACACGGCGATAGGTGTTTTCCAGGTAACGCACGTAGGACTTCGGCACCTTCTCGATCTGGTTGCCGTGGATCACGATGATCGGCGGGTTCGCGCCACCGAGGTGGGCATAACGCAGCTTGATCCGGCGGCTGTTGACCATCGGCGGCTGGTGCTCGCTGACCGCGTCTTCGAGGATCTGGGTCAGGCGGCTGGTCGGCCAACGGGTAACCGCAGACTTGAACGAGTTCTGTACCGACGCGTAGAGGTTGCCCACGCCAGTGCCGTGCAGGGCCGAGATGAAGTGGATATCGGCGTAGTCAACGAAGAACAGCCGGCGTTGCAGCTCGACCTTCACGAAGTCGCGCTCGCTCGGCGTCATGCCGTCCCACTTGTTGATCGCGATCACCAGCGCACGACCCGACTCAATGGCGAAGCCCAGCAGGTTGAGGTCGTGATCCACCACGCCTTCGCGGGCGTCCATCACGAAGATCACCACGTTGGCGTCTTTGATCGCCTGCAGGGTTTTGACCACGGAGAACTTTTCAACTTCTTCGTGGATCTTGCCGCGCTTGCGCACACCGGCGGTGTCGATCAGCGTGTACTTCTCGTCGTTACGCTCGAACGGGATGTAGATACTGTCGCGGGTGGTGCCGGGTTGGTCGTAGACGATTACCCGGTCTTCGCCGAGCATGCGGTTGACCAGCGTCGACTTGCCGACGTTCGGACGGCCGATGATGGCGATCTTGATGCCGTCTTTTTCGCTTGGGCCAGGAATGCGCTTGGCTTCCTCGCCTTCGGCGACGATCTCTTCCTCTTCGCCTTCCTGCGGCTCGTCGTCGTCACGCGGGAATTCACTCAGTGCCGCTTCCAGCAACTGGGTGATACCACGGCCGTGGGCGCCGGCGATCGGGATCGCATGGCCCATGCCCAACGGGGCGAATTCGGCGCGGGCCATTTCCGGGTCGATGTTGTCGACCTTGTTGGCTACCACGTGAGAACGCTTGTTACGCTTGCGCAAATGCTCGGCGATCATCTGGTCGGCGGCGGTAAAACCGGCCTTGGCATCTACCAGGAACAGAACGACATCCGCTTCTTCGATGGCCAGCAGCGACTGCTCGGCCATCTTTTCGTCCATACCATGCTCGTCACCGGAGATACCGCCGGTGTCGATCAGAATGTAGGAACGCCCTTGCCACTTGGCCTCACCGTACTGGCGATCACGGGTCAGACCGGACAAGTCGCCAACGATGGCGTCACGAGTCCTGGTCAGGCGGTTGAACAAGGTGGACTTGCCGACGTTCGGTCGGCCCACCAGGGCGATTACGGGAACCATGCGGCTCTCCACTTCGTTATTTCAGAAAATACAAAAGCCGCTGCGAGGCAGCGGCTGGTGCTCGGGGCAATCACCGTGTGTTTTTTTGTAGGAGCGAGCTTGCTCGCGAAAAACGCAAAGACACCGCGTTTATCCAGATTGCCAACGTAATCGTTGACGTCCATCGCGAGCAAGCTCGCTCCTACAGTCCTACAACCAGTGAAGCCGCTTGGGGTTAAAACCCAAGCATAGTCGTTACTTAATGGTCAGGGCTTCCAGTTTGCCGCTGTTGCCATACACATAAATCGTGTCACCCACCACCAGCGGACGGGCACGCAGGCCGTCGCTGTCGATGCGCTCGCGGCCGACGAAACGACCGTCCACCTGACTCAGCAGGTGCAGGTAACCTTCCAGGTCACCGACTGCAACGTAGCTGGAGAACACTTCCGGGGCCGACAGTTGACGACGGGCCAGCGAATCGTTGCTCCACAAGGCTGTGGTGGAACGCTCGTCGACGCCTTCAACGGTACCCGAGGACAGGCTCACATAAACGGTGCCGAAACCCTGGGCGACACCGGCGTAGCTGGAAGCATCACGCTGCCAGAGCTGACGGCCGCTTTGCAGGTCCAGGGCGGCAACGCGCCCCTGATAGCTGGCGACGTACAGCGTCTCGCCCGACAGCAGCAAGCCACCATCGATATCGACCACGCGCTCAAGCTCCGAACGACCTTGCGGGATCGCTACGCGCTGTTCCCACACCGGTACGCCGTTGGAGATATTCACGGCAACCACTTTACCGGTCGACAGGCCAGCCACCGCGAGGCGGTTGGTCACGATCGGCGCACTGGTACCACGCAGGGTCAGTACCGCAGGGGTGCTGTCATAGATCCAGCGACGGTTGCCGGTGGCAGCATCCAGGCCGATCAGACGATCGTCCTGAGTCTGCACCACCACAACGTCACCGTTGTTGGCTGGCGGCGCCAGTACTTCGCTGGACACGCGAGCGCGCCACTTTTCTTCACCATTGATGGCGTCCAGGGCAACGATTTCGCCCTTGAGCGTACCGATGGTGACCAGGCCGTAACCTACGCCAACGGCGCCGGAGACCGGCAGCTCAAGGTCTTTCTTCCATTTGACGTCGCCTGTGTGGCGGTCCATCGCCATCAACACGCCAGTAACGTCGGCGGCATAGATGGTATCGCCATCGATGGCCGGAACCAGCATGTTGTAGGTTTCGCCCTGACCGTCACCGATCGAGCGACTCCATTGCTTGTGCAGAACCACTTCTTCCTTGAAGTCGACCAGTTCGGCCGGAGGCAGTTCTTTTTTGCTGTTGCTGCTGCAACCCGCGGCCATCAAGGCCAGAGCCAGCAATGCTGCATGTTTCCAACGAATCACGTCACGCATCCCCTTTGGCCAGGTCGTCCAGCTTGATTTGCAGGCCACCGACCGCCGCTTCATCCGACAGTGCCGCCTTGGCTTTTTGATACGCCGCGCTCGCCTCGTCGGTACGACCCAACTGCACCAGCAGGTCGCCCTTGAGCTCTTCACGAGTGGCCAGGAATGCCTTGTCGGCATCGCCTTCAAGCAATTTCAGTGCTTCGTCGGCCTTGTTCTGCGCACCAAGCACCTGGGCCAGACGCTGGCGGGCGATTTCGCCCAGCGCCGGGTTGGCCGGTTTGTCGACGATGGCTTTCAGCTCGCTGGCCGCGTCGTCCAGCTTGCCGCTGTCGACTGCCACTTTGGCGACGAACAGGCTGCCGTACTGCGCGTAGGCGCTACCGCCGTACTCGCTGTTGAGCTTGCCGGCCAGGTCCGAAACACGGGCCGCATCAGGCTTGCCGTCAGGCGTCAGCGTGGTTTCGAGCAATTGCTGATAGAGAATCGAGGCGCCTTGCGACTGATTGCTCTGATACTTGTGGAAGGCCTGCCAGCCGAACACGATGACCAGCGCCAACAGGCCGCCAGTAACCAGGGGCTTACCGTTGCGAGACCACCATTCCTTCAATTCCGCCACATGTTCGTCTTCGGTACTCGACACCCCAATACTCCTTAATCGCTAATTCGGCTGTTTAGACAGCTTCAACCCTGCACGACGCAGGTGGCCAGGTGCGCTGCAAGCGCATCCCAGGCAATGCTTTGTTGTTCGCCCTGGCCACGCAGGGGTTTGAAACCTACCACTTGCTGGGCCATTTCGTCGTCACCAAGGATCAGCGCATACAGCGCGCCGCTCTTGTCGGCTTTCTTGAACTGGCTTTTGAAACTGCCGGCGCCGGCATTCACTTGCAGGCGCAGGTTGGGCAACTGGTCACGCACGCGCTCCGCCAGGGTCAGGCCGGCGAGTTCGGCGGCTTCACCGAAGGCGCAGAGGTAGACGTCGACCTGACGGGAGATCTCTTGCGGGATTTGCTCCAGGGTTTCCAGCAACAGCACCAGGCGCTCGATGCCCATGGCAAAACCAACGCCGGCGGTCGGCTTGCCGCCCATCTGCTCCACCAGGCCGTCGTAACGGCCGCCAGCGCAGACGGTGCCCTGGGCGCCGAGTTTGTCGGTGACCCATTCGAAAACGGTCTTGCTGTAGTAATCCAGCCCGCGAACCAGCTTCGGGTTGATCACGTAAGGAATGCCGGCGGCGTCCAGGCGAGCCTTGAGGCCCTCGAAATGCACGCGGGATTCTTCGTCGAGGTAGTCGGCCATTTTCGGCGCGTCGACCAATACCGCCTGGGTATCGGCGTTCTTGGTATCAAGAACCCGCAGCGGGTTGGTTTTCAGGCGACGCTGGCTGTCTTCGTCGAGTTTGTCCATGTGCGCCGAGAGGTACTCGACCAGCGCTTCACGATAACGGCCACGGGATTCGCTGGTACCCAGGCTGTTGAGCTCGAGTTTTACCGCATCGCGGATGCCCAGTTCGCCCCACAGGCGCCAGGTCAGCACGATCAGTTCGGCGTCGATGTCCGGACCGTCGAGGTTGAACACCTCCACGCCGATCTGGTGGAACTGGCGATAACGACCTTTTTGCGGACGCTCGTGGCGGAACATCGGGCCGATGTACCAGAGTTTCTGCACCTGGCCACCGCCGGTAATGCCGTGCTCCAGCACCGCGCGCACACAGGCCGCCGTGCCTTCAGGACGCAGGGTCAGGGAGTCGCCGTTTCGGTCGTCGAAGGTGTACATCTCTTTTTCGACGATGTCGGTCACTTCACCGATGGAACGCTTGAACAGTTCGGTGAACTCGACGATCGGCATGCGGATCTGCTTGTAACCGTAGTTATCCAGCAGGCGCGAAACGGTGCCTTCGAAATGACGCCAAAGGGGAGTCTGTTCGGGCAGGATGTCGTTCATGCCACGAATGGCTTGCAGAGACTTGCTCACATTAAATCCTTAAATTCGTTCGGCTCTTCAGTCGGACTCAGCCACGCGCAATGACGGCAGCGTCGGCTTCGACCTTTTCGGCCGCTTTCTGGCGGATCAAGCGTTCAAGCTCATCCACCAGATTGTCATTCGTCAGTTTCTGCGACGGCTTGCCGTCGATGTAAATCAGGTTCGGCGTGCCGCCGGTCAAGCCGATATGGGCTTCCTTGGCTTCACCCGGGCCGTTGACCACGCAACCGATCACCGCGACATCCAGCGGCACCAGCAAATCTTCGAGGCGCCCTTCCAGCTCGTTCATGGTCTTGACCACATCGAAGTTCTGCCGCGAGCAGCTCGGGCAGGCGATGAAGTTGATGCCACGGGAACGCAGGTGCAGGGACTTGAGAATGTCGTAGCCGACTTTCACTTCCTCGACCGGGTCGGCCGCCAACGAGATGCGGATAGTATCGCCAATCCCTTCGGCGAGCAGCATACCGAGGCCCACGGCGGATTTCACCGTGCCTGAACGCAAACCACCGGCTTCAGTGATGCCCAGGTGCAGCGGCTGGACGATTTCCTTGGCCAGCAGGCGATACGCCTCGACGGCCATGAACACGTCGGAAGCTTTCACGCTGACCTTGAAATCCTGGAAGTTCAGGCGTTCGAGGTGCTCGACGTGACGCAAGGCCGACTCGACCAGCGCCGCCGGAGTCGGCTCGCCGTATTTCTTCTGCAGGTCCTTTTCCAGGGAACCGGCGTTCACGCCGATACGGATCGGGATCCCGCGGTCACGGGCGGCATCGACCACTGCGCGCACGCGGTCTTCGCGGCCGATGTTGCCCGGGTTGATCCGCAGGCAGTCAACGCCCAGTTCGGCTACACGCAAAGCGATCCGGTAGTCGAAGTGGATGTCGGCAACCAGGGGCACCTTGACCAGCTGCTTGATCTTGCCGAAGGCTTCGGCGGCGTCCATGTCCGGTACGGAGACCCGCACGATATCGACACCGGCTGCTTCAAGGCGGTTGATTTGCGCGACAGTGGCCGCGACATCATTGGTGTCGCTGTTGGTCATGCTCTGCACAGCGATAGGCGCATCGCCGCCAACAGGCACGTTACCGACCCAGATCTTGCGGGATTCGCGACGTTTGATTGGAGATTCGCCGTGCATGACTTATTGACCCAACTTCAGGCGAGCAGTCTCGCCACTGGTGAACGGAGCGACATCGACCGGCTGGCCGTTGTAGCTGACCTGAGCGCCACGGGCAAAGCCCAGACGCACGGCAAACGGTGGTTTGCCATTGACTGCCAGGCTGTCGCCTTTGCGTTTGAGACCACTGAACAGCACCTTGCCGCTGCCGTCGGTGACTTGTGTCCAGCAATCGGCGGTGAACTGCACCTGAACCTGGCCTTGGCCGGCTACTGGCGCGCTTACCGCCGGGGCAGGAGCGCTCGGGGCAGCCGGAGCAGTCACGACCGGGGCCGGGGCGGCAGGCACCGTCGGGACCGGAGTGGCCGGGGCCACTGGCGCTGCGACGACTGGCGCCGAGTTGTGAGCGGGTGCGGCCGGTGTAGCTGGCGCTGCCGGAGTGGCTGGCGCAGTCGCCTGGGCCTCCACCGGTGCTTCAGCCGCCGTCTCGGCCTGTGGCAGCGCGAGGGCGGTTCCGCCTTCGGTCTGGCCTTCCGCGACGGCCTGGTCTTCCGGCTCGTCCAGCGGATGAATCTGAGTGGTGCCGTCAGCCCCTTCGACTTCTACATGCTCAGGGCTCAGGCTGACCTGGTCCTTGTTGCGCAGCGAGGTTTGGTCCTGCCACCAGACAAAACCACCACCAATCACCGCAATCAATAACAGCAGGCTGACAATTCGCAAAATGGTGTGGGAAACCCGAACCGGCTCTTCGATACGACCCAAACTATGAACACTGCTACCTTGGGAATCGGTGCCGGTGGATTGGTCGAATTGCTGTACGAGTACAGCCTGGTCCATGCCGAGCAGCTTGGCATAGGCTCGAATGTAGCCACGGGCAAAGGTATGCCCGGGCAGCTTGTCGAAAGCGCCGGCTTCCAGATTGCTCAGGGAAGTGGTCGTGAGGTTGAGCTTGAGGGCCACTTCGGCCAGCGACCAGCCATTGCTTTCGCGGGCCTGGCGCAAAGTCTCACCGGGATTTACGCGATTCGCTGCTACAACTTCGGGATGCGCCGCTTTCATCATTGCTCCGACAGGTATTGCTGATATTCCGGCGTACCGGGATAGAGTCGTTTTAGTTGCAGGCCTGCACTGGCGGCCTTGTCGCGATCTTCGAACACTTTTGCCAGCCGAACGCCGAGCAATAGACTACGTGCATTTTGCTCGGCAAGCAGGCTAAAACGATCGAAGTAGTCACGCGCGGGCACATAATGCCTGTCTTCGTAAGACAACTCAGCCATTTCCAGCAATGCACGAGGTTGTTGACGGTTCAGGCGCAGGGCTTTTTCCAGTTGCTGCCGGGCCAGCTCACGCTCTCCCAGCATTGAAGCGGTCATGCCGAGGTTTTCGAATACCCGTGAACGCTCAGGATACAGGGTATCGGCGGTGGCTTGCTCGAAGCGCTCGTAGGCTTCCTTGTAACGCTTTTGCTCGAACAGAAAGCTGCCGTAGTTATTAAGGATTCGTGCATCGGCGGGACGGGAAGCCAGTGCCTTGCGAAAATGCTCGTCGGCCAGTTCCGGTTCCATCTCGGCCTGGAACACCAGGCCCAGCGCCGCGTTGGCGTCGGGATCGGAACCATCCAGTTCCAGGGCCTTTTTCAGCGGCACCTTGGCGCGCTCGGTCATGCCTTGTTGCAAATACCCGATACCGAGTTGCACATACGCCTCACGCGCTTCATCACGGCCCTTGCTGGTCTTCATCGGGTTGTAGTCGCCCGAAAGCACACAGCCAGCACACAGGCTGGCCAACAGCAAAAGCAGCGCAAAGCGCAGGGACATAGAGATCCTCTCTTGGTTACTTGATCGCGGCGTTCTGCGCCAGATCGCTGTCGGCGCTCAATTCACGCACGGCGATATAACGTTCGCTGCGACGGGTGCGATCCAGCACCTGCCCTACCAACTGACCACAGGCGGCGTCGATGTCTTCACCACGGGTGGTGCGGACGGTGACGTTGAAACCGGCATGATGAAGCTGATCCTGGAAACGACGGATGGCGTTGTTGCTCGGACGCTCGTACCCGGAATGCGGGAACGGGTTGAACGGGATCAGGTTGATCTTGCACGGGATGTTCTTGAGCAGCTCGATCATTTCCACGGCGTGCTCAACCTTGTCGTTGACGTCCTTGAGCAAGGTGTACTCGATGGTCAGCACGCGCTTTTCGCCCAGGGACGACATGTAGCGCTGGCACGACTCGAGCAGCATCTTAAGCGGATACTTCTTGTTGATCGGCACCAATTGGTTACGCAATGCGTCATTCGGTGCGTGCAGGGACAACGCCAGGGAGACGTCGATGTGCTTGGAGAGCTCATCGATCATCGGCACCACGCCGGAGGTCGACAGGGTCACACGGCGCTTGGAAATGCCGTAGCCCAGGTCGTCCATCATCAAATGCATGGCCGCGACGACGTTGTCGAAGTTCAGCAGCGGCTCACCCATGCCCATCATCACCACGTTGGTGATGGCACGGTCGACGGTTGCCGGGACGCTGCCAAAGGATTTGTTGGCAATCCACACCTGGCCGATGACTTCGGCGGCGGTGAGGTTGCTGTTGAAGCCTTGCTTGCCGGTGGAACAGAAACTGCAATCCAGGGCACAGCCTGCCTGGGACGAAACGCACAAGGTGCCGCGCTTGCCCTGGGGAATGTACACGGTCTCGACGCAGCTGCCGGACGCCACGCGCACCACCCATTTACGGGTGCCGTCGCTGGAGATGTCCTCGCTGACCACTTCCGGACCACGGACCTCAGCAACAGC
The DNA here is from genome assembly GCF_050432945.1 of Pseudomonas sp. 18173. Taxonomy (NCBI): domain Bacteria; kingdom Pseudomonadati; phylum Pseudomonadota; class Gammaproteobacteria; order Pseudomonadales; family Pseudomonadaceae; genus Pseudomonas; species Pseudomonas sp. 18173. The sequence goes on from NZ_JBKFTN010000002.1 coordinate 248,157, forward strand.
CTTGAGCTTTTCGCGCAAGGCCTTGCTGACGTTCGTCATGGCATCGAAATCATCGACACCAAAGTGGTGAATCCATTTCATTACCTGACCGGCACGGAAACGCTTCTCCCCGATTGAGTCGAAGAATTTTTCCATTTCCAGCTGAGTCAAACCCAGCAGGTTAGTTTTTACAGTCGATGTAGTCATGGATTCACCTTCACTCTTAAGCCAATGCTTAGCGAGTGGTTACTTCAGTAGCTGCGAAGAAGTACGAGATTTCGCGAGCGGCAGCGGCTTCGGAGTCCGAACCGTGTACGGCGTTGGCGTCGATGGAGTCAGCGAAGTCAGCGCGGATGGTGCCGGCAGCAGCTTCTTTAGGGTTGGTAGCGCCCATCAGCTCACGGTTCAGAGCGATAGCGTTTTCGCCTTCCAGAACCTGAACGACAACCGGACCGGAGATCATGAAAGCAACCAGGTCGTTGAAGAAACCACGAGCGCTGTGCTCAGCGTAGAAGCCTTCGGCTTCGGCTTTGGACAGTTGCTTCAGTTTCGAAGCTACAACGCGCAGGCCGGCTTTTTCGAAACGGGTGGTGATCTCGCCGATCACGTTTTTAGCAACGGCGTCAGGCTTGATGATGGAGAAAGTACGTTGAACAGCCATGGTGTAACTCCAGAAACGGTAATTTACGAAAAATTAAACCCGCGAATTATACGCGGGTTCTCGGGTATTGCCTAACCTGCGGCGTGGCTCAGTCGCGTTCTTCGATCCAGTGGGCCTGAATGGCCTCCAGGATCTTTTCGCCACAATGCTCAGGCATGTCGTCGAAATCGGGCAGTTCCATCACCCATTGACGCAGATCGACGAAGTTGACCGACATAGGGTCCACGTCGGGCTTGCTTTCAGCCAGCTGGATCGCGATCTCCAGCACATCAGTCCACTTGAGTTTCATGACAATTCCTTGAATCAGTGCGGTGCTTCGGCGGCGTGGTTGAGCGAGTACTTCGGAATTTCGACGGTCAGGTCTTCAGTCCCGACCTTGGCCTGACAGCCCAGGCGCGACTGAGCTTCCAGCCCCCAAGCCTTGTCAAGATAGTCTTCTTCCAGCTCATCGGCCTCTTCCAGCGAGTCGAAACCCTCGCGGATGATGCAGTGGCAAGTGGTGCACGCACAGACGCCGCCACAGGCACTTTCCATTTCGATATGGTGCTCATGAGCCAGCTCGAGGATGGACGTACCGGTCTCAGCCTCCACAACCATGCCTTCGGGACAAAACTTCTCGTGTGGCAGAAAAATGACCTGCGGCATCGTTATTCCTCAATCTCATTCAGGTTGCGCCCCGCCAGCGCGGCTTTCACCGTCGAGTCCAGGCGGCGGGCAGCAAAGGCGTCGGTCACTTGCGACAGACGCTTGGTCTGCTGCTCGATGGCGTAACCATCGGTACCTTTCATCAGTTCGGTCAATTCCTGCACTTGCAGCTCGATGACCATGCGCTCATCGGCGTCGAGCAGACGCTCGCCATCAGCCTCCAGAGCGGCCTGCACCGCTTCGATCAGACGCTGGGCGTCGACCTGCTGCTCGCGCAGCACGCGGGCAACCTTGTCGTCATTGGCGTGCTGGAACGAGTCCTTGAGCATTTTGGCGATTTCGCCGTCGGTCAGGCCGTAGGACGGCTTGACCTGAATGCTGGCTTCGACGCCCGAACCCAGTTCGCGGGCCGAAACGCTCAGCAGGCCATCTGCATCGACCTGGAAGGTCACGCGAATCTTCGCCGCACCGGCCACCATCGCCGGAATGCCGCGCAATTCGAAGCGTGCCAGGGAGCGGCAGTCGCTGATCAGCTCGCGCTCGCCCTGCAATACGTGGATGGCCATGGCCGACTGGCCGTCTTTATAAGTGGTGAAGTCCTGGGCGCGGGCGACGGGGATGGTGGTGTTGCGCGGAATCACCTTCTCCATCAGGCCGCCCATGGTCTCCAGACCCAGGGACAGCGGAATCACGTCCAGCAACAGCAGTTCGCTGCCATCACGCTTGTTGCCGGCCAGGGTATCGGCCTGGATCGCAGCACCAATGGCCACCACTTGATCCGGGTCGATTTCAGTCAGCGGCTGGCGACCGAAGGCTTCGGCGACGGCTTCGCGAACGCGAGGAACGCGCGTCGAACCACCGACCATGACCACGGCATGCACGTCTTCCAGTTCGATCCCGGAATCACGCACTGCACGACGGCAGGCTTTCAGGCTGCGGGCGACCATCGGCTCGATCAGCGCATTGAAGGCTTCACGGCTCAGCTCGGCTTTCCAGGCGCCATAAGCGACTTCAACCGACGCGGCATTGGTCAGGGCTTCCTTGGCGGCACAGGCGATTTGCAGCAAGTTGCGTTGCACGCCTGGATCGAGGTCGGCGGACAAGCCGGCGCCCTCGATAATCCAGCCAGCGATTGCGTGATCGAAGTCATCGCCGCCCAGGGCGCTGTCGCCGCCGGTAGCCAGGACTTCGAACACACCGCCGGTCAGGCGCAGAATCGAAATATCGAAGGTGCCGCCGCCCAGGTCATAAATGGCGACCAGGCCTTCGGCGTGCTGGTCCAGACCGTAAGCCACGGCGGCTGCGGTCGGCTCGTTGAGCAAACGCAGCACATTCAGTCCGGCCAGCTTGGCCGCATCCTTGGTGGCTTGACGCTGGGCGTCGTCGAAATAGGCCGGAACGGTGATGACCGCGCCTACCAATTCACCACCCAGGGTGGCTTCGGCGCGCTGACGCAGGACCTTGAGGATGTCCGCCGAGACTTCGACCGGGCTTTTCGGGCCCTGGATCGTGTCGATGAACGGCATGTGCGATTCGCCACCGACAAAGCGGTACGGCAGCTGATCACCAAGCTGCTTGACGTCGGACAGACCGCGACCCATCAAGCGCTTGACCGACAGCACGGTGTTCAAGGGATCGGTGGCGGCGGCCAGCTTGGCGGATTCGCCCACCTCGACGCGATCGGCGTGGTAGCGCACGGCAGACGGCAGGATGACCCGCCCTTCTGCGTCAGCCAGAGGCTCGGAAAGACCACTGCGCAACGCAGCGACCAGCGAATTGGTAGTGCCCAAGTCGATCCCCACAGCCAGACGACGCTGGTGCGGTTGAGGACTTTGGCCGGGTTCGGCGATCTGCAGTAGGGCCATCGTTATCAGGACTTATCTGTATATCAGGCGTGCGACCGGAGCGGCACTGGGTTAATCGTCGAGGCGCTCTTCTAACTGGCGCACTTCGTAGGTGAGCTTGTCGAGGAACTGCATGCGCCGCATCAGGCGTTCGGCCCGTTCACGTTGCGCGGCATCGTTCCAGCAAGCTGCGAAGCTTTGGTTCAGTTCATCCTGGGCAGACTTGAGGCGGCGCTTGAACGCAGCAACACCCGACAAGTCGGCGCTGTCCTGCAGGTCTTCGAGCTCTTCGCGCAACTCCATCTGCTGCAGAAGAAATTCCGGATCATGCACCGTGACCTCCAGCGGCAGCTCGCCACCACTCAAGGCGAGCAGGTAACGCGCGCGCTTGGGGGGACTCTTGAGCGTCTGGTAGGCCTCGTTGAGGCTCGCGGATTGCTCTAGCGCCAGCCGCTGCTCACGCTCGGAAGCGTCAGCAAAGCGGTCCGGATGAACGCTGCGCGCCAGCTCGCGGTAACGCGAAGCCAACTGATCGAGATCCAGATTGAAACCCGGCTGCAGCTCAAATAAAGCGAAATGACAAGGAGTACCCACGAGCAGCCTCAGATGTTGAAGCTTTCGCCGCAGCCACATTCACCGCGTACGTTGGGGTTGTTGAACTTGAAGCCTTCGTTCAACCCTTCCTTGACGAAATCGAGCTCGGTGCCGTCCAGGTAGGCCAGGCTTTTCGGGTCGATGATCACTTTTTCGCCGTGACTTTCGAACACCTGGTCCTCTGCAACCACCTCGTCGACAAACTCCAGCACGTAGGCAAGGCCGGAACAGCCTGTGGTGCGAACACCCAGACGAATCCCTTCACCTTTGCCGCGCCCGTCGAGGGAGCGCCGCACGTGTCGAGCAGCCGCTTCTGTCATGCTGATAGCCATCGGTGACTCCTTACTCGTCGCCAAATCTTGAAAGTCAGATCAAGCCTTTCTTCTGCTTGTAGTCGCGAACAGCCGCCTTGATGGCGTCTTCAGCGAGTACCGAGCAGTGAATTTTCACTGGCGGCAGGGCCAGTTCTTCAGCCAGCTGGGTGTTCTTGATGGTTTCCGCTTCGTCCAGGGTCTTGCCCTTCATCCACTCGGTGGCGAGGGAGCTGGAAGCGATAGCCGAACCGCAGCCGTAGGTCTTGAACTTGGCATCTTCGATGATGCCGGCGTCGTTGACCTTGATCTGCAGGCGCATCACATCGCCGCACGCCGGAGCGCCGACCATGCCGGTGCCGACATCAGGATCTTCCGCGTCCATCTTGCCGACGTTGCGCGGGTTTTCGTAGTGGTCGATGACCTTTTCGCTGTAAGCCATGATTCTCAATCCTCACTCATCAGAGAGTCGCTCTTTGAGCCCTGCAACCCCAAGGTTCACAGGGCCGGTTCGCGGCGACTTGAAATCAGTGTGCCGCCCACTCGATTTTCGAAATGTCGACACCGTCTTTGTACATGTCCCACAGCGGCGACAGAGCGCGCAGCTTGGTGACGGCCTCGCAGACTTTCTGCGCGGCGTAGTCGATTTCTTCTTCCGTGGTGAAACGGCCGAAGGTGAAACGGATCGAGCTGTGTGCCAGTTCGTCGTTGCGGCCCAGGGCGCGCAGTACGTACGAAGGCTCAAGCGATGCCGAGGTGCAGGCCGAGCCGGACGATACCGCCAGGTCCTTGAGCGCCATGATCAGCGACTCGCCTTCAACGTAGTTGAAGCTCAGGTTCAGGTTGTGCGGAACGCGGGCGGTCAGGCTGCCGTTGACGTACAGCTCTTCCAGGTGCTCGACCTGCTTGAAGAAACGGTCGCTCAGGGCCTTGATGCGCGCGTTCTCGGCAGCCATGTCTTCCTTGGCTACACGGAAAGCTTCACCCATGCCGACGATCTGGTGGGTCGCCAGGGTGCCGGAACGCATGCCGCGCTCGTGACCGCCGCCGTGCATGGTCGCTTCGATGCGCACGCGTGGCTTGCGGCTTACGTACAGCGCGCCGATGCCTTTAGGGCCGTAGGTCTTGTGAGCCGAGAACGACATCAGGTCGACTTTCAGCTTCGACAGGTCGATGTCAACCTTGCCGGTGGACTGGGCCGCATCAACGTGGAACAGGATGCCCCGGGCGCGGGTCAGCTCGCCGATGGCGGCGATGTCGTTGACGGTGCCGATTTCGTTGTTCACGTGCATGACCGAAACCAGGATGGTGTCGTCACGCAGTTCGGCTTCGATCATCTCCGGAGTGACCAGGCCATCGGTGCGAGGCTCGATGTAGGTCACTTCGAAACCTTCACGCTCCAGTTGGCGCATGGTGTCGAGGACAGCCTTGTGCTCAATCTTGGTGGTGATCAGGTGCTTGCCCTTGGTGGCATAGAAATGTGCCGCACCCTTGATTGCCAGGTTGTCGGATTCGGTGGCACCGGAGGTCCAGACGATTTCACGCGGGTCGGCGTTGACCAGGTCGGCGACCTGACGACGAGCGTTTTCAACGGACTCTTCGGCTTTCCAGCCGAACACGTGGGAACGGGACGCCGGGTTACCGAAGTTTCCGTCGACCAGCAGGCATTCACTCATTTTTTGCGCAACACGCGGATCAACCGGGGTGGTCGCAGAGTAATCAAGGTAAATCGGCAATTTCATGGACTATCTCCTAAATCAGGCTGGCTGGCGTGCCGCTAGCTCTTTGGCTGTCATTCGACGGCGGACGCTTCAATCTTGTCCAGGCGTGGCACCTTGCTGTTGCAACGGCGTTGGTCCTGACGCTGGGCTACTTCTTGCACCTCACGGCGAGTCACAAGGTCAGCCAAGCTGATACCGCTCAGAAATTCGTGAATCTGCAGGCTCAGATCGCACCACAAGTGGTGGGTCAGACAGGTGTCGCCTTGGTGGCAATCACCCTGGCCCTGGCATTTGGTGGCATCGACCGATTCGTTCACCGCATCGATCACCTGGGCGACCTGGATGCCCTGCATGTCGCGGGACAATTGGTAACCACCGCCCGGACCACGCACACTGGACACCAGGTTGCTGCGGCGCAGCTTGGCGAAAAGCTGTTCGAGGTAGGACAGGGAGATGCCTTGGCGCTCGGAGATATCGGCCAGGGACACGGGCCCGTGCTGCGCGTGCAACGCCAGGTCAAGCATGGCGGTCACGGCGTATCGGCCTTTTGTAGTCAGTCGCATGGACAATTACCACGGAGTTCGGAATGAGGCGAGTATGCAATTCCCGAGTATTTAAGTCAACTATAAGACCTAGTACTTTAGTCAGGTTTACCCGCAAAAGAGCGGCCGCATCATAGCAAAGGCTGGCTGTGGACGGCCAGTAATACTGTAGGAGCGAGCCTGCTCGCGATGGTCGTCAACGATAACGCCGGGGGCCTGACACCCCGCGGCGCTCTCGGGTCCATCGCGAGCAGGCTCGCTCCTACAGGGAGAGGGGAGCGTCAGCTGGCCTGACTCTGATCCTTGTCCTTCACACACGCAAAGTCTTCTTCGCGCAACTCAGGCAGATCTTTCGCACAGTAATTACTGCCCAGATCCTTCAACGCCCCGCACATACCCTCCAGACGTCCATCGACCGCCTGCAGGTGGTCAAGCAACTGGTTAATGGCACGCGCCACCGGGTCCGGCATGTCTTCAGTCACACCGTACGCATCGAAGCCGATCTTCTCGGCCATGGCCTTGCGCTTGGCGTCCAGTTCCTGGTCCGGCTTGACAATGATCCGCCCCGGAATACCCACCACAGTGGCGCCCGGCGGTACTTCCTTGGTCACAACGGCATTGGAACCCACCTTGGCACCGGCCCCGACAGTGAACGGACCGAGCACCTTCGCGCCCGCCCCGACCACCACGCCATCACCCAGGGTCGGGTGACGCTTGCCCTTGTTCCAGCTGGTACCGCCCAGGGTCACACCCTGATAGATGGTGACGTCGTCACCAATCTCGGCAGTTTCACCGATGACGATACCCATGCCATGGTCGATGAAAAAACGACGACCGACCTTGGCCCCCGGATGGATCTCGATCCCGGTCAACCAGCGACCGAAGTTCGACACCAGCCGCGCCAGCCACTTCAGCTCAGCGCGCCACAGGGCCGCCGACAAACGGTGAATCCAGATGGCGTGCATGCCCGGGTAGCAAGTCAGGACTTCAAAAGCGTTACGCGCCGCCGGGTCTCGATGGAATACGCTCTGGATATCTTCACGCAAACGCTCAAACATCATTAATCCTTCCGCTTTAGAAGCTCACCACGGGCCGCTTTCTGGGTTTCCGTGAGGATGCCACGCAAAATATTCATTTCCGCCCGGCTGACCGAGCTGCGTCCGTACAACCGGCGCAGGCGCGCCATCAAGTGCCGTGGCTTTTCCGGATCGAGGAACTCGATGGCCACCAGGGTCTGCTCCAGGTGTTCATAGAATCGCTCCAGCTCGTCCATGGTCGCCAGCTCGGCGCTCTTGACCGAAGCCACCTCTTCCTTCTCGACCTTGCTTGGCTGGCCTTGCGCGGCCAGCCAGGACATGCGCACTTCATAGCTCAACACCTGCACCGCCGCCCCCAGGTTCAGCGAACTGAACTCAGGGTCGGATGGGATGTGCACGTGATAGTGACATCGCTGCAGCTCGTCATTGGTCAGGCCGGAATCTTCACGACCGAACACCAGGGCGATTTCCGCCCCCTGCCCCGCTTCCTCGACCACTTTCGCGCCGCATTCGCGGGGATCGAGCAGCGGCCAGGGAATCCGCCGGTCGCGAGCACTGGTGCCGAGCACCAGGTTGCAGCCGACCAGGGCATCTTCCAAGGTGGCGACGACTTGCGCTTTTTCAAGGATGTCACCGGCACCGGAAGCACGGGCGTCGGCCTCGTGGTGCGGAAACAGACGAGGCTCGACCAGCACCAGCCGCGACAGGCCCATGTTCTTCATGGCGCGCGCAGTCCCGCCGATATTGCCCGGATGGCTGGTATTGACCAGGACGACACGAATGTTTTGCAGCAAGGGAGGCGCTCTCGAACATATATAGGGGGAGCAGAATCTTACAGCTCAAACTACCGTTAAGCCATGAAAGCGAACGTCGTCCTTCTCCTGTAGAAACTTTCTGATAGAATGCCCGGCTTTCTTTAACAACCTTAGGTGACACATCCATGCAGCCCATGCTGAATATCGCGCTGCGCGCCGCCCGCAGCGCCAGTGAATTGATCTTCCGCTCCATCGAGCGCCTGGATACCATCAAGGTCGACGAAAAAGACGCCAAGGATTACGTATCCGAGGTGGATCGCGCCGCTGAACAGAAAATCATCGACGCGCTGCGCAAGGCTTACCCGAACCACTCGATCATGGGTGAAGAAACCGGCATGCACGCCGGCACCGGCATCGAAGGCGAAGAGTACCTGTGGATCATCGATCCGCTGGACGGCACCACCAACTTCCTGCGCGGCATTCCTCACTTCGCTGTCAGCATCGCCTGCAAATACCGTGGCCGCCTGGAACACGCCGTTGTTCTGGACCCGGTTCGCCAGGAAGAATTCACCGCCAGCCGTGGTCGCGGCGCTCAACTGAACGGTCGTCGCCTGCGCGTCAGCGGTCGCACCAGCCTCGACGGCGCCCTGCTGGGTACCGGCTTCCCGTTCCGTGACGACCAGATGGACAACCTCGACAACTACCTGGGCATGTTCCGCGCCCTGGTTGGCCAGACTGCCGGCATCCGCCGCGCAGGTTCCGCGAGCCTGGACCTGGCCTACGTGGCCGCCGGCCGTTTCGACGCCTTCTGGGAGTCGGGCCTGTCCGAGTGGGACATGGCTGCTGGCGCCCTGCTGATCCAGGAAGCAGGCGGCCTGGTGAGCGACTTCACCGGCGGTCACGACTTCCTTGAGAAAGGCCACGTCGTTGCCGGCAACACCAAATGCTTCAAGGCAGTGCTGACGGCGATCCAGCCGCACCTGCCGGCCTCGCTGAAGCGCTAAGCGCCCAAGCGAAAGAAAAAGGCACCCTTCGGGGTGCTTTTTTTATGCCTGCAATTCACCTTTGCGCTCTCTGTAGGAGCGAGCTTGCTCGCGATGGTCGTCAACGATAACGCGGGAAGCCTGGCACCCCGCGGTGCTCTGCGGTTCATCGCGAGCAAGCTCGCTCCTACAGAAGATCTGCGGTGACGCATAAATCCCGGGCACAAAAAAAGCACCCCGCAGGGTGCTTCTTCTTGAATCTGACTTCAGCGGATCAATGAGCCTGCTGATTATCCGACAAGATCAACTTGCCCTCTTTATCCACAGGGATCTGGTTCCCCGGATCACGGTCCATGCGCACATTGCCTTCCTTGCCGTCCAGCGAATAGCGCACGTCGTAACCGACAACCTTGTCACTGATGTCATTCACCGTATTACAACGGGTCTGGGTCGTGGTGTAGGTGTCACGCTCTTGCATGCCTTCCTGCACCTTGTTGCCGGCGTAACCACCGCCAACAGCACCCGCGACCGTGGCGATCTTCTTGCCTGTACCGCCACCGATCTGGTTACCCAGCAATCCACCCGCCAATGCACCGACCACCGTACCGGCGATCTGATGTTGGTCTTTCACCGGCGCCTGCCGGGTGACCGTTACATCCTTGCACACTTCACGTGGAGTCTTGATTTGCGTCTTGACCGGCTCAACGGCGAGTACTTGCGCGTACTCCGGGCCGCTTTTAACCAGGCTGTAGGTGGCCACAGCACCCCCGGCAGTCACACCGACAGCACCCAGTACAGCACCAACCAGCATCGACTTGTTCACATGAACCTCCTGACCATCACATACGGGATAAACCCGCGCTTCTCCCAGCCTTGGAGCATAAAAAAAGGCGCGAGTTCAACTCGCGCCTTTTTCGGACTACATCGCTGAAGGAAGCTTCCTTCAAGGACGGTCGTCGACTTCCTTCTCGGTGTTGGCAGGAGGAATCAAATCCTCGGTGCTCAGGTTCAGCCAGATCAGCACCACGTTAGCGATGTAGATCGACGAGTAAGTACCCGCCATCACACCGACGAACAGGGCAATCGAGAAGCCGAACAGGTTGTCGCCACCGAAGAACAGCAGGGCCGCGATCGCCAGCAAGGTGGAGATCGAGGTCGCCATGGTCCGCAGCAGGGTTTGCGTGGTCGAGATGTTGATGTTCTCGATCAGGCTGGCCTTGCGCAGCACACGGAAGTTCTCGCGAACCCGGTCGAATACCACGATGGTGTCGTTGAGCGAGTAACCGATGATCGCCAGTACCGCCGCCAGCACCGTCAGGTCGAAGGTGATCTGGAAGAACGACAGGATACCGATGGTCACGATCACGTCGTGGATCAGGGAGACGATCGCACCGACCGCAAACTTCCACTGAAAGCGGAAAGCCAGGTAGATCAGGATGCCGCCCAGCGCCATCAGCATGCCGAGGCCGCCTTGGTCGCGCAATTCTTCACCCACCTGCGGGCCGACGAACTCGACGCGCTTGACCGTCGCCGGGTTCTCGCCGCCGACCTTTTGCAGGGCCGCAGCCACCTGGTGACCCAGTTGCGGGTCTTCGCCAGGCATGCGCACCAGCAGATCAGTGGTCGCACCGAAGTTCTGCACGATGGCTTCGTGATAACCCGCGGTCACCAGCTGCTCACGCACCTTGGTGACATCAGCCGGACGCTCGTAGGTCAGCTCGATGAGCGTACCGCCGGTGAAGTCCAGGCCCCAGTTCATGCCCTTGTGGAAGACACTGAAGATTGCCAGTGCGGTAAGGAACAATGTGACGCCGAACGCAAAGTTGCGGACGCCCATGAAGTTGATTGTACGTAACATGGCAGCCCCTTAAATCCACAACTTCTTGAAGTCACGACCGCCGAAGATCAGGTTGACCATCGCGCGGGTCACCATGATGGCCGTGAACATCGAGGTAAAGATCCCGAGGGACATGGTCACTGCGAAGCCCTTGACGGGACCGGTGCCCATGGCGAACAGGATGCCGCCCACCAGCAAGGTGGTCAGGTTGGCGTCGAGAATCGCAGTGAACGCCCGGCCGAAGCCTTCGTTGATTGCACGCTGCACGGTCATGCCGGCGGCGATCTCTTCACGGATCCGCGAGAAGATCAGCACGTTGGCGTCGACCGCCATACCCATGGTCAACACGATACCGGCGATACCCGGCAGGGTCAGCGTTGCACCCAGCAGCGACATCAGGGCCAGCAGCATCACCATGTTCACCGCCAGCGCGACGGTGGCGATGAGACCGAAGAAACGATAGATGGCCATGATGAACAGCGAGACGAACAGCATGCCCCACAGCGATGCATCGATACCCTTGGTGATGTTGTCCGCACCCAGGCTCGGGCCGATGGTGCGTTCTTCAGCGAAGTACATCGGCGCCGCCAGGCCACCGGCACGCAGCAGCAGCGCCAGTTCGGACGACTCGCCCTGGCCGTTCAGGCCGGTGATACGGAACTGGGCACCCAGCGGCGACTGGATGGTCGCCAGGCTGATGATCTTCTTCTCTTCCTTGAACGACTGCACCGCCACGTCTTTCTCGACGCCATCGACCACTTGCTTGGTGTAAGTGGTGACCGGACGCTGCTCGATGAAGATCACCGCCATGCTGCGACCGACGTTCGAACGGGTCGCACGGCTCATCAGCTCGCCGCCGTGACCGTCCAGACGAATGTTCACTTCCGGCGTGCCGTGCTCGCCGAAACCAGCCTTGGCGTCAGTTACCTGGTCGCCAGTGATGATCAGGCCACGCTCGATCAGCGCAGGAGGACGCTTGCCTTCACGGAACTCGAACTCTTCGGAAGTGGCCTTCGAAGCGCCCGGCTCAGCCGCCAGACGGAACTCCAGGTTGGCCGTCTTGCCGAGGATACGCTTGGCTTCGGCAGTGTCTTGCACGCCCGGCAGCTCAACCACGATGCGGTTGGCGCCCTGACGCTGAACGATCGGTTCGGCAACACCCAGCTCGTTGACGCGGTTACGTACCGTGGTCAGGTTCTGCTTGATGGAGTATTCGCGGATTTCCGCCAGCTTGGCCGGGGTCATCGCCAGACGCAGCACCGCCTGACCATTCAGGTCAGCCGGAACAATGTCGAAATCGTTGAAGTTCTTGCGGATGATGCTGCGAGCCTGTTCGCGGGTCGCTTCATCGGAGAAGCCCAGCTGGATGGCACCGTTGAGCTGCGGCAGGCTGCGATAGCGCAGTTTCTCTTTACGCAGCAGGCTCTTGACGTCGCCTTCGTAGACTTTCAGGCGTGCATCAAGGGCTTTTTCCATGTCCACTTCCAGCAGGAAGTGCACACCACCGGACAAGTCCAGGCCCAGCTTCATCGGGTGCGCAGCGAGGTTGCGCAGCCATTGCGGGGTGGTTTGTGCCAGGTTCAGTGCGACGACGTAGTCATCACCCAACGCCTTGCGCACAACGTCCTTGGCCGGCAGCTGATCTTCAGCCTTGGTCAGGCGAATCAGGCCGCCCTTGCCGTTGGCGGCCAGGGTGGCAGCCTTGACGTTGATTCCGGATTCCTTGAGCGCAGTGCTTACACGATCCAGATCAGCCTGATTGACCAGCAGCGCAGTGCTTGCACCGCTGACCTGAATGGCCGGGTCATCAGGGTAAAGATTGGGAGCGGAATAAATCAGACCGACCGCCAGCACCGCCAGGATCAGAATGTATTTCCACAGAGGATATTTGTTCAGCATCACGCCGCCCGTTTATGACGCGGGGCGCCTTGCGCGCCCCGTCGATTGAATATGAAGTTGAAACTTAGATCGCTTTGAGCGTGCCTTTTGGCAGCGTGGCAGCGATGGCGCCTTTCTGGAATTTCATTTCGACGGTGTCGGAAACTTCCAGAACGACGAAATCGTCGGCCACTTTAGTGATCTTGCCGGCGATGCCGCCGGTGGTCACAACTTCGTCGCCCTTTTGCAGGCTGCTCAGCAGGTTTTTCTGCTCTTTGGCGCGCTTGGCCTGTGGACGCCAGATCATCAGGTAGAAGATGACCAGGAAGCCGACCAGGAAAATCCACTCAAAGCCGCCGCCCATAGGGGCTGCCGCAGGTGCTGCAGCGTCTGCCATGGCATTAGAGATAAAAAAGCTCATTTAGCACTCCAGTTGCAAATGTTGAATCTTGGGGTCAGAAAACTCAGTCCAAAGGCGGCACGGGAAGCCCGCGTTTGGCGTAGAAGGCATCGACAAAGGCGGCCAATGTACCCTGTTGAATAGCCTCGCGCAAACCAGCCATAAGCACTTGATAATGGCGCAAGTTATGGATGGTATTGAGCATGCTCCCCAGCATTTCGCCGCACTTGTCCAGGTGATGCAGATAAGCGCGGGAGAAGTTCTGGCAGGTATAGCAATCGCAGGTCGGATCGAGCGGCGAATCATCATGGCGATGGAACGCGTTACGGATCTTGATCACGCCAGTGTCAATGAACAGATGCCCGTTGCGGGCATTACGGGTTGGCATCACGCAATCGAACATGTCCACACCGCGGCGCACACCCTCAACCAGATCTTCCGGTTTGCCAACGCCCATAAGGTAACGAGGTTTGTCAGCCGGCATCTGGCCCGGCAGGTAATCCAGCACCTTGATCATTTCATGCTTGGGCTCGCCCACCGACAGACCGCCGATCGCCAAACCGTCAAAACCAATCTTGTCGAGGCCCTCCAGGGAGCGCATGCGCAGGTCCTGGTGCATACCGCCCTGAACGATGCCGAACAGCGCCGCCGTGTTGTCGCCATGGGCGTTTTTCGAGCGCTGGGCCCAACGCAGCGACAACTCCATGGATACGCGAGCGACGTCTTCGTCGGCCGGGTACGGCGTGCATTCGTCGAAAATCATCACGATGTCGGAACCCAGGTCACGCTGGACCTGCATCGACTCTTCCGGGCCCATGAACACCTTGGCACCGTCGACCGGGGAGGCGAAGGTCACGCCCTCCTCCTTGATCTTGCGCATGGCGCCCAGGCTGAACACCTGGAAACCACCGGAGTCGGTCAGGATCGGGCCTTTCCACTTCATGAAATCGTGCAGGTCGCCGTGCTTCTTGATCACTTCCGTGCCCGGACGCAGCCACAGGTGGAAGGTGTTGCCCAGAATGATTTCAGCGCCAGTGGCCTCGATATCCCGTGGCAGCATGCCCTTGACCGTGCCGTAGGTGCCCACCGGCATGAAGGCCGGGGTCTCGACGGTACCGCGCGGGAAGGTCAGGCGACCACGACGAGCCTTGCCATCGGTGGCAAGCAGCTCAAACGACATACGACATTGGCGACTCATTCTTTGTCCTCAGGGCCACGTGGTGCGGGGTTACGGGTGATAAACATCGCATCACCGTAGCTGAAAAAGCGGTATTCGTTGTCGACGGCGGCTTTATAGGCGGCCATGGTTTCCGGATAACCGGCAAACGCCGAGACCAGCATCAACAACGTGGATTCAGGCAAATGGAAATTGGTGACCAGGGCATCGACCACATGAAACGGCCGGCCCGGGTAGATAAAGATGTCGGTATCGCCGCTGAACGGCTTGAGCACGCCATCGCGGGCAGCGCTTTCCAGGGAACGCACACTGGTGGTCCCCACCGCCACCACCCGACCGCCGCGCGCGCGACAGGCGGCAACCGCATCCACCACGTCCTGGCCAACTTCCAGCCATTCGCTGTGCATGTGGTGATCTTCGATCTTCTCCACGCGCACCGGCTGGAACGTGCCAGCGCCAACGTGCAAGGTCACGAACGCCGTCTCGACGCCCTTGGCGGCAATCGCCTCCATCAGCACCTGATCGAAATGCAGCCCCGCCGTCGGCGCCGCCACCGCGCCCAAACGTTCGGCGTAGACGGTCTGGTAACGCTCGCGGTCTGCGCCCTCGTCCGGGCGGTCTATATAAGGAGGCAACGGCATGTGCCCGACGCGGTCGAGCAGCGGCAGCACTTCCTCGGCAAACCCAAGCTCGAACAACGCATCGTGACGCGCCAGCATCTCGGCCTCGCCACCGCCATCGATCAGGATCTTCGACCCAGGCTTGGGCGACTTGCTCGAGCGCACATGGGCCAGCACGCGATGACTGTCCAGCACCCGCTCCACCAGGATTTCCAGCTTGCCACCGGAAGCCTTCTGGCCAAACAGCCGCGCCGGAATCACCCGGGTATTGTTGAACACCATCAAATCGCCCGGGCGCAAATGCTCAAGCAAATCAGTGAATTGACGGTGTGCCAGGGCGCCGCTGACCCCATCCAGGGTCAACAGGCGACTACCGCGACGCTCGGCCAAAGGATGGCGGGCGATCAGCGAATCAGGAAGCTCGAAAGTAAAGTCAGCAACGCGCATGATGGGGTTCGTCTAGCAGGGCCGGGAAGTCTAGCCGAAATATCAAAAATTCTCTATGTACCTGATTGACCGACGGTTATCTCATCTCTATACTTCGCGGCCATTGAGCCCTGATGGCGGAATTGGTAGACGCGGCGGATTCAAAATCCGTTTTCGAAAGGAGTGGGAGTTCGAGTCTCCCTCGGGGCACCAAAATTAAGAAAGGTCTTGCTTTGCAAGGCCTTTTTTTTCGCCTGCGATAAAGTGGCAGACACCCCACCGATCTGTAGGAGCCAGCTTGCTGGCGATGCTTTTTTGATTTTTCGCACCCTCGGTCAGTCAGACACTCATCAAGGACACCACCCATGGAATCGCAACTGGAAACCGTCGCCCTCTTCTCTCTTAAGCTGGCTTATGAGACGGAAGATCAGAGTCCGATTTTGCGCGATGACCTGGTCATGGGTGACTACCAGCGGGATGTGTTTGAGTTGCTGGTGCGTCGAGGGGATGTAGAGACGATTCAGGTGAAGGTGAGTGAGTGTGTGGGGTTGGCGCTGGAGGCTGTTGGGGGTGTGGATAAGCCGTTGGGGCGGGAGTTGGGGAGGTTGGCGGGGGAGTTTGCCGGGATTCGGGCGATAGAGGAGCTTGGTGCTCCGCTCATTGCGCTTAAGGATTATCTGAAAGATATTCAATGAATGAGAAGGCGCGGCCTAAGAACCGGATACGCCCCGTGGTTGCACCGACGCTGGTCGCCACGCATTGAAGAATAATAAGTCAGTCCTCTTTTCCGCTCTTTTCCGCATTCCTACCCCCTTTTCCTACCCTAGATGTTTCAACCCGATACTCTGTCTTATTAAAGACGACATTTTTTAGATCTCGAATGCTAATCAGAAGCCTCCTACATACGCATTGGTCTTTACCGACTAACATGCCGGCTCGCCTAGCTGATTTAGCGCTTCTGGCGTGAGTAACTTTTCAACCTCCCACTCCGAGAATTTGACACCGAAGGTAATAGAACCTTGCCAAAAACCCTCAAAACCACCCTTTTCTTATTTGCCTTAATGGCAGCCATAGCAATGGCAGCATTCATTAACCATAATATTCAAATATCTCTACCGAGAACTCCACTACCCACCATCGAAAGCGAAGTTGTATATGTCGTAAATTTGGTACCTGCAGACGCACCCTACTTAGGAAAGAGCGGTGCTTTGGAAGGCGTACAGCAAGATTACCGGATTCACCTGAAGGCAGACAAAACATATATGTTTGAGGTCGCTGTCGGCTGGCTCGGAGTGGAGGTTTCGCTCTATAACGAAGGTCGCCTGCTAGGTGACACTAGTTGTGGATATAACGCCCGTTGCAAATTCTTCGCACAATTACCGCAGGATGGCTGGGGTACGATACGAATCAGTAGGGGTGTTGGCGAGAAACCGGAGAGTTTTTCTCTTGAGGTCAGGCGAGTCAAAAATGCTTTTTATCGAGGAAAGCAGTCCGATCGTATAAGCATTCTGCAGGCCGCTCCGATGCCAATTATCGACTTCGATGTCGTCTACGACGGCAATATGGCGGCGTCAGATGCGCCGGCTTTTTTTAATGGTGGGGGAAACATCCAGGATTTTCGGGTACGCTTAAAAGCTGGACAGACTGTCTTAGCTCAAGCTAAGTCGACAGAATTTGATATCCTAGTCGACATCTATGGTGAAGATAGGAGACTGGGTTTCGACGCTGCCAACGACATAACACCTCAAGCCTGCGCTCAAGCAAAAGCGCCGAAAGACGGCCTATATACATTGCGAGTGACGGCGATTGACCTTGCGAAATCACAAACTGGCAGCTTCACGCTAGAAGTGTCAAAACCATTATCGGATGAACAAATCTGCAAACCAACATTACGGAAACGCCACTCAAAAAATGTTGCCACTATTACTCCCCGAGACATGACAGAAGCGCAGTAACATATCCGCTCCATTTTTTATAAGCGAAAAGCGAAACGCGAAATATTGGAAGAAAGGCGAAATAAGAGGACAGATTTTTTTCAAAAAACAAAAAAGGAAAAGGAAAAGGAAATAAATCCGCCCACTTTTCCGCACCCTTTTCCCAATAATTCAACAACAATAGGGACGGGTATATTTTCGGGCTCAACCCTATAATAACCCTGCCACCCCCACCAAATAGAAATATAAAATAGAAAAACGGGACAAAAAATATGAGACAGACTTATGTCCTTCACTCAGCCAAACATTTCAAACCCACATGATTTTAGCAAGTCAGTTTTTCAAGCAGACAACACAAACCTAGCCTCTAGCCTATGCAACAACTCAAATGTATTCAAAAAAGGAACATCAAGCTTCTGACAAATATTGGGAATAATAAATTTTCGCTTAGCGTCAAGATTCAGAACTTCATGAGTAACGACTGTAGCTCCTGTAGTCATCGCTTTCGCAATTAACCAAGGGTCAGCACCCGCTAGAAACTCTTCCATTGCGCCTACCTTCATCTTAGGCGCTTGATCAGCCACAAGCCCCGCAACTTGTGCGAATGCTAGTTGCGTATCCCGATCGGTGGTGGAGTGAAAAAATCAACGTTATCCCTCGCCCAACCTGCCAGATCGTCATGGCCTTTTGTTAGCTCATCCATAACAGGTGCAATACTGGCTAAGGCCAATGCTTTATTTTTAAGCAATAACCACTGCCAAAATCCAGGACAGATAGCCATCCCGTAGTAACGGTTCTTCGCTTCGATCAGCGTGTTTGCGTCGAGTAAATGATTCATTCCGTGATCTTGCTCGCGAGAGTCCTTAATTTGGCAGGTTGCACGCCGAGCAAGTTTCCTGCGTCGCGCAGCAGCATCCGGCCACTCATTGCTTCAGTCAGCACTGCCTTGCTTAGGCGGGGGCTGTTTTTCGCGGTGGCATTACGGTAGTAGTCACCGGCTCCGCCTTTTTCATCCTGGAAAGCCTTGAGGATCGCTCGGTAATAAGCGCTGTATTGGGCTTGGCTTATAAAACCAAGATCCAAGGCACGGCGGCCGATGGCTAATTTGCTAATGTGAAAGCGAGTGGCCAGCGGAGCTAAGTTGCTTTCCCAGTTAACATCAGCGATCCATAGAGTGCGGAACTGGACTTCGGGAGCAAGAAACTCACCTGCAACAGCATTGCAGAATCGTTCTTCGTCTCGACCGTTTGTGGTGTTTCCGTCGGATACGCCACTGCTGCCGATCCAGATGTGGGCCAGCTCGTGAAGCAAGGTAAAAAGCCTGGCAGTAGGTGCGTCCGAACTATTGATGAATACGACGGGGGCGAAGGCGTTACTGATCGCGAATCCCCGAAACTCGCTCACTTCAAGTTTGCGATGGGTGTTTCCTAGGGCAATACCACTGCGCATCACCAAAATGCCGGCCTTCTCCGCAGCATCAATCAATGCACGGCTGTATTTATCGTAATCCAGTCGAGAAGCTTCGGGATTCACGCCGAGGGTTCGGCGGATATCTTGCACCACCTCGCTGACGTGAGATCGGCTACTGAAGCGACCTACAAATGCCAGCGGCTGATTTTCCTGCTGTTGCAGATACTCCAGATACCAATCCTGCTTGCGTATGGCATCTCTGACAGAGTCCAGCAGTTCCAGACTGGGGCGTTGAGGTGCTATCCCACCGACGGTCCGCAAATCAGGTAAAGGCAATTGTTCGACGGGCGGCTGCTGTAGAAACAGGAATCCGAAAGGGATGTGAGCGACACTCGCCCACTTTTGAGCCTGAAGGAATGTTGGTTTGGTCTCGCCAGCCTCCCACTCCTGTACTCGATCAGGTTTCACTGGCAGCTTTTTAGCAACCTGCTCGGTGGAGAGACCTGCGCGCTCCCGAGACCAGGTGAGCAGGCTTGGATTGACGAAGGCGGCTTGGCTCATAGGGTCGCAGGCAAATCAGATGGGGCCGGCAAACGTTCGAGGGCATGCTTGGCGGATGCATTCGATTGACGCTGGTTCCAGCTATCTGGCATTGCCTTTCTCCTTGGCTGTTTGAGGTCTGGTGGCAGCGACTACAGATTAGTCGATAAGCAGGCTGCCAACGGTAGGAGCGCGCGATTATGAGGTAAATCCGCAACGACCCGAAGCGCAAATATGTAACCCGCGGACAGATGGCATTGCCCTTTTTCCAGAACGCCGCCGCACCGTCATCAGGTCGATATCCCAAAGATTGACCACATAATCACCCAGCGATCTCGAAGGTTGCAGCAAAACGATCTGCACGATACCCTCCCCACCGTCGCTGCAAACTCAGCGACCGGGCTTGGTAACCCGAGGTAAATCACTGCGCAACAGTGCCATGCGTTCGCAGGCGCTTTTTTTTCGCCTGCGATCTGCGTTATGGCGGCTGTGCGTGGGACGTCTTCGGACGTGCCGGTTTCCTTGATTTCCCGGTTTACCAACCTGCGCACAGCTGCCCCCCATTCGCTTGGTAACGAATTGTGGCAGCTCTTCAAATTAAGGAGCTTCACGATGCGCAGTATCAATCCGTTTGAAATTTGGCTTTCCCCTCTACGCAATCCCCAATCGCGTAACGCCCTCCCCCATTGCCCCTCCATCCTCGGAGGTGGCCAATGACCAACCACCCCGAACTCAAAACCATCGGCTTAACCCCCGCCATCTACTGTTCCGATCAACCCCTGTTCCACGTCACTCGCGGTGTTCCCCTCGGTGATGCGTTGTCGATGGCTTCTGACTTTCTGTTCCTGGCCAAGTCGCTCACCGAAGATGCTGCCTACGCCACAGACACCGACCGTCATGCCTGGGCAGCGCATTATTTGACCTCGATGAGTAAGGCGTTGGTGGATGATGCGGTGAAGGTGCTGGCTCGGGATCGGGCTTGCACGCCGGCCTCCAGGCAAGCGGGGGGGGGTAAAGGCTGAGGGGTAGTGATTGAAACACTGAAATAGCTTCAGATTTCAGAAGTCAGCCATGACGCTTGTGGGAACGGGCTGGGTTGCGGTGGCCGGGGTATTCAGCAGGATATGTGGATGTCTTGCGTTTTTCGCGAGCGAGCTCGCTCCTACAGTGGGTAGTGGGCTTGCTACAACCCAATGGCTATTGGACCGACCGCTGACTAAAATTCAGTGGGGGATCTCTTCAACGAGCCCTTACAAGGCGGGAGGTTTTACGATGAAGGTCGTAACTTCGCTGGCGTTGCTGGTAGCGGCAGGATGGATCTGCGTGGTGGGTGCAGCCCCGAAGCAAATCGTTGCCGTTCCCTTGATTGCAACTACTTACAATGCCGGGCATATCGCTCAGGCCATTCTGACCCCCTTGAGCAGCAGTGAGACGGCGCTCTCGTTGTTCGTCGGCGGTGTACCCAATGGCACTGCCATTCCGGCGCACTTGTATACCTATATCTACTCGGGAAGCTGCGCCAGGCACGAGGCCAAGCCGGCCTATTCACTCAATCGCATCGTGGCTGACAACTTCAACGAGCAGGCGGGCATCCAACTCTGGAAGAGCGTGCCCATGGCTTATGACTCGCTGCGGTCCGGCGGATACGCGCTGGTGATGCGGACAAGCGCGGCCGATGGCAATCCCGATATTTTCTGTGGTGAGCTTGGTTAAGGGTTTTCCCCGCTTCCATGCATGGCGTGGGAGCGGGGGATTATCCCTTTCAAGCTGTTTGCAGTATGACGGTGCTCATTCAACAGCAGATGTTGATTGCCTTGCGTTTTTCGCGAGCAGGCTCGCTCCTGCAGGGGTTGTGTGTTCAGTGACATTTGTCCTGAGCTCCAGCACTCACAGCCCCCGCAGTTTCAATCTTCCGCTTGAAGAAAAATCCCTGCAGGTTACTTCAGCGCCTTTACGACTCGAACGTCGATGGGAAATCCTTCCGGTCCGGCCAACTTCTTCCACCCCACGTACTGAAAAACCCCTTTCTCATCAATGAAGTCGCCTCGCTCCACCATTTCACCGCCCAATACGGCGACGTGCTTATAGATACCGCAGCTGCCATCCGAACGACGGACGGTGTAGACCACATAGGGTTTGGCGTAATACGCCGCGCGGAAATGGCGGCCGCAACCAAAATCGACTTTGATCATCAAGGTCTTCAGATTCTCTTCGCCATCCAGCTCGGCGTGCTGGTCGAGGGCCCCGATTTCGCCGACGTCGCTGAAGCCCAGAGAGCGAGCACGCTTGTATTCCGAGGAGTTCAGGTGTTCGGTCTGGGCTTGCTGCAAATGCTGATCTATTTCCTCGCTGTATTCAGCACTGCCCTTGGCCGCTATGTCTTGCGCTTGGGGGATGACGCTTTCGCAGCGGGCGTAATCGGGGGAGCCGAGGCTCGGCTGGGCGAGGTTCTTGCGATGTACGGTAAAGGTTCGCAGATAACTCTCGATAGTGGGCAAGACTTCCTTGGCCGTCTTGCGCCCGTTCTGCACATCGGTCACTGCCCGCTGTAATTGCTGGCAATCGGAGAGGTAGGTCTTCCAGGCGTCTTCCGGGGTTTCTTCCCAGTCGGCGAGCGCCGGGGTCATCACGACGGCGAAAGTGATCGCGCAGAACAGACGCGAGGCTGGAGCGAGAGTGAGCATGTGTAGTCCGTTACAAAGATGAAAAAAGTGGCGCGACGCTACTATTTTGCTATTTCGCTGTCCACTAGCAGCAAAGGGGACAGCCCCCATTTCCTGTGGAATTACCCACCGATCTGATGCTGTTTCTCACCTGCAACGCTTGCTATACATCACCCATCGATAGGCCAGTGCGTGAACGCCCCCTGCCCCGCTCATCTAGACTTAATGGATAGTCGTAGACAGAACCAAACACGTCGCTCTGGTGCAGCCGAATCAAGGGCGGCGTGGCAATCTGGCTTTTATGCCCTTACCGATGTGCGGCGAAGACCGCGCCGGGCACAACAAGATGCCCGCCCAGGGTGCCCTGGCCACCGGCCTGAAAATGCCACGATACCGTGACGTGGTGTGAGTGCCGCAGCCGACACTTTCGGACAACCGACGACCTTCTGGTGTGTCCGTGACCGTGAGGAATGCTGTATGCCTGATGTTGAGTTGCACCTGCCCGTGGTCAACAGCCTGCTGGAGCGCCACAAGGGCTCTGCGGGTGCGCTGTTGCCCATTCTTCATGATATTCAGGAACGCATCGGTTACATCCCCGATGTCGCCGTCCCCGAGATTGCCCATGCCCTCAATCTGAGTCAGGCGGAGGTTCGCGGGGTGATCAGTTTTTACCATGACTTCCGTACCGCGCCACCGGCCCGGCATATTCTGCGGCTGTGTCGGGCTGAGTCCTGTCAGAGTCGCGGTGCCGAGCAGTTGGCCGCGCAGTTGCGCGAGCGTCTGCAACTGGATGACCACGGCAGCAGCGCCGATGGCAGCATCAGTTTGCGTCCGGTGTATTGCCTCGGGGCCTGTGCCTGTTCGCCGGCTCTGGAGCTGGATGGCCGGGTGCATGCGCGGCTGAGCGCTGAGCGCCTGGATGCCTTGCTCGACGCTTGCCGGGAGGACGCGTGATGCCGACTCTTTATCTGCCCTGTGATTCTATTGCCCGTGCCGTGGGTGCCGATGAGGTATCCGTGGCCCTGATCACTCAGGCCAAGGCACTTAATCTGCCGCTGGAGTTGCAGCGCACCAGTTCGCGCGGCCTGTACTGGCTGGAACCGCTGCTGGAAGTGGACAGCCCGCTAGGCCGTATCGGCTTCGGCCCGTTGACCGCTGCCGATGTGCCGTCCGTGCTCGATGCGCTGCAAGGCGAGCCGTCCAGTCATCCACTGGCCTTGGGTCTGGTGGAAGAACTGCCTTATCTCAAGACTCAACAACGCCTGCTGTTTGCTCGCGCCGGTATTACCCGGCCGCTGTCGCTGGACGATTACCGGGCTCGTGGCGGTTTCGAGGGTTTGACCCGCGCCATTGCGGTGGGCGGTGAGCAGACCGCAACAGAAGTGTTCGACTCAGGCCTGCGTGGCCGTGGCGGCGCAGCCTTCCCCGCCGGGATCAAATGGCGCACGGTGCGCGGCACTCAAGCTGCGCAGAAGTACATCGTGTGCAACGCCGACGAGGGCGACTCCGGCACCTTCGCCGACCGCATGTTGATGGAAGGCGACCCCTTCCTGCTGATCGAAGGCATG
Organism: Pseudomonas sp. 18173; assembly: GCF_050432945.1. NCBI lineage: Bacteria > Pseudomonadati > Pseudomonadota > Gammaproteobacteria > Pseudomonadales > Pseudomonadaceae > Pseudomonas > Pseudomonas sp. 18173. Next base: position 271,682 of record NZ_JBKFTN010000002.1, read on the forward strand.
GCGATTGCCGGTCTTTGCTGCGGCGCTACCTACGGCTACATCTATGTGCGCTCGGAATATCCGGATGCCGTGGCCACCCTGCGCAAGGCGTTGAGCATCGCCCGTGATGCCGGTTACCTCGGCGCCAATGTCGGTGGTAGCGGTCAGGCTTTCGACATGGAAGTACGCGTCGGTGCTGGCGCGTACATCTGCGGCGAGGAAACCGCGCTGCTGGATTCGCTCGAAGGCAAACGCGGAATTGTCCGCGCCAAGCCGCCGATCCCCGCCTTGCAAGGCCTGTTCGGCCAGCCGACGCTGGTGCACAACGTGCTGACTTTAGCCTCGGTACCGCTGATTCTGGCCAAGGGTGCGCAGTTCTATCGCGATTACGGCATGGGCCGATCGCTGGGCACCATGCCCTTCCAGCTGGCGGGCAACATTCGTCACGGCGGTCTGGTGGAACGGGCCTTTGGCCTGACCCTGCGCGAATTGGTGGAAGACTACGGCGGCGGTACCGCCAGTGGTCGGCCGCTGAAGGCCGCGCAGGTTGGCGGCCCCCTCGGCGCCTGGGTGCCGCCTTCGCAATTCGATACGCCGCTGGATTACGAGGCCTTCGCCGCCATCGGCGCGATGCTCGGTCACGGTGGCGTGGTGGTGGCTGACGACAGCCTGGACATGGCCCGCATGGCGCGCTTCGCCATGCAGTTCTGCGCCGAGGAATCCTGTGGCAAATGCACCCCTTGCCGCATCGGCTCGACCCGTGGCGTGGAGGTGATCGACCGCCTGCTGGCCGCACCGGATCAGGCCGGTCGCGATGAACAGGTGATCATCCTCAAGGACCTGTGCGACACGCTGCAATACGGTTCGCTGTGCGCGTTGGGCGGCATGACCTCCTACCCGGTCGCCAGTGCCCTCAAGTACTTCCCCGCTGACTTCGGTCTGCAAGCCTCGGAGGCCGAGCAATGATCACTGTATTCGACCCGAAAACCGATATCGATCTCGGCACTCCCGCCCGCGAAAGCCAGGTGCAGATCACCCTGAACATCGACGGCCGCAGCATCACCGTGCCCGAAGGCACCTCGGTGATGCGCGCCGCCGCGCTGATGGGCACCACCATTCCGAAACTCTGTGCCACCGACAGCCTGGAAGCCTTCGGCTCCTGCCGCATGTGCCTGGTGGAGATCGACGGCATGCGCGGCTACCCCGCGTCCTGCACCACGCCGGTCACTGAAGGCATGACCGTGCACACCCAGACACCGAAGCTCGCGACCCTGCGGCGCAATGTCATGGAGTTGTACATCTCCGATCACCCGCTGGATTGCCTGACCTGCTCGGCCAACGGCAACTGCGAGCTGCAAACCGTGGCCGGCCAGGTTGGCCTGCGCGAAGTGCGCTACGGCTATGAAGGCGAGAACCATCTGGCGGACGTGAAAGACGGCTCCAACCCCTACTTCGATTACGACCCGAGCAAGTGCATCGTCTGCAACCGCTGCGTGCGCGCCTGCGAAGAAACCCAAGGCACCTTTGCCCTGACCATTACCGGGCGCGGTTTTGAATCCCGCGTGGCCGCTGCCGGTGGCGAGAACTTCCTCGACTCCGAATGCGTGTCCTGCGGTGCCTGTGTGCAAGCCTGCCCTACCGCGACGTTGATGGAAAAAAACGTGGTCGAAATGGGTCAGCCGGAACGCAGCGTGATCACCACCTGTGCCTATTGCGGCGTGGGCTGTTCGTTCCGCGCCGAGATGAAAGGCAACCAGCTGGTACGCATGGTTCCGGACAAGAACGGCCAGGCCAACCACGGCCACTCCTGCGTCAAGGGGCGCTTTGCCTGGGGCTACGCCACCCACCCGGATCGCATCACCAAGCCGATGATCCGCAAGCACATCAACGACCCTTGGCAGGAAGTCAGCTGGGATGAGGCGGTGACCTACGCCGCCAGCGAATTCCGCCGTTTGCAGCAGAAATATGGCCGCGACTCCATCGGCGGCATCACTTCCAGCCGCTGCACCAACGAAGAAACCTATCTGGTGCAGAAACTGGTGCGTGCCGCCTTCGGCAACAACAACGTCGACACCTGTGCGCGGGTCTGCCACTCGCCGACCGGCTATGGCCTGAAACAAACCCTGGGCGAGTCCGCCGGCACGCAGAGTTTCGACTCGGTGATGCAGGCCGACGTGGTCCTGGTGATGGGCGCCAACCCCAGCGACGCCCACCCGGTGTTCGCATCCCAGCTCAAGCGCCGCCTGCGTGAAGGTGCGCGGTTGATCGTCATCGACCCACGGCGCATCGATCTGGTGGACACGGTGCACGCCCGCGCCGAATATCACTTGGCCCTGCGCCCCGGCACCAACGTCGCCATGCTCAACGCCCTGGCCCACGTGATCATCACTGAAGGCCTGCAAAACCAGGCCTTTATCGACGCCCGTTGCGAGGGCGGCGATTTCGCCCGCTGGAGCGAGTTCGTCAGCCGTGCGGAGAACTCGCCGGAAGCGATTGGCCCGATCTGCGGTGTGCCCGCTGCCGACATCCGCGCCGCCGCTCGCCTGTACGCCACCGGGGGCAATGCGGCGATCTACTACGGCCTGGGCGTCACCGAGCACAGCCAGGGCAGCACTTCGGTGATGGGCATCGCCAACCTGGCCATGGCCACCGGCAACATCGGCCGCGAAGGGGTGGGCGTGAACCCGCTGCGGGGGCAGAACAACGTTCAGGGCTCCTGCGACATGGGTTCCTTCCCCCACGAGTTGCCCGGTTACCGGCACATCTCCAACGAGGTCGTCCGCACGCAATTCGAACAGGCGTGGAACGTCACCCTGCAACCCGACCCGGGCCTGCGCATTCCCAACATGTTCGAGTCTGCGCTGGCCGGCAGCTTCAAGGGCCTGTACTGCCAGGGCGAAGACATCGCCCAGAGCGACCCGAATACCCAGCACGTCACCGCGGCGCTGTCGGCCATGGAATGCGTGGTGGTGCAGGACATTTTCCTCAACGAAACCGCCAAGTTCGCCCACGTGTTCCTGCCGGGCGCTTCGTTCCTGGAAAAGGACGGCACCTTCACCAACGCCGAGCGGCGCATCTCGCGGGTACGCAAGGTCATGGAGCCGCTGGGCGGCAAGGCCGACTGGGAAGGCACAGTGGCCTTGGCCAACGCCCTGGGCTACCCGATGAACTACAAGCATCCATCGGAAATCATGGATGAAATCGCCAGCCTGACGCCGACCTTCACCAACGTCAGCTACGCCGCACTGGACAGCCATGGCAGCCTGCAATGGCCGTGCAATGCCGAGGCACCGGACGGCACGCCGACCATGCACATCGAGGAATTCGTGCGCGGCAAGGGGCGTTTCATGCTCACCGGCTACGTGCCCACCGAGGAGAAGGTCAACAGCCGCTACCCGCTGCTGCTGACCACCGGGCGCATCCTCAGCCAGTACAACGTCGGCGCCCAGACCCGGCGAACCGAAAACGTCGCCTGGCATGACGAAGACCGGCTGGAAATCCACCCGACCGACGCCGAGAGCCGTGGTATCAACGAAGGCGACTGGGTCGGCATCGGCAGCCGCGCCGGGCAGACCGTACTGCGTGCGCGGATCACCGAACGGGTCGCCCCGGGCGTGGTGTACACCACCTTCCACTTCCCTGAGTCGGGCGCCAACGTGATCACCACCGACAACTCCGACTGGGCCACCAACTGTCCGGAGTACAAGGTCACGGCCGTGGAAGTCAGCCGCGTCTACCACCCTTCCGAGTGGCAAAAACGCTTCCAGGAATTCAGCGACGAGCAGCACCGCCTGCTCAAGGATCGCGCCCGTGGCGCTAAAGCGGAGGTACGCCGATGAGTACTGCCAACCTGATCAAGATGGCCAACCAGATCGGTCAGTACTTCGCCAGCGAACCGGATCAGCAACAAGCCGTGCTCGGCGTGCGCAATCATCTGCAGATGTACTGGACACCAGGCATGCGCAAGGAGTTGCTGGCGTGGCAAACGGAACATCAGGGCGCGGATTTGCACCCTTTGGTGCAGGTGGCGGTCAGTGGCGCGGGGTGGGAGGCTTAGGCGTCGCACCCATGGCCTGACGGCTGAAGGCTGAAGAACCTGTAGGAGCGAGCTTGCTCGCGAAGCACCCAAGGACACCGCGCTTATCCAGGATTCGCGCGTTATCGTTGACGTCCATCGCGAGCAAGCTCGCTCCTACAGACCTTTGCGTGACGCCGTCACCGTCACTTCAATTGCCCGGACACTGATGGCCGCGAATGTCGCCGTCAGCAGTACGCCGTTGAAGCCCAGCAGCACCGCCAGCACCCGCGAGACGCCGAGTTTTGGCACGAGCTCGCCGTAGCCGATGGTCAGGCCCGTGACGAAGGCGAAGTAGATACCGTCATCCGGGCTCCACCCTTCCAGACGGGCAATGATCAGGCCGAACACTACGATCACCAGCAGCAGTATCGAGAAGATCGGCCACACCACTTTGAAATAGAACCAGACCGCCTTGTAGAACTCTTTGCGGACGTTTGCTGCACGGGTGATGCTCATGTCGTGGGCTTCCTGGGGTTTGCCTGACCGGCAATGGGATGCACGGCGATTCAATACCCCGTTCAGCTTGGCACAAGCGCTGAAAACTGCGACCAACGGGGCGATATCGCTGGCGTGCGCAGGACTATGACAAAGACGACACCACCCGGACTATCCAGAAACCGCCTGGCGCCGGTGGATTCTTGTAGGAGCGAGCTCGCTCGCGATGGTCGTCAACGATAACGCGTGCTAACTGGTTAAACGCGGTGCCCTTGAGTCCATCGCGAGCAAGCTCGCTCCTACAGTGTTCGCGTCAGTTCATGTCGGTTCAGGACGGTTCGTGTCAGTTCGGGTCAGTTCGCTTCAGTTTCCCGGATCAGCTTCTTGTTGATCTTGCCGACGCTGGTCTTGGGGATTTCGGCGACGAACTTGAACTGCTTGGGAATCGCCCATTTGTTGATGCGGCCGCCGTCGACGAAGGCTTGCAGGTGCGTCTCCAGGATCTTGCGGTCGAGGAAGTACCCCGGCTCGCTGACGACCATGGCCATGGGCCGTTCGCCCCATTGTTCATCGACGATGCCCACCACAGCGACGGACATCACGCCCGGGTGTTCGCTGATCAGGCTTTCCAGTTCCAGGGAGCTGATCCACTCGCCACCGGTCTTGATCACGTCCTTGATGCGGTCCTTGATTTCCACGCCGCCAAGCTTGTCGATCGAGGCCATGTCACCGGTGTGCAGCCAGCCGTTGTGCCACAGCTCCGCGCCTTTGTCCGGGGCTTTCAGGTAGCCCTGGGTCAGCCACGGCGCGCGCACCACGATCTCACCGAGGGACTCGCCGTCGTGGGCCACGTCATTGCCGTCGGCGTCGATGATCTTCAGGTCGACCATCGGCACCGGCGTGCCGGTCTTGATGCGGATCGGCAGTTGGGCTTCGGCGGATAGCTGCAGGTCTTCGTCACGCAGGTAAGTCAGGCACAGCAACGGGCAGGTTTCCGACATGCCGTAGCCGGCGTGCACCACCATGCCTTTGGCACTGGCTTCGCTGGCGATGCCGAGGGTCAGCGCGCTGCCGCCGAGGAGCATTTTCCAGCCGTCGAAACGGGTCGCCTTGCCTTCCTCGCAGTTGAGGATCATCTGCAGGATGGTCGGTACGCAGTGGGAGAAGGTCACCTTCTCTTCGCGGTAGAGCCGCACCAGGCTGTTGGGTTCGTAGCGGCCCGGATACACCTGCTTGATGCCCATCAGGGTCGCGACATACGGCACGCCCCACGCATGCACGTGGAACATCGGCGTGATGGGCATGTACACATCGTCCGAACGCAGCAGCGGCTGGCCCTGATAGCCGCCCAGGGTGCCGACGGCGTTCAGGGTGTGCAGGACCAGTTGGCGATGGCTGAAGTACACGCCTTTCGGGTCGCCAGTGGTGCCGGTGGTGTAGAACAGCGTGGCAACCGAGTTCTCGTCGAAGTCGGGGAAGTCATACTGGTCCGGCGCCAGGGACAGCAGGTGCTCGTACTCTCCCAGCACCGGCAGCGCGGTCGAGGTCGCCTCGTCATCGGTGAGTTGCAGGTAACCTTTTACAGTTTCCAGTCGCCCGTGAATCTGCTCGACCAGCGGCAGGAAGTCATCATGCACCAGCACCAGGTCATCCTCGGCGTGGTTCATGGTGAACAGCACCTGCTCCGGCGACAGGCGAATGTTCACCGTGTGCAGCACCGCGCCGATCATCGGCACGGCGAAGAAGCATTCCAGGTAACGGTGGCTGTCCCAGTCGAGCAGGGCCACGGTGTCACCGGCCTTGACCCCGGCGGCGGTCAGCGCATTGGCCAGGCGGCGGATGCGCTGGTTGAGTGTCTGGTAGCTGTAGCGCAGCTTGTCGGCGTAGACGATTTCCCGGCCCGGCTCGTAGCGCACGCCGGACAGCAGCAATTGCTTGATCAGCAAGGGATAGGCATAAGCGCCGTCGGCGGGCGGGATTATTTTTGTCGCCATCATGATTAAGGTTCCTTGTCCTTGTGATCAGAACTGATCGGCTTGCAACTCATAGAGGCAGTCGCTGCCGGCCTTGACCGATGCGCTCAACGAATGGATACGCGGCAGCAACCGGGCAAAGTAGAAACGCGCGGTGGCCAGTTTGCTGGTATGGAAATCATCCTCGACGTCCGAACTCAGCACAGCCTGGGCCATGCGCGCCCACATGTAGGCATACGCGGTGTAGCCAAACACGTGCAGGTACTCGACCGAGGCCGCGCCGATTTCATTCGGATTGCTCTGGGCGCGGTCCAGCAGCCACGCGGTCAACTCGTCGAGGGTGTCCACGGCGGTGTTCAACGGTTTGGTGAACTCGCCGAGGTCAGCACTGGCGTTGGCGGTAAAGTTGCGGATCTCCGAAGCGAACAGGCGGTAGAGCGCCCCGCCGCTGCCGACGATCTTGCGTCCGACCAGGTCCAGGGACTGGATGCCATTGGTGCCTTCGTAGATCTGGGTGATGCGCACGTCGCGCACCAGTTGCTCCTGGCCCCACTCGCGGATGTAGCCGTGGCCACCGAAGATCATCTGACCGTGCAAGGTGGTTTCCAGCCCCATGTCGGTGAGGAATGCCTTGGCCACCGGGGTCAGCAACGCCACCAATTCTTGCGCGCGATTGCGCGTGACTTCGTCTTCGCTGTACTTGGCCGTGTCCAGTTGCAACGCGACGTAGCTGGAAAATGCACGGCCGCCTTCGTTCAAGGCTTTCATGGTCAACAGCATGCGGCGCACGTCCGGATGCACGATGATCGGGTCGGCGGCCTTGTCCTTGCATTGCGCGCCGGTCGGCGCACGGCTTTGCAGGCGGTCGCGGGCGTAGGTGACGGCGTTCTGGTACGAACGCTCACCCTGCGCCAGCCCTTGGATGCCCACGCCCAGACGCTCGTAGTTCATCATGGTGAACATCGCCGCCAGGCCTTTGTTCGGTGCGTCGACGATCCAGCCGGTGGCGCCATCGAAGTTCATCACGCAGGTGGCGGAGGCCTTGATGCCCATCTTGTGTTCGATGGAGCCGCAGGACAGCGCATTGTTTTCGCCCAGCGAACCGTCGGCGTTGACCAGCACCTTGGGCACCAGGAACAGCGAGATGCCTTTGGGCCCGGCCGGTGCATCCGGCAGGCGCGCCAGTACCAGGTGGATGATGTTCTCGGTCAGGTCGTGATCGCCGCCGGTGATGAAGATCTTGCTGCCGGTGACCTTGTAGCTGCCGTCGGCCTGTGGCTCGGCGCGGGTGCGAATCAGGCCCAGGTCGGTACCGGCGTGGGCCTCGGTCAGGCACATCGAACCGGTCCAGGTGCCGGCGTACATGTTCGGCAGATAGCGTTGCTTGAGCTCTTCGCTGGCGTGAGCCTTGATCGACAGGCACGCGCCGGCGGTCAGCATCGGGTACAGGCCGAACGACAGACTGGCCGAGTTGACCATCTCCTCGACCTGCGCGGAAATGGCCTTGGGCATGCCCATGCCACCGTACTGCGGATCACCGCCGACACCGACCCAACCGCCCTCGGCGAATGCCTGATAGGCCTGGGCAAAGCCGTCCGGCGCGGTGACCGAGCCATTGCTCCAGGTGCAGCCCTGCTCGTCGGTGGCGCGGTTCAGGGGCGCGATCACTTCGCCGCTGATCTTGCCGGCCTCTTCGAGGATGGCGGCGGCGGTTTCTTCATCGATCACGTCGGCCAGGCCAGGCAACTTGGCCCACAGCCGGGACACCTGGAAAACCTCGTTGAGTACGAAGCGCATGTCGCGCAGGGGAGCTTTGTAATCAGACATCTTGGTTTACTCGGAAGTGGTCACGGCAACAGGCATGCCGGGACGTTCAGTGGATTCAGGGTTTTCGTCGGCCGCCACCGAACCGGGCTGAGGTGCCCGTTCGCGCAGCAGGAAGTAGGACAGGGCCGGAATCAGGATCAGCGCGCCGAGCATGTTCCACAGGAACATGAAGGTCAGCAGGATGCCCATATCGGCCTGGAACTTGATCGGTGACCAGACCCAGCACACCACGCCGGCCGCAAGGGTGATGCCCACCAGCCCGACCACCCGGCCGGTGAAGGACACGGCGTTGCGATAGGCCTGGGACAGCGGCAGGCCCTGGCGCTGGAAGTGCAACTGCACACTGAGCAAGTACAGTGCGTAGTCCACGCCGATGCCCACGCCGAGCGCGATCACCGGCAGGGTCGCAACCTTCACGCCGATGCCCATGGCCACCATCAAGGCTTCGCAGAGGATCGACGTGAGCACCAGCGGCAACAGCGCCACCAGGGTGGCGCGCCAGCTGCGAAAGGTGATCAGGCAGAACAGCGTCACTGCCGCGTACACGTACAGCAGCATGGTGTGGTTGGCTTCGCGCACGACGATGTTGGTCGCCGCCTCGATCCCGGCACTGCCGGCCGCGAGCAGGAACTGGCGATCGTCGCTGCTGTTTTCCCTGGCGAACTTGTCGGCAATCGCCACCACCGCATCCAGGGTTTCAGCCTTGTGATCCTTGAGGAAGGCGATCACCGGCATCAGCGAGCACTCGGTGTTGAACAGCTCCGGCGAGTTCACCGAGGCTTGCTGCGCGGCGTAGTTCAGCACGTCCTGGTTGCGCTGGATGCTGTTGAGCTTGGGGTTGCCTTCGTAGGTGCCGGCGGTGATCTGCCGCACCGCGTTGACCAGCGAAGCCGTGGCCTGCACGCCCGGGTGCTGTTGCAGCTCCCAGGCCAGGCGATCGGCGAGCACCAGGGTCTTGTAGTTCAGGCAACCTTCGGGAGCTGTCTTGATCATCACCGCGAACAGGTCGCTGGACAGCGCGTAATGCTGGGTGATGTAGGCGTTGTCGCGGTTGTAGCGCGAGTCGGCACGCAGCTCCGGTGCACCGCTTTCCAGGTCGCCGATCTTCAGGTTCAGGCTGACCACATAGCCGCCAATGCCCATCAGTACCGCGACCAGCACGGCGCCCGTGGCCCACTTGGCGGTGGTGAAGCGGTCGAGCAGATCCCAGAGCTTGCCGAAACCTTTGTGCTTTTCTGCACGGGTGTCGATTTTCAGCGCACGCTCGGCGGCCTTGGCGCCGACGCCGACATAGGACAGCGCCACCGGCATCAGCAACAGCGAGGTGAAGATCAGCACCGCGACGCCGATGCTGGCGGTGATCGCCAGGTCCTGGATCACCGGGATATCGATCAGCATCAGCACCGCAAAGCCCACGGCGTCGGCCAGCAATGCGGTGACGCCGGCAATGAACAGACGGCGGAAGGTGTAGCGCGCGGCGATCAGCTTATGGGTGCCACGGGCGATGTCCTGCATGATGCCGTTCATTTTCTGCGCGGCGTGGGACACGCCGATGGCGAAGATCAGGAACGGCACCAGCACCGAGTACGGATCGATGGCGTAACCGAGCCAGGCGACGATGCCCAGTTGCCAGACCACCGCGATCAGCGAGCAACCGACCACCAGCAGGGTGCTGCGCACGCAACGGGTGTAGGCGTAGATGATCACCAGCGAAGTGACGACCGCCAGGCCGAAGAACATCATCACCTGAATCAGGCCGTCGATCAGGTCGCCCATCAGTTTGGCGAAGCCGATCACCCGCACCTTGTACTGTCCGGTGCCTTCAACCCCGGATTTACGCGCGGCGCTGTCGCCGGCGTATTCGATCTTGTCGCGCAATTGCTCTTCGAGCATCTGCGAGAACGCGTGGTAATTGATGCGCTGTCCACCGGCCGCGGCTTTGTCCAGCAAGGGCACGACCAGCATGCTCGACTTGAAATCGCTGGCCACCAGGCTGCCGACGACGCCAGCGCGGGAGATGTTCTGGCGCAGTTGTTCGATTTGTTCAGGTTGCCCGGAATAGGTATCGGGCATCACCGGGCCACCCTGGAAACCGTCCTCGGTGACTTCGGTCCAGCGTACCGCCGGGCTCCACAGCGACTTCATCCAGGCGCGGTCGACGCCTTCGGTGAGGAACAACTGATCGTTGACCTGCTTGAGCACGTCCAGGTAACCAGGGTCGAAGATATCGCCCTTGGTGTTCTCGACCACCACCCGCACCGAGTTACCCAACCCGCGCAGCGACTGGCGGTTTTCCAGGAAGTTCTGGATGTACGGCTGGCTCTGCGGAATCATCTTTTCGAAGCTGGGGCGCAGCTCCAGGCGCGTCACCGCCATGTAGCCCAGCACCACCGTGGCCAGCGCCATCAGCAGCATGAACAGCGGGCGATAGTTGAACACCAGCCGTTCCAGCAGGTTGCCGGAGCGACGATCGAAATCACGCACATCGCGGATCACCGGCATGGCGTCTTGTTTGATATTGCCCATGTCTGGGTTCTCGCTCTTAGGGTTCTAGGGCTGGGTCGGCGGACAGCGTGCGGGTACCACGGCTGCCGGCCAGCACCAATGCGCCATCGGCGGACTGGGTGGCGCCGGCGACTGGCGTCGGTGCCGGTCGTTGCACCAGGTGCAACTGCTCGCCCGTTCCCTGGCTGACCAGCATCTGCCCGCCCTGGGTGAACAAGCGATAATTGCCACGGGCATCGATCAGGCCCGCGGTGATGCTGACGTGCAGGCCGGTGTCCAGCGCGGTCCAGCTCTGGCCGCCGTCGGTGCTGCGCAGCACGTTGCCGCGCAGGCCGTAGACCAGCACTTCGCCGGGCTTGCCGAGCACGCCGAAGAAGCTGCCTTGATAAGGCGTCGGCACGGCATTGAAGCGTTGGGCACTGTCATCCCATTTGAGCAACAGGCCCTGTTCGCCGGCGATGTACAAACCGTCGCCGGTAGAGGCGATGGCGTTGAGGTGAAAGCCTTGCGGGTTGTCGGTGCGATCCTGGAACGGGGTCCAGCTCTGGCCGCCGTCCTCGGTGCGCAGAATCAGGTTGAACACACCCACCACATACCCCAGTTTTTCGTTGGCGAACCAGACGTCGAGCAGCGGTTTGTCCGCGCCCTGTTCGGCTAGCTTCTGGCCCTCGGTGACCAGCAGCGGCCATTGCTCATTGCCCGGTTCGGCGCTCGCAAGCGCCGTGTAATGCTTGACCAGCAACTCGCCGATCTGGCGACCGTCGAGCTGCTTTTGCCAGGTCGCACCGGCGTCGCTGCTGTGCACCACCACGCCGTCATTACCCACCGCCCAGCCCTGGGTGGTGGTCGGAAAATTCACTGCGGTCAGATCGGCGCTGACCGGCACGGCGGCCTGCTGCCAATGCTTGCCGGCGTCATCGGAAAACAGAATATGGCCACGCTGGCCGACGGCAATCACGCGCCCACCGGCGCGGGCCATGCCGGACAGAGGGCTGTTGACCGCCAAGGCGCTGACCCTGGCGGGCAGGTCCAGCACATCGACGTATTCGGCCGCGTGGGCGATGCCCTGCGACAGGCAGAGCACAACGCCAAACGCCAGCTGCAACATATTATTTTTATACGAACACATACAGCGTCCTCTTCGGAAAACCGCGCCCATGCCGTTGTGGGAGCGAGCTTGCTCGCGATGGTCGTGAACGATTACGCGTGCTTTCTGGATGCCCGCGTCGCCCACTCGTCCATCGCGAGCAAGCTCGCTCCTACATCAACGCACCGGACCGTGCGGGTGCGTTGTTGCGGTTGGCTTAGCGAATACCGGCGCCAGCCAGGGATTCCGACGACCACTGCGCCTTGGAGAGTGGCTCGATGTACTTGATGCCACCATACGGACCGACTACGCCGTTGATGTTGTACGAACCACCGACCAGGTCGTAGATCATGAACGGTGTCGAATCCGGCACCTGCTTGTCGTAGCTCTGGCTCAGGAAGGCGAAGGAGCCGCGATAGAGCTGACCACGGGCGTCATATTGATCCGAGGCCAGAGCGGTCCAGCTGTCTTCGTCGAGGTAGAAGCGGCGCTTGGCGTAGATGTGACGGGCGCCGGCCTTGAGGTTGCCTTCAACCACCCATACGCGGTGTTTTTCCCAACGCACGAAGTCCGGTGCCAGGTGATTGGCAGTAGTCAGCGACTTCGGATCCTGGACGTAGGTCAGCTTGTAGGTGTTGTAGGGCACGATCATTTCCTGCTTGCCCACCAGCTTCCAGTCGTAGCGGTCCAGCGCACCGTTGAACACGAACACGTCGTCGTAGGTACCCGCGCCTGCAGTGCCTGGGTTAGGCGTGTCGTACGCCAGGTTCGGCGCCAGTTTCACCCGACGCTGGCCCGGCAGGTATTGCCAGGCGCGACGTGGCTGTTGCAGCGGGTTGGCGGCGTCCTTGAGCATCACCGCTTCGCCGGCCCGGCGCGCAGGGCCGGTGTACGACAGCTTCATCTGGTAGTACACGTCGGCGCTGCTGATCGGCTGCGACAGGTTTTCGTAGATCGGGTAGGAGATGTTCGCTTGCCCGGTGGTGGCCAGGCTCGGCACGCCGGCCGAGTCGACGTTCCAGGAATCGTACTTGGAGCTGATGCTGACGCCCTGGTAGCGCAGCAGGAAGTTCCACATCGCTTCGTTGCCCGACTGAGGAATCGGGAACGGCACGCCCGGCAGGACGTTGTCGATGGCCAGGCCACCTTCCAGGGACTTGGCACCGATGGCGTTCTTCACGCCGTTGTCCAGAATGGCCTGGGGCAGCGAAACGGTACGGTGGGTCGGGTAGACGTCGACATGGAAGGTCGCGAAACGCTTGGCCAGTTCAACGGTGGTTGCACTGAGCAGGCCCTTGTACTGATCGACGTTCTTGCCGTCGATCACCAGCAAGGGTTTCTCGCTGGCAAACGGATCCGGGCGCATGCTGTCACCGGATTTGAAACTGGCCGGCGGCGTAGTCAGTCCACCGTTGTAGGCAGGGATGGAACCATCGGCGTTCGCGGCTTTTTCAGCGCCCACCAGGGTCAGGCTGGTGCCCAGCTTGGCAGCTTCCTGAGTTGAAACAGCGGCCTGTGCCTGGGCGGCAAGGACCATGGCCAGCGAAACGGCCAACACGGTTTGTGCGAATTTCATCTTGTTATTCTCCTGCTTGCATTGAGCAAATCAGTGGTGCATCAAAAGGTTGTTTTCATCGTCAGGTACACCGCGCCACGGTCCTCGGTCGTGGCACCACCTCCGGAGAAGGACGAGTAGCCACCGGCGAAACAGGCGTAGTTTTCGTTGCCGCTAAAGGCGTTGGGAGTGGAGCCGTCACCGCCGTTCGGGCCGGTACTTACACCGCTGACGTTGCACTTTTCGGTTTTGCCAAAGGAGTCCACGTACTTCAGGTCGACAAAGTATTTGTTGTAAACAACGGCACCGAGGCCCACGGCATAGTTGCCGGTGTCCTTGGCACCGCCACCGGAGACCGGCGACACACCGTCGATACCGACGTTGACCGACATCGGCGCGTTGAGGTCGACACCAGGGAACACCTGGTACCAGGTCGGTGTGAAGTTGACCGCGATGCCCCAGTTGTCCCGGGTCGGCGCGTCGATGCCGCGATAGGTGTCCTTGCCTTTGTAGAGCGCCTCGTTCTTGCTATCGAGCTTGAGCAGGTTGCTGTAGTACAGCTCGGCCAGCACGGTTGCCTGATCGAACACCGGGGTTTTCGGCAGGGTCACCAGGCCGTTGAGTGTCCAGTGCAAGGTGTCGCCGGTGGCGCTCATGCTGTCGCCGCGGCTCGGGGTGTCGTAGATCACACCCGTGGCATCCGTACGCGCCGGCAACAGGCCCAGGCCCTTGCCCAGGCCCAGCGGGCTGGTGCTGCTGACAATCGCCGGAATACTGGCCAGCGGCATGTTGTGACGGATGTTCAGGTCCGAACCGACGCTGATCCCGCCCACGTCCTTGGACAGGCTCAGGCCAAAGATCTTGATGTTGTCGGCATAGGCCAGTTGATAGGTGGCGGTGTCCAGCGAGTTGAGGGTGTTGACCACCGCAGGCACTTGCCCCGCCGGCCGGCTGCCGTTGGCGTTGGCCGAGCTGATGCCCCTGGCATCCAGCCAGGCTTGCGGCAGGATTTCCGAAGTCTCGCGGTAGTAGACGCCGAGGGTGCCATCCAGCCAGGCCGGCGACCACTTGGCCATGATGCCCCAGTCGCCGCTGCTGCTTGGTGTCAGGTCATGCCCGCGACGCACGTTGGTCAAGGCGTTGCACGGTGCCAGGCCGCAACCCAGCGGGCTGCCAGGCACCACGGCGTTGGTGTTGCCGAGCAGGAACGACTGCGCACCATAGCCGATCAAGTCGGAACCACCGTAGTAAGTACCGGCTTCCGGCAGACGCGCAGCGTCCCAATCGAGGAAGTACTGGGCACCCACGGTCAATTCCGGATTGACGGTGAAGGTCATCGACAACTGGTTGCGCGGGACGAACAGTTCCTTGGCTTCGGTACCTGGCGATGCGGCAAGCTTGGCCAGGTCGAGGCCGGACTGGCCGTAGCTGACCGAGTGCACCGGGTTGAGAATGGTCTCGCCCCAGAACACGTTGTGCTGGCCGGCCTTGGCGCTGAACATCGACTCCTCGCCCACTTCGGTGCTGTAGAACACGAAGGCATCGAGGATTTCGCCCGAAGGACCGCTGTAGTAGCGCTGGGCATAATTGCTCAGGTGCGGGCTGCCAAAACCGACGTTGTCATGGGTGACCGCTGCCAGGCGCGGATCGTTGGCGACCAGGCCCGACGTCGATCCATTGCCGTTGACGAACGGGTTGGAGTTGGAGCCGGTGTTGTCATAGGCCTTGTCGTACCAGCTGGCGGCGCTGACGCGAAAGCCCATGGCGTTCTTGTAGACCACATCCATTTCGGTCAACAGGTCGATACGGTTAGTGATGTTGGTACCGGCCTTGCGGAAGTTGTAGTCGCCGTCGTTGTTGTTCGGCGTTCCCAGCATGCGTTTGTCTGCACTTTCGGTGCGCACGCCGTAGTTGTACTTGACAGTGTTATCCAGGCGCGCGGTCCAGTCCGGGTTGCCCAGATCGATCTCGACACCATGGGCAGCAGGCGCGATGACGGCCAGGATGGCCGAGGCCAGCAAGGTGTAGCGTGCTGCGGTGAAGCCGTGACTCTTATTGTTGTGCATTGCGTTGTCTCCGCCTTTTTGTATTTGTTTTAAGCGCAGCCGCCCTCGCGCATTCCTCTTCGGGTCTGCGTTCTCAGGAGTGAGGGCAAATGCCGGTTGGCGTGCTGCCAGACCGGTTCCTGTACTAGCGGTCCAGCTGCAGGATGAGTGCCTCGGCTTGCTGCCAATGGCCAAATCCTGCGGCCGGATTGAGATGGCCGACATCGCCCAGATTGAGCAATTCGGCGCCCCAGCCTTCTGCCATGCGGGTGACCGCAGACAGGCTGGCCAGGTGATCGTTTGTGCTGCCGGCCACGATGCTGCGAAATGGCAGCGGGCCTTGGGGCAGAGGGTTCCAGCCCTGGCTACGCAGGGTTTCGGAAGACGGATAGTTTGCCGGCCAGACCGCATCGAGGTCCGGTGGCGCGGCCAGCAAGGCGCCCTTGATCGGACGGCTGTAATGCGCCGTCCAGTGCGCGACCATCAGCACGCCGGCACTGTGGGCCACCAGAATCACGGGCCCGTCGATTTGTTCGAGTTCGTGTTGAATCGCCCGCACACGGGCCATGCAGTCGAGCTTGTCGGTCTCCAGCGGCGCAACACTGCGCACTTTGCCCAGCCTGTCTGCAAGCAACGTTTGCCAATGTTCGGCCACATGCTCGCGCAGACCCGGAACGATCAGAATGGTGGCGGCAGTTTGCAGTTTGTCCACAGTCAACACCTTCGCTTTCTCGATAACTCGACTGGCTGTTTTCGCCAGAGGCTTTTTGTAGGGTCGACATTAAAGAGCGACCACCCAAAGCGCTTTACATTGGACGTCATGCACTTTTCTTTTGATGACAAATTGTCGGACAGCAGGACACTATGACCGCTGGTCGAAAAGTGCCACAGGTTGGCGCAGGGTCACTGTAATCAACGGATGCGGGACGATCCCATCAACCCACGCAGAGATTGCGTGACCGACGGCATGAAAACCATCAACAACATGACAACTGTTCAACTGTTGATACGCTGGATATAGTCGCCACGCTCACGCCAATCGCCATCGGCCCAGGGAAGACCTTCGCATGCCCAAGCTTGTCCGCGCCGCCGTCATGACCAACTACCTGGAGGTCACCCAGTACCTGGGTTTCAACCCGCGAGATGTCCTGGCAGGCGTCGGCCTGAGCAGAGCCCAATTGCAAGCGCCTGAAACCCGCATCCCCATCGATGCCGCGGTGCGCCTGCTGGAAGATTCCGCCGCCGCCAGCGGTTGCCAGACTTTCGGCCTGAGCATGGCCGAGTCGCGCCAGCTCTCGGACTTCGGCGTGGTCAGCCTGCTGCTCAGCCACCAGCGCACCCTGCGCGATGCCTTGCAGGTTGTGGTGAACTACCGGCACCTGATGAACGATTCGCTGGCCATCTTCATTGAAGAGGCCGGCAAGATGGTGATCATTCGCGAAGAGGTGGTCACCGAAACGCCAATGCCCAGCCGCCAGGCCACGGAGCTGGCCATCGGCGTGATGTTCCGGCTGTGCTCGGCCCTGCTCGGCTCACACTGGCACCCCTACAGCGTCAACTTCATGCACCAGCCACCGGAGAACCTGCACCTGCATCGCCGGCTGTTCGGCTGCAACCTGGAGTTCGGCAGCGAGTTCAACGGCATCGTCTGCCCCGACATCAGCCTCGACATGACCAACCCCAACGCCGACCCGGCCATGGCGCGCTACGCCCAGAGCTACCTCGACTCACTGCAGAACCATGAAGGCGCCTCGATGCTGTTCGAGGTGCGCAAGGCCATCTACCTGCTGCTGCCCATGGGGCGCGCCACCATCGAACAGGTGGCCCAGAGCCAGGGCATGAACGTGCGCACCCTGCAACGCCGCCTCAAGGACGACGGCTGCGCCTTCAACGATGTGATCAACGACGTGCGCCGCGACCTGGTGCTGCGCTACCTGGACAACCCGAACTACTCGCTCAGCCGCATTGCCGACATGCTCGGCTACTCGATGGCGAGTTCGTTTACACGGTGGTTCATCAGCCAGTTCGGTATGCCGCCGGCGACTTGGCGCACGCAGAAGCAGGGGGCTGCGAAGGTTCAGGTGGATGTTGCGGGGCAGCCGGTTCCCAAAGAACCCTGATTCCACGGGACCATCGTAGTCCGGACATGAAACTTGCCTATGAATAGTTATTAAACGGCATGTTTTCGGTGATGTTTTTTGAGACTCGATGGCCACTTGAACGCCCGGTTACAACCAGGTTTCATGCAGCGATACGAACGCTCATCGGTATGTGTTCGACGATGTTGAGCCAGGTTTCCCGACTGCTTAAATGCTGCAGTGCATTCCGGTTCTTTACAGCCATAAGGCCGCACACCGGTATGTGTTCTCAAATGTCTAGCCAGACCTGCCAACCGAAAAAATGCTGCAGTGCATTCCGGTTCTTTACAGCCATAAGGCCGCACACCGGTATGTGTTCTCAAATGTTGGTTAAGGTTGTGCTTACGTGAAAAGACTTTGCCACAGGTGGGACAGGCAGGACCACTTGGCGTAGGAGGCTCACCCGCCGAGGAAGGGCCAGCAACGGGAGCTCTCATTGGCTGGCCTGTCGTGGCGCTCCACTCTTCAAGCATACGGGCTTCCTGCTCAGGCCTTGGGCTTGCAAGTATGTGATCCAGATCCAGATCCACGGTGATGGGGCCCAGTGCTCTTGCCAACCGCTCAATTTCAGCAGACTGACTTGGATCTATCGGTCTCGCAAGCAACTCATCCACATCAAACTCGATGACGTTCGAAGTTCGTTGGCCAGCCGGACTCCCCACCCGTCCATCCCGGTCTACTTTGCCCACCGGCGAATTGCCCACGAACCGATACAGGTTCAACCCATCCACTGCCCCTGCCGGGTCGGGATTGATCCACCGCCCCAGCCACGGCGCGAAGTAGCGATAACCGTAGTAATACAACCCGGTCGCATCACGCTCCTTGCCCGAGTAACGAAGGGTTTTCCAGGCGCCACTCTGATCGCGGTGGTCTTCCCACGCCGTACCGCCAAACGGGTAATACACTTCGCGGCTCTGCACCTGGGCATGTTCATCGAGTTCCAGCGTGCCGGAGCCTTGGTGGTCGGTGAGGTGGTAACGCAACGCATATTCCGGCGCACCGGGCCCGAGCAGCCATTGCACGCGATTGCGGCCGGCTTCGAGGTCGATTACCTGGTGCGACGGGGCGCCATTGCGCAGATGGATTTCCAGTCCCGGCAGGTAACGCACTTCGGCGAACACGGTACGAGTACCGGTCAGGGCCGTGCGGACTTTGCGCAGGCGTTTGCCTCCGCCGCCGTAGAGGTAGCGTTCGGTATCGTCGGCTTCGTTTTCCCGTTGTACGGGCGAAACGCTGGTGAGTTGGTTGCGTAAATCCCAGGACATGGCCTGGCCACGATGCAGAAAGCGCAGGTTGCCATTGCGGTCGAAGCGGCTGTCGAAATCCGCCGGCTGATCCTCTTCGAGCAGACTGCGATTGCTGTTCGGGGCGATGACCCAGCGCCGGGTGAATGATTGCGCGCCGAGGTGCCGTAATTCGGTCAGGTTGCCGGCCGCGTCATAATCGTATTCCTCGCGGTAATTGACCACGGCGTTGGCGTCGTTGAAGGTGCGATAGCGGGTCATCGGATAAGAAGCGGCTTGTTCGGTTTCCCACCCGGTGGCGCTGATCAACTGGCCCAGGCTGTCATAGCCGAAGCTGCGCAGCGCCTCGATGCGCTGGTTCTTGTAGAAACGCACAGGCAGGACATGGTCCTCGATACTCACGATATTACCCACCGCATCGACCTCATAACGCAGATCCTGCAAGGGTGACGCACCGGGCAATGCGGCGACCAAGCGTAGCAAACGCCCATCGTTGGGTGCGTACTCGGCCTCGGTGACTACGCCGTTGCCAGCGGTTTCCCGCTCGACCTGACTGCTCGGGTTGTAACGAATATCGTGCACCAGGCACTGTCCGGGTGCCGGGCTATTCGCCGGTTGCAGCCAACCCTCCTTGAGCTGTCCAGCCACGCTGTAGTTGAACCGCCGACGGTTGTCGCTGGCGTCGGTAAGACTCAGCAAGTCGCCGGCAGGGTTATAGGCCCAGCGACTCTCCAGCCCCATCCCGGATTCAAGCAATGCATCACGTGCCGACTCGTCCTGTGGCCAATCGGGAGTGTCCAACACAGTGAGAAAGTGGCTGATTTCACTCGTCGCCAGCCCCAGCACATCGTACTCGGGCATATGCCGGGTGCCGGCCGGGTCGTCGTGACGAATCAGCCGGCCACACTGATTGCCGACCTGAAGATGGGCGCCGCCATACTCGAAGCGCTCGACCACCCGCACCGCCTCACCACGCGCCTGCTCCATCACCACCGCTGGGCGTATCGACGTATCGTATTCAAAGTCCTGCCGCGTGCCGCGACTGTCCCACTGAACCAGGGCTTCACCGGTCTGACCGAGCATCGATACACGCCAACCGGCATCGACGCTTTCAGTCAGCAGCACTTGCCCCGTCAGGCTAAACCCATGACTCAATGCCGAAATCGGCAACCGCGCATCCCACTGTTCAACCCCGCGCCCCGCCGCATCGAATACCTGCCGCGTGACCCGAGCCTGCGGCGCTTGTCCGGCCTGCGCGCGCCAGTAGCCCACACCGCGCACCGCAAGCCCTCGCGAGTCCATGACCGCGAGTGTGGGCGTTGCGTGATGCACACCGGGATTGTTCATGGACACTGGATAGCATTTGCTGTCGGGTAGCGTCTACTGTCAGAAATTACAGGTGGATGCCAAAACACTGACGACTGGCCACCACAAAAAAACGGCGACTGCTGGTACAGTCGCCGTGAAGAACCGGTGTTTGTGACACCGGTCGGGAGCCCCACGGCATGAGGAGTCAATACCGTGTTGCCCTGCCATAAAACCATGGGTGGTGACGCGTTCAGAGCCCCCAGTGCAGCAACAACAGCACCAGCACGACCAGGAACACCGTCTCCCCGACCATCAGCAGGATCGGCTTGATCCCGACCGCCGCCAGCTCCTTGAGCCGGGTCTTCATACCCAGGGCACTGATGGAAATCACCAGGCACCAGCGCGACAGTTCGTTGACCGATCCTTGCACCGCAGGCGCCACCCATCCGGTGCTGTTGATGCAGGCCAGGATCAGAAAGCCGACGGCGAACCACGGCAACAGCGGCGGGCGCTTGCCGGTGGTGTCGGCGCCTTGCATGCGGGTGATCATCGCCGCGGTGACGATCACCGGCAGCAGCATGGCAACGCGCATCAGCTTGACCACCGTGGCCGTGTCGCCGGTCTCGGTCGACATGCTGTAGCCGGCGCCGACCACCTGGGCCACGTCGTGGATCGTGGCGCCGAGGAACACCCCCGCCACCTGCGGCGATAAATGCAGCCAGTTGGCGATCATCGGGTAGACGATCATCGCCAGCGTGGACAACGCCGAGACACCGATCACCGTGAACAATGTGGCGCGTTCTTTCTGCGGATGGTTCGGCAGCGCCGCCGCCAGGGCCAAAGCCGCCGAGGCACCGCAGATGGCCGTCGCGCCACCGGTCAGCATGCCGAACAGGCGCTGGAAACCCAGGGCCTTGGCCGCGATCACCGACACACTGATGGTCACCACCACCAGGATCACCACCAGCGCTATCGGCTTCCAGCCCAGCGCCGCCATTTGTTCCAGGGTGATGCGCATGCCCAGCAGCGCCACGCCAATGCGCAGCACCGTGCGGGCGGTGAACTCGATACCGGCCTTGCAGGGGCCGTCATCGGCAAGAAAATTCAGGGCCATGCCCAGCAGCAAGGCGAACAGCATGACCGGCGCACCGTAGTGCTCGGACAGGAACGACGCGGCAGCGGCCACGATCAGGCTGACGATAAAGCCCGGTGCCAGTTCGCGCGTGCGACTGTGGATACGGGTGAGAGCGATGGCGCTCATGGCGCGGCCTCCTCGGGAGCGATGACGATGAACGCCTGGTCGTCGATGATCTCGACCGGGTAGCTCGTGACTTTTACGGCTTTGGAATTCAGCAGGTAGCCGCTGTGCAAATCGAAGCGCAGGCCATGGGCGCAGCATTGAATCACCCGCCCCTCAAGCCGCCCGCCACACAGCGACGCACCCTGGTGCGGGCAACTGTCGTCGATGGCAAACAACTGCCCGTCGACGTTGAACAACGCCAGGCTTTTGTCTTCGAATTCGAACAGCGCCCGGCCACCGGCCTGCGGGTGTTTGCCGGCCGGTACCGGAATACGCCGGGTCATGCCGGTTGCCGCTCGAGATCACTGGCCTTGAGGGCTTCGTTCATGGCCCCGAGCAGCGCCTGGGCAGGCTGGGCACCGATCACCGTCATGCGGCGGTCGAACTGGAAGCTCGGCACACCACTGGTCGCATCGGGCGATCCTTCGAATGGCGTGGCGTCGCCCTTCAGGCAATCGAGCACCGCGTCCGCATCGACGCCACAGGAGCGGGCAATGTCGAGCAAGGTCTCACGGCAACCGAGGTTTTCGCGTCTCAGGAAATACGCGGCGAACAGTCGTTCGAGCAACATCTCACGCTGACTGGCATTGCCCGTCTTGCTGACGCGTTCGAACAGACGGTGAGCGTCCGCGGTGTTGGGCATCGTCTCGATGCGGCTGAGGTCGATGGTCAGTCCGACCGCCCCGGCAGCCTGCTGTACCTGGGCCTGGCGCATGGTCACGGCGTCAGCGTTGCCCAGGCGCTTGCGATAGAAATCGGCGAAGGGCTCACCCTGCACCGGCAACTGAGGCAACAACTGCACGCCATGCCACACCGTGGTGATCTGCACGTCCGGGTGGCGACTGCGAAACTGTACCTGCGCATGCTCCAGTTGACGTTTGCCGATCAGGCACCAGGGGCAGATAAAATCGAAAAACACATCAATACGTAAACGACGACTCACAACTTCACCTCTAGCCCGGCTTCACTGACGGGGTCAGGCACGCTCTGACCCTGAAGGCGGGCAATATCTCTGTGGTAATGACACTTGGCATAAAAGAACACCGCTGCCGCCGCAAGGCTGACCAGTGGCACCAGTTGGAACGCGGCATGCAGGCCGATCAGGTCCGACACCCGGCCGGTGATGAACGGCCCAGGTGCCAGCCCCAGCATGTTGTTGGCCAGGGTCAGCGTGGCGAACGCCGTACCGTGCACCGAGTAATGGGTCAGGTTGGCAACCATCGCGCCGCACGGGCCGGTGGTGCCGGTGGCAATCAGCATGCCCAGGCAGATCAGCAGCAATTGCACAGGCCCTGCCTGCAAGGCGAACGCCGCCGACAACAGCAGGCAGCTGCCCAGGCAAAAGCCGATGGCCAGGCTGACCTTGCGCTCGGGCGAGTGGCGGCACAGACGATCGCTGAGCATGCCGCACAGAATCATGCCCGTACCGCTGCACAACACGATGATCGCCGCCATGCCGCCGGCCTTGTCGGTGGGCATGTCGTAGTAGCGGTTGAGGTAGCTTGGAATCCACACCATCACCGTACCGCCGACGAACAGCTGCAGGCCGCTGGCAACGTAGGTCGCCACCACCGAACGGCTGGACCACAGCGTGCGCAACGGCCGCTTGACCGCCACCTTTGCCTTGTTCGCCACTTGAGCGGCACGCTGCGGAGCGATGCGCGCTTCCTTGACGATCAGCGGATAGAGCAGCGCCAGCATCAGGCCAAACAGCGACATGCCGGCGAACGACCAGCGCCAGCCCAGCTTGGCCGCGATGGCGCCGCCCAGGGCCATGCCCAACACCGAGCCGAACATCCCGCCAGCCATGAAGGCACTGGCCAGGGTGGCGCGCATGTGTTTGGGGAACACCGAAATCACCACGGCGATGCCCACGCTGCCGTAGGCGGCTTCGCCGACGCCGACCATGAATCGTGCGATGAACATCTGCTGGTAGTCCTGCGCCAGCGCGCAGCCCAGAGTCGCCAGGCTCCAGAGCATTGCCATCAGCGCCAGGCTCTTGACCCGGCCGAAACGGTCGGCCATCAACGACAGCGGGAATGTCAGCAGGCCCACCATCAATGCAACGATGCCGCTGAGCAGACCGAGCTGGCCGTCGCTCAACGCCCACTCGCCCTTGAGCAACGGGAATACCGCGTTCAGTACCTGACGCGACATGTAATCGGAAATCAACAGGCCGAACGTCAGTGCAAAGACGATCCAGGCATATTGGCGCGCAACGCCGACACTACCGGTGTCGTCATCGTCGGCGGCGATTGGGTGAAAGGCCATGCAGCCTCCTCAAAGCTTCGTTTTATTGTTTTTATCAAGCGTGTTGCAGCTCGGTGCGCGAGCGGTCACGGCCCCTCGCGCACCTGATCGGTCAGCCGCGTTGCGGCACGCCTTTCTGCCCAGCCTTGCGGTTGGGGGCCATGCCGTTGGCCAGCAGCGTTTCCTCGACGGTTTCGTACTGCACGCCGATACGGTAGATCTCGCGAGCTTCCTTGCCGGTAGCGATTTCGCGCCCCAGTTCGTGGGCAATGCGCACGGTCTGCTGGATCTGTGCCACCGAGCCGAAGCGATCGCCCTTGTGATCAATGATAGTGTCTTCGTTGCCCACACGCGGGTGCATGCCCATGGCCATCGACATGGTGTTGAACGGCATCACGTTCTTGAGCAGCGATTCGGAGGTCAGGGTGCAACCGTCCGGCGCGCGGTGGATGAAGTTGAAGAAGTTGAACGGGTTCGGGCCGTCGAAACCGCCACCGATACCGATCCAGGTCAGGTTCAGCGGACCCTTGTAGATGCCCCTGCGCACCAGGCGCTCGAGGGTTTCCATCGCATGCATGCCGGTCAGCTGGAAGTGCGGCTGGATGCCGTTGTCCATCAGGCGCTTGAGGTGCTCGGCCACCCAGGCCGGGCCGGCCGGTACGGTCATTTCGCTGTAGGCGGCATGGATCAGCGGGTTATCCAGGGAAGTGCCTTTGAGGTACTCCGGATACAGCAGCTCCATGATGTTCATCTGGGTGGTGTTGATCGCCACGGTGACCTGATCCGGTTTTGGCGTCAGCTCGGCCAGCATGTGGCGGGTATCGTCGGACAACCACTTGGCCGCTTCACCGTCGCTTTCCGGGGCGAAGGAAATCGAGCCGCCGACCTGGATGATCATGTCCGGCACCGCTTCACGCACACCGGCGATCAGCTCATTGAACTTCGACAGACGCTTGGAACCCTTGCCGTCCAGTTCACGCACGTGCAAGTGCAGTACGGTGGCGCCGGCTTCGTAGCAATCGACCGCTTTCTGGACTTGCTCGTCCATGGTCAGCGGGATGTCTTCCGGGAAATCTTCAGGCATCCATTCCGGGCCGTACGGGGCCACGGTGATGACTACCTTTTCCATGTTTTCCGGGTGCAGGGAATCGTCGAAGAATTGCATGGTCTACTCCAGTTCTTAGGGCAGTTCTTATGATTGTTCCGTCCACCCGGGATCGTGCCGGGCAGACGTGTTAACGAGTGCTGATGCAGGTGGCGTTCGATCAGAACGTCTTGTCGCCGATGATCCCGGCACGCTCCATCTTGCGATGGCACGGCGGGTAGTCCATGACGGCGTAGTGCTGGGTACTGCGGTTGTCCCAGATGGCGATGCTGTTGGGCTTCCAGCGCCAGCGCACCTGATACTCGGGGATGTACGCCTGGCTGATCAGGTAGCGCAGCAATTCGCTGGCGCCGGGGTTGGCGTCCTGGCCGAAGCGCACCCGCTCGGGGGTGTGGTAGTTGCTGAAGTGGGTGGTGAAGGCATTGACGAACAGCACCTTCTCGCCGGTTTCCGGATGGGTGCGCACCACCGGGTGTTCGGCGTCCGGGTACATCGCCTTGAGCGCCAGGCGCTTTTCGATCGGCATCGCCGCGCCGAAACTCGCTTCGATACTGTGCCGGGCGCGCAGGTCGGCAATCTTGACCTTTACGTCTTCCGGCAGGTTTGCATAGGCCTGGACCATGTTGGCCCACATGGTGTCGCCGCCGACCGGCGGGCATTCCACGCAGCGCAACACGCACCCCATTGGCGGCGCCTCGCGCCAGGTGGCGTCGGTGTGCCAGGCGTTTTCATAGCGGTCCATCGGCTGGTCCGGATTCTTGTAGATCCGCACCAGCCCCGGGTGATCCGGATCGCTGCCGGCCACCGGATGATCCTCCAGCTCGCCAAAGCGACGGGCGAAGGCCACGTGATCGGCGCGGGTGATGTCCTGATCACGCAGGAACACCACGCGGTGCTTGAGCAACTGGGCACGAATCTCGGCAAACAGACCGTCGTCATGGACGGCGTCGGCCAGATTGACGCCGATCAGTTCGGCGCCAATGCTGCAGGTCAATTGTTCGACTTTCATGGCTGGCCGCTCCTTAAATGACGAAAATCGACGAGCCAGTGGTCTTGCGTGACTCAAGGTCGCGATGGGCCTGCACGGCGTCCTGCAACGCGTAGTGCTGGTTGATCTCGATCTTGATCCGGCCGCTGCCGACGTGGTCGAACAACTCACCGGCCAGTGCGGCTTTTTCCGCCGGGTCGCTGATGTAGTTGGCCAGGGCCGGACGGGTCAGGTACAGCGAACCTTTCATCGCCAGCATCACCGGGTCGAACGCCGGGATCGGTCCGGATGCGGTACCCACGCAGACCATCAGGCCACGGGGTTTCAACGAATCCAGCGAACCCATGAAGGTGTTCTTGCCAACGCTGTCGAACACCACGTTGACGCCCACACCGTCGGTCAGTTCGCGAACGCGAGCGGCGACGTCTTCATGGCTGTAATTGATCGTATGGTCGCAACCGTGAGCGCGGGCGATTTCGGCCTTTTGCTCGGTCGACACCGTGCCGATCACGTTCAGGCCCAGCAATTTTGCCCACTGCGAAACGATCAGGCCGACACCACCGGCAGCGGCGTGCAGCAGGATGGTGTCGCCAGCCTTGAAGTCGTAGATGCGGCGCATCAGGTACGAAGAGGTCAAACCGCGCATGGTCATCGCGGCAGCCGTTTCGAAGCTGATGGTTTCCGGCAGCTTGATCAGCGGCGCGGCCGCGATCAGGCGCTCGGTGCTGTAGGCGCCGAGGGTGTTGAGGAAACCGGTGTAGGTGACGCGATCGCCGACTTCGACGTTGGTGACCCCTTCACCAACGGCCTGGACGACGCCAGAGGCCTCGACACCCATGCCGTTGGGCATAGGAATCGGATAGGTACCGTTACGGAAATAGGTGTCGGCATAGTTCAGGCCGACTGCCACATGACGAAGCCGAACCTGACCTGGACCGGGTTCGCCGACTTCGACGTCCTCATAACGTAGAACTTCGGGACCACCGGTTTCGTAAAAGCGTACGGCTTTTGCCATTTTTCTTATTCTCCAATCTGCAATATGGGCGTGTTGCATCGAATTGCGCTGATTGGACTGTAGGACGAGGCCCTTTTGGACGCTTCTCATCAGACGACAATGGCTTTTCATTTGGTGACAGGCGGGTCAGCTCGCTCCTTGCTGCCCGGGGGCTTGTCATTTTTTGTTTCCGGTGGCGACCGGTGCCGGCGGGTTGCACCGTCGCCACCTGCGCTATCATCGCCCGCCTCGATGCCCCAAGAGCCTTGACCCCGGATGCCCGAAACACTGCCACTGCCCGACGATCACCAAACCCTGCCGCCGGTCCTGGCGGGCCCGCTGTTGCGGCGTCTTGAGCCCACGCGGCTGGTGCTGTGGCTGGTAGGTTCCCGGGCGCTGGCGCTGACCTTGCGCTTGCAAGGCGTCGGCGATATCCGCCTCGATGCCGGGCAATGCACGGTGATTGCAGTGGGGGCTCATGCCTTTGTGCACCTGATCGATGTGCACCTCGATTGCGCCCTGCCCTGCGATGAGTCGATCGACTATGACCTGCTGATCGATGGCGCGGAAAAGGGCATCGCCGACTGGGCGCCACACCTGCTGTATGGCGATGCCCAATGCCCGAACTTCGTCCTGCGCGCACGGGTCGACCAGTTGCTGCACGGCTCCTGCCGCAAGCCACATCACCCGGCGGCGGACGGCGTGCTCTGCGTCGACCGGTTGCTGGCGCAGGAACACAGCGCCAAGGACCGCCCGGCACTGCTGATGATGACCGGCGATCAGGTCTACGCCGACGATGTCGCGGGGCCGATGTTGCGGGCGATTCACGCCTTGATCGAGCGGTTGGGGTTGTTCGGCGAACATCTGGAAGGTGCCGTGGTCAGCGACAGCGCCAGGCTCTACGAGCACCCGGCCAGTTACTACCACCGAGCTGATTTGCTTCCGTCGCTGAAAAGCAACGAAACCCTGCGTGATCGCTTCTTCGGTGGGGCGCGCAAGCCGATTTTCACCAGCAGCAGTGCCGACAACCATCTGGTGACCTTCGCCGAAGTCATGGCCATGTATGTGCTGGTCTGGTCGCCAACGCCCTGGACCCTGATCACGCCCCAGCCGCCGACGCTGACACCGGAACGACTCAAGCGCTACGCCCTTGAACAGACGCGCATCGATGCCTTCAAGGCAGGCCTGGGCCACGTTGCACGGGCCCTGGCGCACCTGCCGACGCTGATGATCTTCGACGACCACGACATCACCGACGACTGGAACCTGTCCGCACAATGGGAGGAAACCGCCTACGGCCATCCGTTCTCCCGACGCATCATCGGCAACGCACTACTGGCGTACATGCTGTGCCAGGGCTGGGGCAACAATCCGGATGCGTTCGCTGCCCTGCTGGAAAAGGCCGGAGCCTTGAGCGCCAGCGCACACGAGCGTCACCTCGAGAGCAGGGTCCAGGATGATTTGATCGATGAGCTGCTGAAGTTTCAGCACTGGCATTACGTGCTGCCGACGACCCCGGCCATGGTGGTGATCGACACCCGCACCCGGCGCTGGCGCAGCGAGATGAACCTCAAGCAGCCTTCCGGCCTGCTCGACTGGGAAGCCCTCAGCGAACTGCAACAGGACCTGCTGGACCACCCGAGCGCCATCATCGTTTCGCCGGCCCCGATCTTCGGCGTCAAACTGATCGAAACCGTGCAACGGGTGTTCAGCTGGTGCGGTTATCCACTGCTGGTGGACGCGGAAAACTGGATGGCCCATCGCGGCGCGGCGCAGGTAATCCTCAACATTTTCCGCCACTCGCGCACGCCGGGTAACTACGTCGTGCTGTCGGGCGACGTGCACTACTCCTTCGTCTACGAAGTGCTGATCCGCCACCGCAAAGCCGGGCCACGCATCTGGCAGATCACCAGCAGCGGCATCAAGAACGAATTCCCGGCCGCCCTGCTCGAGTGGTTCGACCGCCTCAACCGCTGGCTGTACTCACCACGCTCACCGCTCAACTGGCTGACCAAACGTCGACGCATGCGCATCGTCCCGCACGTCCCGGAACACGCCGAAGCCGGCGAGCGGCTATGGAACTCGGCGGGGATCGGCCAGGTGTTTTTCAACGAAAAAGGGCAACCGCAGACGATCTACCAACACAACTCGAACGGCTCACCGAAGACCCGGATGATTGCCCCGCAAAGCGACGACTGAGGCAGAGAAGACGCCACGAAAAACTGTGGGAGCGGGCTTGCTCGCGAAAGCGGTGGGTCAGAGAAGAAGATGTCGACTGTCACACCGCATTCGCAAGCAAGCCCGCTCCCACACAAGAGCAGAGCAACTGCGGATCGGCGTACACAGACGCTTTTCACCACCCAACAGGCCGAGCGTTAGCTCGCCTGCCGCTCTTGATCTTGATCCACCCGCCCCCTCGGCAGACTGAGCGGAGGTGTTCATCCGGGGACTGGCGCGCAGCGCCGTTCGACGCAGTCGAACCCATTGCATGCAGGTCGAGCGCAGCCGACCGGAGGGCAATGCCCCCGGATGGACACCGGAGCGAAGGAACCCCGAGCCCAGGCGAGGGGCCGGACGTTCGGGGCGAGACCTTTGGTTCCTTTGGGGCGTTTGCCAAAGGGACTCGCCGTAAGGGCGAAACCATCAGTCGCCGTTACCCAGAAACGGATATGTAATCAGTCAGGCCGCCTTCGCGAGCAAGCCCGCTCCCACAATTGGATCGGGTGCAGCGGTAATATCAGATCAACTTGCAAACAGTCGCTCCCACATTTGAACGGTGTCGCCCATGGACCTCACCCGAACCCTGATCATCGGCAACTCCGGCTCCGGCAAGAGCTGGCTGGCACAGCGGCTGGCCAAGCAATTACACGCCCCCTGGACCGACCTCGACCAGATTCACTGGCTCTGCGACGAACACAGCATCGCCCGCCCCCGAAACGAAGCACTGGGAATGGCACGCCGCGCGGCAAGCGAAGAGCACTGGGTGATCGAAGGCGTCTACGGCTGGATCCTCAGCGAAATCCTCCACCGAGCCACAACGTTGATCTGGCTGAGTGTCGGGGACGAAGAATGTGTGGCCAACATTCGACAACGCGAGGCCAGACGCGATGAACAGGACCTGTTGCTGATCGCCTTGCTGGAATGGGCGGGCAGCTATCACCAACGGCAGGAGTCCAGTGGGTTTGCGGCGCATCAGCAACTGTTCGAGGGGTTTTGCGGTGCGAAAATCAGGTTGGAAGGTCGGGAGGAAATCACCGCACTGGTTCGTCACTCGTAAGCATTCGGAGCTGTGGTCGGACACAAGCCTGTTGGATGGCATGTATCTCAGAATGGGATTACACCTGTCTCGGAAACGTCCTGAGGAACATTCAGCGATACTTGATACAAATGTGGATGCACTTTCTACGTAACAACCACTCGTAGGTATCGCCTTGCTAACATGTACTCATTTCTGTACGTTCTCTGCATCAAGCGAGGACAAACACATGGAAACCATCAACTACACCAACGCTCGGGCACATCTGGCGCAAACCATGGACCGGGTGAATGAAGATCGCGCCCCGCTACTGGTAACTCGCCAGAAAGGCGAGCCGGTAGTGATGATGTCATTGGCCGAATACAACGCTCTCGAAGAGACCGCCTATCTGCTCCGCTCCCCAGCCAACGCTGAACGCTTGATCAAATCAATCGGTAACCTGCGAGCCGGCAAAACCAAAGCCAGGCAACTGATTGAAGAATGAATATCGAGTTCACCCCTGAAGCCTGGGACGACTATCTCTGGTTCCAGCAGAACGATAAGGCTGGGCTCAAACGTATCAACCTGTTGGTCAAGGCTATCCAACGTGAGCCTTTCGACGGCCTTGGAAAACCCGAACCGCTCAAGCATAACTTGAGCGGGTTCTGGTCACGCCGGATTACGGCTGAGCATCGTCTGGTCTACGCCATTGAAGACGGAGAAATACGTATCGTGATGTGCAGATACCATTACTGAGCAGAACCTCAGCCCGCTTTCACTACCCGACTAACCCCCCTGACAATCATCTCCACCTCCCGCTTATCAATGGTTAGCGGCGGCAGCAGGCGAATGGTTTTGCCCCGCGTGACATTGATCAGCAAGCCATGATCCCGTGCCGCGATCAAACTCAGGTCACGGATCGGCTGCTTGAGCTCGATGCCGATCATCAGCCCCTGACCACGAATCGCCATGACATTCGGATTACCCGCCAACTCTGCGCGCAATCTGTCGAGCAGGCGCTCACCCTGACGCCGGGCGTTTTCCAGCAGCCCCTGTTCTTCAACGATATCCAGCACCGTGCAACCGACCCGGCAAGCCAGCGGATTACCACCGAAGGTGCTGCCGTGGCTGCCCGGCGTAAACAGTTCAGCCGCCCTGCCACGGGCCAGGCAAGCGCCGATGGGCACGCCGTTGCCCAGGCCTTTGGCCAGGGTCATGACGTCCGGGACGATGCCTTCGTGCTCGAACGCGAACCACTGGCCGGTGCGGCCGATACCGGTCTGGATTTCATCGAGCATCAACAGCCATGAGCGCCGGTTGCACAGTTCGCGCACGGCGCCGAGATAGCCCGGTGGCGCCAGCTGCACGCCGCTTTCGCCCTGGATCGGCTCCATCAGCACCGCCACGATCCGTGAACCATAGGCCTGCTGCACCTTGTCCAGCGCGCCGAGGTCGCCGAACGGCACTTTGACGAAATTCCCCGGCAGTTTGTTGAAACCCAGGCGTACCGCCGGGCCATCGCTGGCAGACAATGTGCCGAGGGTGCGGCCGTGGAATGCGTTCTCCATGACCACCACCAACGGTTGCTCGATGCCTTTGTGCCAACCGTGCAGCCGGGCGATTTTCAGTGCGGTTTCGTTGGCTTCGGCCCCGGAGTTGTTGAAAAACGCCCGGTCCATGCCCGCCAGCCGGGTCAGTTTCTGCGCCAGCCGCTGTTGCCAGTCGATGCTGTAGAGGTTCGAGGTGTGCAGCAGCAGCCCGGCCTGTTCAACGATGGCGGCAACGATTTTCGGATGGGAGTGACCGACATTGGTCACCGCCACACCGGCCACCGCATCCAGGTATTCGCGACCGGCCTGATCCCACAGGCGAGTGCCCAGGCCCTTGTTGAAACTCAAGGCCAGGGGTTGATAGGTGCTCATCAGGCAGGCGGCGGTCATGACATCAAGCTCCAGCAAGGGTCGGTGTTTTTGCAGTATGGTTAGCCACCAGAACTGGATAAACAGCGTAATACTTCGATCATTTAAAAGCAGGGCTTGATAATGGACTTATTCCAGGCAATGAACGTCTACGTCAAAGTGGTGGAAACCGGCAGCATGACCGCCGCTGCTTTGCAGTGCGAAATGTCCACGACCATGGTCGGCAACCACCTCAAGTCCCTGGAGCAACGGCTGGGTGTGCGCCTGCTCAACCGCACGACGCGGCGCCAGCGGCTGACCGAGTTCGGCGCCGCGTATTACCAGCGCTGCCTGGAAGTGTTGGGGCTGGTGGCCGATTCCGAGCGCCTGGCCGAACAGGCGCTCGACGAGCCGAGCGGCACCTTGCGCATCACCGCCCCCTTGACCTTCGGTACCGAGCGCCTGGCACCGGCACTGAGTGAGTTCAGCCGGCAGAACCCACGGGTGAAACTTGACGTAGTGCTGACCAACCGCCGCCCGGACCTGCTGGAAAACGGTCTGGACGTGGCGTTTCGCCTCGGCGCGCTGGAGCCCTCCAACCTGATCGCCCGCCCGCTGATCGACTACACCCTGACCATGTGCGCCTCACCGGAATATCTCGCCCGTCGGGGCACTCCGCAAACGCCTGAAGACCTGCGACACCACGACTGCCTGTCCTTTGCCTATCCGGCCGGCGATGACTGGCAATCGGTGCAAAAGGAATGGCGCCTGGCCGGTCCCGATGGCGAAGTCAGCGTGGGGGTCGGCGGGCCGATGCTGATCAACAGTTCGGCCGGTTTGCATCAGGCCGCGCGGACCGGCATGGGCATCGTGATGATGCCCGACGCCTTGGTCGAACAGGACATCAAGGACGGAAAGCTGCTGGCCTTGATGCCCGATTACTGCCCGCCCAGTCGGCCGATGCACCTGGTCTATGCCCAGGATCGCCATCGTTTGCCGAAGCTGCGCCGTTTCGTCGAATTCGCCGTACAGAGGTGGGGCAAGCACCCGTCGGCCGAATAGGCCATGCAGTCGCTGATCGCCATTTACATCCCCGCCTTCACCAGCACCGGTTGTTCCTGGTAACGGTTCGGGTACAGCTGTTTCAACTGCGCGACCTTCGGCAAGTCATTGATCACGATGTACGGATAGGTCGGATGCTCGGTCAGGAAGTCCTGATGTTCTTCTTCCGCCGGGTAGAAACCGTTGAAGGTTTCGAGTTTGGTCACGATCGGCTTGTCGAAGACATGCGCGGCGTCGAGCTGGGTGATGTAGGCCTGTGCGACCCGCTGCTGCTCAGTGCTTTTGGTAAAGATCGCCGAGCGATACTGGGTGCCGCTGTCCGGCCCCTGACGGTTGAGCTCGGTGGGGTTGTGCGCCACTGAAAAGTAGATTTGCAGCAAGGTGCCGTAGCTGACCTGGCCGGGATCGAACGTGACTTCGACCGATTCCGCATGCCCGGTATTGCCGTTGCTGACCCGCTCGTATTGCGCGGTATTGGCCGCCCCGCCCGCGTAGCCGGAGACGGCGTTTTTCACACCTTTGACATGCTGGAACACCCCTTGGACGCCCCAGAAGCAGCCGCCGGCGAACACCGCGGTTTCGCTGCGGGCCTGGGTGGTTTCGTCGAGTGCCGGCGCTGGAATGATGACCGCCTGTTCGGCACTGCCGAAAGAGAAAGCCGAGCATTGGCTGATGATGCCGGCAGCCGCCAGCCCCAGCAGGGTACGGCGCCAGGTGAAGAGGGTTTTCATGGGGCGAACTCCTGAAGCGTTGAACAGTGATCAGCCGAAGGTGAAGGCGTACGCCGACGCCCCCGGATCAAGAAACTCGATGCTGAAGGTGCGGTCGGTCACACCGCCGCTCTGCCGCACCAGTTGATACAGGCGCTGGTCGGTCACGGTGCCGCTGCCGTCGGGTGCCACGTCCATGCCGTGGTCATCGCCCGGCGCCTTGCCGTCGATCAGCACTTTGAAGCGCACCGGTTTGCCATCGACACCGGGACCGAGCACCAGATGCAAGTCACGGGCGTGGAAGCGATAGACAATGCGGCTGGCCGCTGCGCTGGCCGTGGCGCGCTCCGGGCCTACATGCCATTGGCCACCCAGGCTCCAGTCGTTGAGGGCCAGTTGCGACGGTGGGTTGTAGGCCGCGACCTTGTCCGGCGCCAGCGCGGTTTCCGGCACGAAATGCTCCGCACGCTGATAGCCGACGTAGGTTTCCGGCGACTGCACTTCGCTGTTGTCCGGGGCCATTTGCACGCCGTCGGCCTTGGCACTGATCAGCCCGTCCGCGACCTTGGCCGCACCCGCTTCGCGCAGCAATTGCTGGATGACCCGCTCCGACTCGGCGTACTCGCCTTCGCCGAAGTGGTGATAACGAATGCGTCCCTGGGCGTCGGCAAAGTAATGCGCCGGCCAGTATTCGTTGTTGAAGGCACGCCAGATCCTGAACTCGTTATCGATGGCCACCGGGTAGTTGATGCCCAGGTCCTTCATGGCCTTGGTGACGTTGTTGACGTCACGCTCGAAGGCAAACTCCGGCGCATGCACGCCGATCACCACCAGCCCCTGATCGCGATATTTCTCGGCCCAGGCTTTCACATAGGGCAACGAGCGCAGGCAGTTGATGCAGGAGTAGGTCCAAAAATCCACCAGCACCACCTTGCCTTTCAATGCCTGGGCATCGAGAGGTGGCGAGTTGAGCCATTGCACAGCACCCTCCAGCGACGGCAGGTTGCCTTCGACCGGCAAGGTGCCCGGGGTCTTGTCTGCCACCGGCATCACCCCCTCGGCGGCCGGACTTTGCGCTTTCATCGCCTCGCTGCTGCGCGGTGACTTGCCGCTCAGTTTTTCCACCAGCGCTTGCTCGATACCGCCGGTCGACGCCGTGGAAAACCGCGCCAGAACCCCGGTGTCCAGCCCCAGGGCAATCGCCGCGACACCGGCCAGCATCGCCGCGCCTAGACCGCGACGCAGCCATTCGCCGGCGCCAATCGAGCGTTTCATCGCCGTGAAGACTTTGCCGCCCAACAGCAATGCCAGCGCGAGGGACGTGGCAGCACCCGCGGCGTACGCCAGCAGCAAAAAGGTGGTTTGTATACTGGCGCCTTGCAGCGCCGCGCCCGTCAGCAACAGGCCCAGGATCGGCCCCGCGCACGGCGCCCACAGCAGGCCGGTGGCCACGCCGATCAGGAACGAGGCAGCGGGACGTGGCTGCGCATCGGCACCCGCCGCCTGCGACAGACGACTGCCCGCTGCCACCAATGGCCGGGTCAGGCGCTCGGCCAATTGCGGCAGCAACAGCGTCAGACCGAACAGCGCGACGAACACCAGCGCCAGCCAGCGCCCGTACTGATTGAGCTGCACCACCCAGCCGCCGCCCACTGCCGCCAAAGTGGCGACCAGCGCAAAGGTCAGTGCCATCCCGGTCAGCAGCGGCAATCCGCTTTTGACGAAGGGTTGCCCGGTGCGGGCGAAGACAAACGGCAACACCGGCAGAATGCACGGGCTGACAATCGTCAGCACACCACCGAGATAAGCGAGGACCAGCAGCCACATGGCGATTACCTGCAAAAAGTGAATGGAAAAGAATCACACCGTCTTCGGCACGAATTTCATCGCCAGGCCGTTCATGCAGTAACGCAGGCCAGTGGGTTTCGGGCCGTCATCGAAGACATGCCCCAGATGCCCGCCGCAGCGCCGGCAATGAACCTCTTCGCGGACCATGCCGAAGGTACGGTCCTGGCGGGTGGCCACGGCCTGGTCCAGCGGCGCCCAGAAACTCGGCCAACCGGTGCGGCTGTCGAACTTGGTCGCCGAGGAAAACAACGCCAGGTCGCAACCGGCGCAAGCGAAGGTGCCGTCACGGTGCTCGTTGTTCAGCGGGCTGCTGTAGGCGCGCTCGGTGCCTTCTTCGCGAAGGATTTCGTATTGCTCGTCGCTCAGGATCGCGTGCCATTCACTGTCGCTGTGGGTCACTTCGAATACCTCCGCTGCGTTGGCTTCACCGATCAAGGCCGAGCCTGTGGAAAACTTCGGCAACAGGCCGATCGCCACGGCTGCAACCCCCAGCCCGCCGCCCGCTACAAGAAATTGCCGTCGTGAAAACATGCTCGCCTCCAAAAATCCAGGGGTGTTTCATGGGACAGAGCCTAGGCTTTGGGTGATCGCCAAATCCTCACGGGAAGTTAAACAATTCGTGATAACTCGGGCGCCGAAAAACCCGCACAATGCCCATGCAGCGGCATTACGCACAATGCGCCCATTGCGCCGAAGGATTGAGCTGGATGGAACAGACCAAACGAGTCCTCGTGGTCGAGGACGACCTGCACATCGCCGACCTGATCTGCCTGCACCTGCGTGACGAGCAGTTCGAGGTGGTGCACAGCGCCGATGGCGATGAAGGCATGCGCCTGCTGCAGCAAGGCAACTGGGATGCACTGATCCTCGACCTGATGCTGCCCGGCGTCGACGGCCTGGAAATCTGCCGCCGCGCCCGCGCCATGGCCCGCTACACGCCGATCATCATCACCAGTGCGCGCTCCAGCGAAGTGCACCGGATTCTCGGCCTCGAACTGGGTGCCGACGACTACCTGGCCAAGCCCTTCTCCATGCTGGAACTGGTGGCCAGGGTCAAGGCGCTGCTGCGCCGGGTCGATGCCATGGCGCGCAACCTGAAGATGGATGCCGGCAGCCTGCTCACCGACGGCCTGGCCATCGACCCGATCACCCGCGAAGTGTCCCTCGACGGACGACGCCTGGACCTCACGCCCAGGGAGTTCGACTTGCTGTACTTTTTCGCCCGCCAGCCCGGCAAGGTGTTCTCGCGCATGGACCTGCTCAATGCCGTGTGGGGCTACAGTCACGAAGGCTACGAGCACACGGTCAACACCCACATCAACCGCCTGCGCGCCAAGATCGAGGCCGATCCGGCGCAACCGGTGCGCATCCTCACGGTCTGGGGCCGTGGCTACAAGTTCGCCACCGGTGAGGAGCCGCAGCCATGAGGCTGACCCTGACGCAACGCCTGTCCCTGGTGTTCGCCCTGCTGCTGCTGGTGTGCTGCGGCACGTCGGCGTGGATGCAGGTGCGCTCCAACCAGATGCATGAGCAGGAAGTGGTGCAAGGCTTGTCCCGGGACCTGGCGCAGCACATCGCCCGCGACACGGTGCTGATGGACACCCAGGGCCTGATGCCCAATGCCGTGCGCGATCTGTTCAGCAAACTGATGCAGGTCAACCCCAGCGTCGAGGTGTACCTGCTCGATACCCAAGGCAAGATTGTCGGCAGTGCCGCGCCCGAGGGCCGGATCCGTCGCGAGCGGGTCGACCTGGCGCCGATCCAGCGCCTGTTGCGGGGCGATGCCCTGCCGATTCTCGGCGACGACCCGCGCAGCGTCGATGCGCGCAAGGTGTTCAGCGCCGCGCCGCTGAAGGTGGATGGCAAGCCGGCCGGTTATCTCTATGTGGTGCTGCTCGGTGAGGATCACGACCGCCTGGCCGAACGCGGCGCCACCAGCGCGGCGCTCAACACGGCGCTGCTGTCCATCGGACTGGTGGCGCTGCTGTGCCTGATTGCCGGTCTCACGGCGTTTGCCTTGATCACCCGGCCGTTGCGCCGCCTGACCGAAACGGTCAGCCAGTTCGACATCGATGGCGTCCCGGTCACACCGGCCCTGCCCGTCACACTGGAAAAAGCCGCCAGCCACGATGAAATCGCCGTGCTCGATGCCGCGTTCCGGCAGATGCAGGCCCGCCTGGGCGAACAATGGCGCTCCTTGACCCGCCAGGATCAGGAACGTCGCGAGCTGGTGGCGAACATCTCCCACGACCTGCGCACGCCGCTGGCCTCGCTGCACGGTTATCTGGAAACCCTGTCGCTCAAGGACGCCACGCTGTCCCCTGCCGACCGCCGTCGCTACCTCGGCATTGCGCTGGACCAGAGCCGCAAGGTCGGCGGTCTGGCGCAGTCGCTGCTGGAACTGGTGCGGCTGGAACACGGCTTCGTGCAGCCGGTGCTGGAACGCTTTTCCCTGACTGACCTGGCCCAGGACATCTTCCAGAAATTCGAACTCACCGCCGAAGCGCGCAAGGTCGAACTCAAGGCCACGTTCGCACCGAATGCCTCGGCGGCCTGCGCGGACCTCGGCTTGATCGAGCGGGTGCTGACCAACCTGTTCGACAATGCCCTGCGCCACACCCCGTCCGGTGGCGAAGTCGAGTTGGGCCTGCGTCCGCAAGGCTCATTCATCGAAGTCACGGTCAGCGATACCGGCCCCGGCATTGCCCCGGAACTGCGCGAAGGCCTGTTCCTGCGCCCGTTCAACATCGGCGGCGCACGGCGCGATGGCGGGCTGGGGCTGCGGATCGTGCACCGCATCCTGCAATTGCACGGGCGCGAGATTCAGTTGATCGATGTACCGGGACGGGGGGCGACGTTTCGTTTTTCGTTGCCGATCGATGAAGAGACCGCTTCGGCGTTGGCGGAGCGGTCGATGAACCTGAATACCCCGCGGCAGGCCTGAACGGTTGTGGTGCCTGACACACCGCCTTCGCGAGCAAGCCCGCTCCCACAGTGGTTTTTGTTGTTCGCAGATTTTGCGTACACCCACTCACCCTGTGGGAGCGGGCTTGCTCGCGAAGAGGCCAGTTCACACAACCGAGAATCCGGATCAGTCCCGATACCCCGGCGCCACCCGCTCCAGCATGCGCAACAACGCCGCCCAGGCCAGTTGCATGGCATCCGGGTCAGCAAGCTCACCCTCCTCCAGCCCCCGCCCCGGATCATTGAACTGGCGCTCGGTGTGCTCACACACCTGCGCCGATGGCAGCACCAGTTCACCGGCAGCCATGGCCGCCAACTGAATGTCACAGGCCTTTTCCAGGTAGTACATGCGCATGAACGCCTGCCCTACGGTTTCGCCGACGGTCAGCAACCCATGGTTGCGCAGCATCAGCACCGGCTTGTCGCCCAGGTCCGCCACCAACCGTTGCTGTTCGCTCAGGTCCAGCGCCACGCCTTCGTAGTCGTGATAAGCGA
This sequence comes from Pseudomonas sp. 18173, assembly GCF_050432945.1. Lineage (NCBI taxonomy): Bacteria > Pseudomonadati > Pseudomonadota > Gammaproteobacteria > Pseudomonadales > Pseudomonadaceae > Pseudomonas > Pseudomonas sp. 18173. The sequence continues at coordinate 310,705 of NZ_JBKFTN010000002.1, forward strand.
CCCGGCCGTAGAACTCCATGGAAATCTGGTTGACCGGCAACAACCCGCACTGCAACGCCGCCACCGCGCACCCCGATCGGGTGTGGGTGTGCAGCACGCATTGCGCATCTTCCCGGGCGCCGTGGATGGCGCTGTGGATCACGAAGCCGGCCGGGTTGACCGGGTACGGCGACGGTTCCACGGCGTGGCCATCTAGGTCGATCTTGACCAGATTCGACGCGGTGATCTCGTCGAACATCAGCCCATAAGGGTTGATCAGAAAGTGATGCTCCGGCCCCGGAATGCGCACCGAGATGTGGGTGAAGATCAAATCGGTCATGCGAAAGTGCGCAACCAGGCGGTAACAGGCCGCCAGTTCTTCGCGCAAACGCTGCTCTGTCGATGTCATGCCCCGACGCCCTCTTTCACGATGCAGTCTTCCAGCCCTTGCGCCAATGCCTCCCAGCCATCGAAGCCGCGGCGGGCGATAAACACCAGGCGCGTGGAGCCGGCCTGGGCGTCATCCGTCGCCGGCAGAAACTGACTGCGGGTGCCGACATGTTGCAGCCAGTGCGCCGTGCTCCCCGGCGTCAGCAACACCAGGCCCTTGACCCGGAAGACATCACCGGGCAGCGCCTTCAGCCAGCCACGCAAGCACTCGACATCGAGGGCCGCGTCGCGCTGCCACAACCAGCTGCTGAACATCTCGCCGTGATCACCGTCGGCCACCCGGGTCAGCGGTTTCTGCGCCCGCGGCTCAAGGTCCAGGTCGGTGTCCAGCCACAGCGCATCGGGCAACTCGGCCTGCACGCTTTCATGCACCCGGGTCCGGGCGCCCAAGGCATCGCGCAAGGTCTGCAACTGTGATTCGTCGACCAGATCGGTCTTGTTCAGCAACAACAGGTCGGCAGCGGCTACCTGCGCCCGGGCCAAACGCGCGTACTCACCCTCGAGTTGCAGATGGCGGGTGGCATCGACCACGGTAATCACCATGTCCAGTTGCATCTGGCTGCGCAGTTGCGGATAGGCCAGGGTCTGCACGATGCGTTGCGGATCGGAGACACCGCTGCACTCGATGACGATGCGCTCCAACTTTGGATCAAGCTGCGCCAGGCTGCCGAGTTGCGCCAGCAGGTCTTCCTGCACGGTGCAGCAGATGCAGCCGTTTTGCAGGCTGTACACCGCGTCGGTGACTTCGGAAACGATGGCCGCATCGATGTTCAGCTCACCGAAGTCGTTGACGATCACGGCCAGCCGACTGCCTTCGGCACGGCGCACCATGCGGTTGAGTAGCGTGGTTTTACCGGCGCCGAGAAACCCCGAGACGACGGTCACGGCGATGCGTGGCGAAGTCATTCTGCCTTGCCCTCCAGCACCGGTGGTTCGCCCTGCCACACAGCCTTGAGACCGACTGCTTCGAGGGTCGAATGGCGGTCGTAGACCAGTTGCCCTTCAACGAAGGTCAGCAGCACCTGGGTCTTGTGGATGTAGTTGCGTGCCGGTGCAGCGAACAGGTCGCGGTCGATGACGATCAGGTCCGCCGACTTGCCCGTTTGCAGGCTGCCGGTGCTGTGTTCCAGGCCCATGGCCACGGCGCCGTTGCTGGTGATCACGGTCAGCGCCTGTTCGAGGCTGATCGGGTCGCCGAAGCAGGCCGGGTCATCGTTCCACGGGTTCTGTCGGGTGATCATGGTTTCCAGCGCCAGCCACGGGTCGATGGACGCCACCGGCCAGTCAGTGCCCATCACCGCTGTGCCGCCGGCAGCGAGCACGCCTTTGAAATCGTAGATGCGCTTGAGGCGCTCCTGGCCGTAGCCGGAACGCGCACCGCTGGCGAACGGCGTCGGGTACCAGGCGGCCGGGGAAAATTCGGCGATGACATTCAGTTCCTTGAAGCGCGGCAGGTTGCCCGGGTGCAGCAAGGTGCTATGGGCACACTGGTGGCGCACACCGCTGAAACCGTTGCGACGACGGGCCTCGGCCACGGCATCGAGGAACACGTCGGAGGCGCCGTCGCCGGTGCAGTGGGCGATCACGCGGATGCCCTTGCGGTCCATGTCCACCACCATGTCGGTGATGTGTTCCGGGGTCAGGTTGAGCTTGCCGCGCCAGCTCGATTCCTGCGGCCAAGGGGTCAGCAGGTACGAGGATTTCGGCTCGACCGTGCCGTCGAAATGGAACTTCACCGCGTTGGCGCTCAGGCGCGCGCTGCGGTAGTAGTGACGTTCGCCGGCCAGCAGTTCCCAGCGACGGCGCACCGGGAAGATGTCGTCCTGCCAACTGATCGCCGCTTCGATGCGCACCGTCAATTCGCCGCTGTCGTCCAGCTCCTTCAATGCCTGCAGGCGCTGTTCACAGACGTGCACGTACTTGCTCGCCGTGACGCCGCGCGAGCTCTGGAAATGCACGCCATCGCGATAGGCGCGGCGCAGCACGCTGACCGGCGTCGGTGGCATGGCGGCGTGGATCATCGCGTAGGCACCGTCGATCATCAGGCCGGTGGGTTCGCCGCTCAGTTCGTCACGCTCGAAGTAACCGTTGCGTGGGTCGGACGTGTGGCGGTCGATACCGGCCAGCTCCAGCGCCCTGGAGTTGACCATCATGGTGCCCCACATACGATCGAGCAGCGCCACCGGGCGATCCGGCATGACGCTGTCGAGCCACTCGCGGCCTGGCGTCAGGCCAGCTTCGCGGAAGGTGTAGCGCACCCAGTATTGGCCGTAGATCCAGCCGTCGCCGGGATGGCTGTCGGCGTAGGCGAGGATGCTTTCGCGCAGTTGTTCCGGGGTCGGGTCTTCGATGCCGACGTCGAGGTCATCGGCGTAGCGTGGCGCCAGTGCAAGGTCGGGGTGAGTGTGCATGTCGTGCAGGCCCGGCATGCAGAACGCGCCTTGCAGGTCGTGCACGCGAGTGTTCGGGCCCTTGAACATCTCGATCTGGCCGAGGCTGGCAACACCGATCAACTTGCCGTCGCGGATGGCCACGGCCTCGGCCCACGGGTTGGCCGGGTCCTGGGTGTAGATGCGACCGTTGGCCAGGATCAGGTCGGCGTAGGTCCCCTGCACGGAATGGGTAGAGGAAAAGTTATCGGACTCAGCCATGTAAGCCACCTTTGAGTTCAGGGAGATTGAAAGGTCCACCGGGCGCCGGGCGCATCGGGGGCCTGAAAAATTGTTGTTGTTTTAGTCAGCCAGAAAGGTTTCGGCGTCGACCTCGATCATCACCGGTTCATCGCGATTGCCGAGTTGCCCCAACAGCTCACGCAAACCCTGCAGATTGCTCACCCGGTGATGGCTGACGTGGCAGCTTTGCGCGAGGGCGGCGAAGTCCGGCGTGAGGATGTCCCCCCCCAGCAACGGCACTGCCCTGGCATTCATGTAGTCGCGGATTTCCGCGTAGCTGGCGTTGTTCCACAGCAGCAGGATCACGCCGACGCCGGCCTCTTTGGCGGCGATCAGTTCGGCACTGGAAAACTGCAGGCCACCGTCGCCCACCAACGCCACCACCGGGCGCAGTGGCTGGGCAAGCTTGGCGCCGATGGCGGCGGGCAAACCGTAGCCGAGGGTGCCGTAGCCACTGCCGGCGTTGAACCAGCTGTTGGGGGTTGGCGCACGGTAGCCGAGGGCGCCCTGATACACCGGTTGGGTCGAATCGCCGACGATCAGCGGCTGCGGCAAGTGATCGCGAACGGTATCGAGCAGCGCTTGCATACGTGATTGTCGGGCGTTCCAGCCGGCATGTTCGATGGCATTGACGCGAGCCACCCGCTCGCTCGCCCAAGTGGCGTCTGCCTCACGTTGCGGCAGTCGTGCCAGCAGCGCGCGCAAGCCCTGTTCGGCGTCACCCAGCAAGCCGACCGTAGCGGTTTGCATGCCGAGCACTTGCAGCGGGTCGATGTCGAGACGAATCAGCGGCGCGTTGAACGCCAACGGGCCGAGGCCAAAAAAGTCGTAATCGGTTTCTCCCAGCTCAGTGCCGACCGCCAGCACCACGTCAGCCTCGGCGAACAGTTCGCGCCCATGGGCTGACGACTGCACACCGTCGAGCAACAGCGGATGTTCGGGGCCCAATAAACCGCGGGCATTGGTGGTCAGCGCCACCGGGGCCTGCAGACGTTCGGCCAGCGCGGTCAGGGTTTGCGCCGCCCGGCGCGCACCGCCACCGGCCAGGATCAATGGACGCCTGGCGCTGCTGATCAGGGCAATCGCCGCATCGATGGCTTCCGGCGCCGGGGCCGGCGCGGCAGGCAACGAGCGCGGGCGCAGGTCCAGGCCGTCGGCCGACATCTCCAGCACATCCAGCGGAATCTCGATGTGTACCGGTCGCGGCCGGGTACAGCCAAACAAGGCAAAGGCCCGCGCCAGCACTTCCGGCAATTGCGCCGGGTGTTGTAGCGTATGGCTGAAAGCACAGACCCCGGCGACCAGCGCGCGCTGGTCCGGCAGTTCATGCAGATGACCATGGCCCAGGCGCAGGTGTTCGCGACGGTTGCAGGTGGAGATCACCAGCATCGGCACCGAGTCGGCATTGGCCTGGCCCATGGCGGTGATGATGTTGGTCATGCCCGGGCCGGTGATGATGAAGCACACCCCGGGCTTGCCGCTGGCACGGGCATAACCGTCGGCCATGAACCCGGCGCCCTGTTCGTGGCGCGGGCTGATGTGCTTCAGGCGACTGCCGTGCAGGCCACGATACAACTCGACGGTGTGCACGCCGGGAATGCCGAAGACGGTTTCAACACCATAACCTTCCAGCAACTGAACGAGCGCCTCGGCACAACGGGTCATGCAGCACCTCTTGGATAAAGGGCCGCATCGGCCCAACGACGAATGGGGCTAGTATTGTTGAATCAACCGATACAACAATCGATTTTTTTTGGCCTGACTGTTCGATTTACGTCACCATATGTGCCACCCAAAACAATAATGGGATGATTTATGCGTTTTCCTTCGATGACAGCCCTTCGCGCGCTGGATGCGGTTGCCCGTCTGGGCAGCGTGTCGGTCGCGGCCCGTGAACTGAACCTGACCCGCAGCGCCATCAGTCACCAGATCAGCAAGCTTGAGGAGTGCGTCGGTTTTGCCTTGACCGAGCGTATCGGCCGGGGCATCGGCCTGACCTGGCAGGGCGAACGTTATGCGCGGGAAGTGCACGGAATTCTGTTGAACCTGCTCGATGCCGGGCAGTTGGTCGATGACCAGGAAATCTCCGGGCGGCTGTGCGTCAGCTGCGCGCCGGGGTTCGCCACCTACTGGCTGTGCCACCACATTGGTGCGTTTCTGCGCCAATACCCGCAAGTGCAACTCCAGCTGATCTCGCCCCGTACGCCGGACGACACCCACAACCCGGCCGTCGACCTGTTCATCGCCTACGGGATTGGCGACTGGCCGGAGATGATTGTTGAAGAGATCGTGGCACTGCGTTTTTTCCCGGTGTGCAGCCCGCGTCTGATCAACGCCTTGAGCGGCCTGAAAAGCCCGCAGGAACTGAGCAACTACCCGTTGCTGCACATGACCGACTACTCGGACTGGCGCGTGTGGCTGACCGCCGCCGGCGCTTCCGGGGTCAACGCGGGGAGCGGCATCCTGTTCTCCGATGCGCACTGCGCGCAGTCTGCCTGCATTGCCGGCCAGGGCATCGCCATCGGCGACAACCTGATTAGCGGCGATGCGTTATCCAAGGGTTTGCTGGTGCGACCGTTCGACATCAGCATCGATCTGCACCGTGGCTACTACCTCGCGGCAGACCCGCAGAAGGCCGACCGCGCAGTGGTCCAGGCCTTCAGCAATTGGGTGAAGACCCAGCTGCAATCGTCCCACCAGACCTGGCAAGACACGCTCTAAAACTCACCGCATACCCTGTGGGAGCGAGCCTGCTCGCGAAAAATCCGACACACCGCGGGGTGTCAGGTTTCCCGCGTAATCGTTAGCGACCATCGCGAGCAGGGCTCGCTCCTACAGGGTTGGTATTGAGTAATAAAACTAACCAATAAGGGCAAAATAATTCCATTGATGTAGCGATATTTTTAACAATAATGAGCCCAAAGCCCATGTCGGATTTGCATCCGTCCTCGTACGTCATGTGGGCAATAAAAAGAGGAACCTCATTGTGTCCAGCCGTTCAGCGATCCAGCTCAGCGCTCAAGGTATCAGCCAGTATTACGGCCGTTTCGCGGCGCTGGATAACGTCGATCTCGACGTTCGCAAAGGTGAATTTCTTACACTGCTGGGTCCGTCCGGCTCGGGCAAGACCACCTTGCTGATGATCCTGGCCGGTTTCCTCAGCCCGACCTCGGGCAAGCTGATGGAGCAAGGCGTCGACATCATCAGGCGCTCCGCCGAGAAGCGGAACTACGGCATGGTGTTCCAGGGTTATGCGCTGTTCCCGCACATGAGCGTGGCCGACAACGTGGCCTACCCGCTGCGCATCCGCAAAGTCCCCGTCGAAGAACGCAACCGCCGGGTCAAGCACATCCTTGAAGTGGTCGGCCTCGGTGCGCACATGCACAAGAAGCCTGCCGAGATGTCCGGCGGCCAGCAGCAGCGCGTGGCGATTGCCCGGGCGCTGGTGTTCGAGCCGGAACTGCTGCTGCTCGACGAGCCGCTGTCGGCGCTGGACAAGAACCTGCGCGAACAACTGCAAACCGAGCTGCAACGCATCCACCGCCAGGTCGGCACCAGCTTCGTGTTCGTCACCCACGACCAGAACGAAGCCCTGGCGTTGTCCTCGCGCATCGCGATTTTCAACCACGGCAAGCTGACCCAGGTCGACACCCCGGAAAACATCTACAACCGCCCCGAAAGCCGTTTCGTCGCCGAGTTCCTCGGCAAGATGAACCTGTTCCCGCTGGATAACCTGACCCGCAACGGCCAGACCGCCAGCGGCCGTTGCGGCACCAGCGTCTTGCATGCCCAGGCCCCGAACGCGCTGAGCCAGGCGCCCATTGTGCTGGCCGTGCGCCCCGAGCACATGGAACTGCACAGCGAGTGCCCGACCCGTGATGGCTACAACGTCATGCCCGCGCAACTCACCGACAAGGTCTACCAGGGCTCCAGCACCCATCTGGCGCTCAAGGTTGGCGGCGATACGCTGCCGATCAACCTGTCCGTGCCCGGCAATCACCCGGGCGCGTCGATGCCCGGCGGCGCTCCGGTGTGGCTGAGCTGGCCCGTGCAGCAAAGCTTCCTGCTACAGGCCTGAACCGGCAAAAACTTGCGTCACAAAGCTCTCTTCCCATGACAACAAAAAGGTCGGTGTGCGCAGAAGCACCCGCCGCTTGAGGACTTGCCCATGCGCCAGGATCACCAACAAGACTGCATCGAAGTGCTTATCGAAAAGGCCCGTGACGGTCAGATCAACCGTCGCACCTTCATCCAGGCCATGGGCCTGCTGGCCGCGGTGCCATTGGCGCTGCGCAGCGGCATCAGCTGGTCGGCGGACAAGCCGCTGGTGGTGGTCAACTGGGGTGGCGACGCCCTGAACGCATTCAAGTCAGCCTGGACTGACACCTTCACCAAAAACACCGGCATCCAGGTGCGCATCGACGGCGCCGGCCCGACCGAGGGCGCGATCCGCTCGCAACTGGCCAGCGGTCAACCGAGCTGGGACGTGGTCGACGTCGAGAGCTACAGCGCCATCGTCCTGGGCCGGGAAAAGATCCTGCAGCCACTGGACTACAACACCATCCAGCGCGATCAGGTGGCCCCGACGCTCTCCTCCGATTTCGGCATCGCCAGCTACCAGTTCAGCTATGTCATGGCCTGGGACAGCGCAAAATTCGGCGACAACGGACCCAAGACCTGGGCCGATTTCTGGGATGTGAAGAAATTCCCCGGCAAGCGCACCTTGTACAAATGGATGAACGGCATGCTCGAGGCGGCCCTGCTCGCCGACGGCGTTCCTGCCGATCAGCTGTACCCGCTGGACGTGCCACGAGCGATGAAGAAGATCGACGAGATCAAGCCTCACGTGCTGTCGTTCTGGAGTTCGGGTGCCGAGAGCCAGCAACTGATGGTCGACGGCGAAGTGTCGGTCGGGGCGATCTGGCACACCCGCGCCAAGCTGCTCAGCGAAGACACCGACAACCGCGTGCGCTGGAGCTTCGACAACGGTTTCATCAACTCCAGCAGTTGGGCGGTGCTCAATGGCAACCCGGGCGGCACGCAACCGACCATGCAGTTCATCCAGCAAGCCTTGCAGCCCGAAGGCCAGCTCAAACTGTTCGAGCTGCTGGGCAACGGACCGTCCAACAGCGCCACGCAAAAGCTGATGTCGGCCAAGCAACTTGAAGCCAACTGCGCCTCCGAAGAAAACCTGAAAAAACAGATCGCTCTCAACGCCCAGTGGTACGCCGACAACTACTCCAAAGCCCTGGAAGAGTATCTGACGCGGCTGTCCAAGTGAGCCATCGACCATGACTACGACCCTGACCACAACCCTGACCAGCCCCAGACCCCGGTTTAGTTCGCCGGGCCTGGAGCGCGGCTTGCTGTTGTTTCCGCTGCCGGTATTGCTGCTGGTGTTCTACGTGTTGCCGTTCCTCGGCGTGGTCGGCTGGAGCTTCTCGCTGCCCACGCCAGGCATCGAGCAGTACCAGCGCATCGCCACCGACCCGGCGATCCATGAAATGCTCTGGCGCACCCTGCGCCTGTGCCTGACGGTCAGTGGCCTGGCCTTGATGATCGGTTATCTGCTGGCCTACTGCTGGGTGTTCAGTCCGCCGTTCTGGCAGCGTGTGGTGGAGATCTGCATCTTCATTCCGTTCTGGATTTCCGTGCTGGTACGGGCCTTCGGCTGGCTGATCGCCCTGCGCAGCAACGGCGTGCTCAACAATGGCCTGATGGGCATGGGGCTGATCGATCAACCGCTGCAACTGAGCCGCAATGAAATAGGCGTGGTCATCGGCATGCTCCACGTGATGATCCCTTATGCGGTGTTCCCGCTGCTGTCGACCATGCGTCAACTCGATCAACGTGTGCTCATGGCGTCTCGCGGCCTGGGTGCCGGTGCCTTGCGCACCTTCTGGCAAGTGCTGCTACCGCAGACCCTGCCGGGCATTCTGGGCGCGTTCATCATGGTCTTCGTGTTCTGCCTGGGCTTCTTCATCACCCCGGTGCTGTTGGGTGGCGGGCAAACGGTGATGATCGCCGAATACGTGTTCCTGCAAATGTTCCAGACCAGCAACTGGGGCCTGGGGGCTGCACTGAGCGTCGTGCTGTTGACTTTGGTCAGCGCATTGATCTGGGTGCTGCTGAAAATGACCCGCGTGAACCGTCTGGTAGGTTGAGATCACTATGAATACCCATCGCACAAGCCTGAGTACCCGGCTGCTGGCCGTGGTCGCCATGGCCTTCATGCTGTTCCCGCTGCTGACGGTCATTCCGGTGTCGTTCACCAGCAAACGCTTCCTGTCGATGCCCGAAGGCAACTGGTCGCTGCGCCACTATGAGGCGCTGGTCAGCAACCCGGACTGGTTCCACGCGATCAGCCAGAGCCTGACCATCGCCTTCGCCACCAGCATCATCGCCACCTTGCTGGCCGCCAGCTTCAGCCTCGGCATCTGGTACATGCGCTCGAAACTGGCCACGGCGCTGATCGGCCTGGTGCTGTTGCCGATGGCGATCCCGCCGGTGATTTCCGCGCTGGTGCTGTACTTCATGGAAACCAGGCTCGGTCGCTTCGCGCCGGGCATGGGCTACGACACCCTGACCGGCGTGGTGATTGCCCACGTGATCATGGTGGTGCCGTACGGCGTGGTGACCATGCTGGTTGCCTTGAGCCAGATTGACCGGCGCATCGAACTGGCCTCACGAAACCTCGGGGCCAGCCTGATGCAGACCACGTTCATGGTGATCCTGCCGAACCTGAAACTGGGCCTGGCCTCCACAGCCCTGCTGGGCTTCGCCCTGTCGTGGGAAGAAGTGGCGGTGACGCTGTTCGTCACCAGCGTCAACGTCGATACCTTGCCCAAACGCATCTGGAGCGGCTTGCGCGACAACGTCGACCCGAGCGTTGCGGCGATTTCGGTGCTGTTGATCAGCCTGACCTTGCTGGTGCTGATTGGCCGGTTGGTGGTGCAACACCTGGCGGATAAACGGGCGCAGAAGCTGCAGCATTCCTGATCTCAACCTGTAGGAGCGAGCTTGCTCGCGATGGACGACAGAACAACGCGGGGCGTCAGGCTGCCAGCGTTATCGTTGACGTCCATCGCGAGCAGGCTCGCTCCTGCAGAAAGGCAAAAAATTGACCAGCCGCCTGTTCATCCGTGACAACGCAGCACAGGTCCAATAGATTAGTCGGCCTGAAAAAGCCCCCGGGCTTTTTCGCCCCTATTCAAGTTCAAAGAAGTAGTGAAATTTCAATGTCCGATTCCAATACCGCTGAATCCGTAGTCACCTTGTCGTCCAAAGCGGAATACGAAAACTCCATCAATCTTTCACAACACGTACCCCAGGCGAAAACCATCAGCGAGATGGTGCTGGACGCTTTCCAGTCCACTCGCGAAAGCGACCAGATCCGCGAACTGCGCGCTGCGATCCGTCAGGCCCACGACAGCTTCGACGATGACAAGGCCTACGAACTGATGGGCCAGCTCAAGCAACTCAAGGACGCCGAGGCCGCCGACATTGCCGCCCTCGAAGACCTGAGCAGCAAATTCCCGATCAGCCGCATCCTGTCCAGCTTCAAGGACGACCCGGCTTTCCAGGAAATCGTCTACGGCCTGGCCCTGAAGGTGCTGAACCAGACCCACCAGGCCATCAGCAACCCGAGCGGCGGCAAGAGCAAAGCCGCCAAGGCCAGGAAAGAAGTCGAAGTGTTCACCATCAGCAAGGACGGCATGAGCGTCACCTTGCCGCTGCGCACCCCGCGCTCGCGCCTGAACGTCGACCGTGAAGCCCTGGAATTCCTTGGGTTCACTTTCGTTGGCGAAGGCGAAGAGGCGGAGCTGCAAAGCGAGACGTTCCTGGACAACAGCGGCGCCGAGCAAGCGGTCAACCGCAAGAACATCATCACCGCCCTGCAGCAGCAGACTGCGTTTGACGGCTACAGCATCGCCGCGCAGTAATCGCGACAGTTGTGGTGAGGAGCTTGCCTGTGGCGAGGGGGCTTGTCGGATCGCCGCACCGCCCCGTTCGGCGGCGAAGCCGTCGTAAAATCAGTGACCGTGGTTTTTCTGAAAGAACTCAAGTGACTTGATTAGGGCGGCTGCGCCACTCAACGGGGGCAAGCCCCCTCGCCACAAGGTCCTCAGCGACTCAAGAGCCCCGCCATCCGTGCGGGGCTTTTTATTGCCCGTGATTCGGGCAAATCCGCGATTACTCTTCCAGTATCGACGCAGAACAACCCTTCCCTTCACCCATGAGCACCACGGGTCCGCCTGCGGGGAGCGTCAACTCACTTTCCAGCCCAGACCTCAGTGGTGCAACTGCCGAGGTCATCATGAACACGCCCCCCTTGTATCGCCAGTTGGCCAACCACTACCTGGACGCCATCCGCAGCGGCACCTTGAAAACCGGTGAACGCTTCCCCTCGATCCGCTTGATGATGGAAAAACATGCCGTCAGCCTGTCAACCGCCGTGCAGGTATGCCGCGAACTGGAAGACTGCGGTGTGCTGGAAGCCCGGCCGCGTTCCGGCAACTACATCCGTCAGCCCGACAACGTGCCCAAACCTGCCCCGATTGCCTTGGTGCCAGCGCCGGATGCCAGTGCCTATGTCGGCATTCATGAGCAGGTCTCAACGGTGCTCAAGGCCAGTCAACGGGCGACAATCAAGGTCAACTTCGCCAGCGCCTACTGCGCGCCGGAGCTGTATCCGCTCAAGGCCTTGCAAGACAACATGATCAAGTCGTTGCGCTACGACGCCGGCCTGCTCGGCACTGCGGGCCCGACCTGCGGCAACAGCGCCTTGCGCAGCATCCTGGCCCGGCGGGCACTGGCCAGCAAGACCCACCTGGCCCCCGAACGGATCGTGATCACCAACGGTGCCACCGAAGCGATCAACCTGGCCCTGCGTGCGGTCACCCGCCCAGGTGACACCGTGGCCGTGGAGTCGCCGACGTTCTACGGCCTGCTGCAAATCCTCGAAAGCCTGGGCCTGCGGGTGCTGGAAGTCCCGGCTTCGGCCCACACCGGGCTCAATCTGGCGGCCCTGCAATTGCTGCTGCAAGGCCCGGAACGGGTCAAGGCATTGATCGTCATTCCCAACCTGCAAAACCCGCTGGGCAGCATCATGCCCGACGCCAACAAGGCACGGCTGGTGAAACTGTGTGCCGAGCACAACACCGTGCTGATCGAGGACGACACCTACGGCGACCTGGTGGACACCGAGCAGCCGCTGTCCACGCTCAAACAGTGGGACCGCAGCGACAACGTGATCTATTGCGCCTCGCTGAACAAAACCCTGGCACCGGGCATGCGCCTGGGCTGGATCAGCGCCGGCAAATGGCACGACCGTGTGGAGATGCTCAAACATACGCAGTCACGGGGGTGCGAGGCGTTATCGCAACTGGCCGTCAGCGAATTCATGCGCACGCCGTCCTACGAACGTTACCTGCGGCGATTGAGGAAAACCCTGACCGTACAACGCGAGCAAATGAGCGCGGCGATCAGCCGCTATTTTCCCATCGGCACCAGCGTCACCCATCCGCAAGGCGGCACGTTGCTATGGGTGGAACTGCCTCGCCGGTATTCATCGATGGCGTTTTTCCAAGAAGCGCTGAAGGTCGGCATCCAGATTTCACCTGGGGATATCTTTTCCAATGCCGGGCGTTTCGATCACTTTGTGCGCATTGGTTGCGGCGCGCCGTATTCGCCGCGGATTGATGAGGCCGTGCAGACCTTGGGGCGCATCCTGAAAAACCAGGGTTGACCACGAACCTGTGGGAGCGGGCTTGCTCGCGAAAGCGGTACATCAAACACATCAATGTTGAATGTACTGCCGTCTTCGCGAGCAAGCCCGCTCCCACAGTGTTTAAGGTGATCTTCAGATCGGGGGTTGGTGCAGGCAAATGATATGTGAGTCGTCATTCCAGTGCGGGAAACGCTCGGCGATCAGCGGGTCGTGGCCGGGGATGACGTGGTCTTCGCCATCGGCCAGGCGATCGATCTCCGTGAACGCTTCAAGGGTTTGCGCCAGGTCATCGAGAATCGGAAACGGACTGCGCTGACGAATGTTGACCCACAAATGCGCGGCATCCGAGGCCAGGACGATCCAGCCGCGCTCAGTGTTCACCCGCACGACCTGACTGCCCGGCGTATGCCCGCCCACCGGGTGCAGGGTCACGCCAGGCACGACCTCGACAACAGCGTTGTGCAAGCGCATCCGCCCTTCGAACAGCGGCGGTAGCGCCGACATCACGTCCTCGACCTCGTAGGTTTTATTCACCGTGCGATGGAGCATTTTCGGCCCGGTGCAGAAGCGCAGTTCCGCTTCCTGCAAATGCACGGTCGCCTTCGGGAACAGCCCGAGGTTGCCGGCATGATCCCAATGCAAATGGGTGAGGATCAGGTGCTCGACCTGCGTCGGATCGATGTCCAGTTGCCGCAGGGATTCTTCCGGCAGGCGATACATCTGGCGATTGCGCCGGTGCGCCGTGGCCGGTTGAAAACAGGTGTCGACCACGATCACCTGCTGCTCGTTGCGGATGACCCAGAAGTAGTAATCGAGTGGCATCGGCGCATTCGGATCGCCGCAGCAGGCGTCGTAGAGAAAATTCTCCCTGGCGGTGCGCTGGGCATTGGCACCGACACGGATGGCGAACACTTCGTACACAGGCGTGGACATAAGCACCTCCGGGTTCAGGCGGCCGCCGTGGTTTTGAGGGTCGGACGAAAATCGAAATCGATCTGGTCGCTGATGCCCAGGTCATGGGCCAATTTATGCAGGCCACTGTAGTCACGCATGATGGTCGCGTTCCTGTTGCTCTCGCGGGTGTCGGCAATGATCAGCGCCGCATCCTCGACCCCGAGCTGCGTCAGGATCGCCTCCCACATGGAGTAGTCCTGAGCGATAAACGCACTCAGCGCCACCGACAGGTTGCGTGCGAAAAATTCCCGCTGGGTGGGCTGCATGTTGGCGTACATGACTTTCGCCACTTCGGCCAGCACCTTGCTGTGGGCATATTCGTCGCGGTTGTGCAGTTCGGCTACGCGGCGGTTCTGCGGCTGAATGGTCTGGTCGTCTGCCAGCAGGTCCAGATAGGCGTTGACGCTGATCTCGGCCACCACCGCAAAAGTGATCGCCGCCAGATCCCGCTGCCATTGCTCTGGCAGTTCGGCATGCAGGGCCTTCAGGCGCAGGTAAGTGACGGACGGCGGCAGATCCAGATCCTGGTCCAGCGCCCGGTCCAGTTTGGTCCGCTCGATGGCACGCAGGTGCATCAGCGTGTGGTAGTGCTCGTCGATCAGGGTCTGTTGCATGGCCTCGCGAAAGTGCCAGTCATCCTTGCCCAGATACTGCTTGGCGATGACGCTCAGCGCCGGATTGACCACGTGCTCTTCGGCAGTGACGGTGCGCAGGTTGTAGCCGATCCAGCCCCAGGTCACCACGCAGCTCTTGAGCTCGTCGCTCAAGGCCTGGAATTTCGGATGATGGAAGAACGGCACCATGCACTCCGGGTAGTCCGGGCGCGCGGGGTCGAACGCTTCTTCCACCTGGCCCCTGTCGGGTGAACACACCGTGGCGCGCTTGGTCCAGGCCTGGTTGAGCCGCACGATCAGTTGATGATCGACCTGGGCGATCTCGATTGCTGTTTGCATGACGCGATACCTGTAAGGCGCGTACCCGCCAGGGGTACGCCAAAAGAATGTAGGGCGACGGAAAAATCAGGCCAGCCAATAGCGGGTCAGGTTGCGCGCCGGGTCAGTGTAACGACTGCGGGCGTGAATCATCCGCCAGTTATCCCAAATCAGCAGGCATCCGTCGGGAATCAGCACCGGAACGTTGTGCTCGACGAAGTACGCTTCGCCAAGCACGGCAAACCTGGCCAGCGGCGAGACGCTGTTGGCGACCCGCGATTGCTGCAGGGCTTCTTTGGACGGATTCACGTCGCCGTAGTGAAACTGGTTGTAGCTGAAGCGGAAAATATCCCCGTCTTCCGTCGGCGTGAGGATGTACTCCTTGACCCGTCGCTGGCCCGGTTCACCCGGTTTGGCAGTGGCGACGAATTCTACCGGCGTGTCATCCAGCCACTCACGCAGTTGCGGTTCGCTGCGCTCCAGGGACTTGAGAAATTCATAACCGTCGACCAATCCGGTGTGCCCGCCACCGCACGCGGCCTGTTTATGGCAATGCAACGCCAGGTAGCGCGGCGGTGGCCCGTATACCGGCGCCTCCGTGTGCGGGCCGATGCCGTTCATGCTCTGGGAATACGGCAAGTCTTCGTAACCCGGCTTGCGGGTGATGGCAAAGGCCATCTGGCCGTTGAACTGCGGAATGATCTGACCGAACTCCCGAAGGGTGCCTACGACATCATCGGCGAATTCGTCGGGAGTCAGTACCGTCCAGCCCGCCGTCGACAGCTCTTCATGGCGGTGGCCGAGCGAAATGTTAGGTTCAGACGCAACAATCCCTTGATCTGACATGGTGAGATTCCTGGCAGTTGATCAGGCGTTTACGGTTGAGGTGTAAGCGGCAATGAAGTCGCGGCAGGCGTCGCCCGGTCGATAGCGCTGCTCATCGATGCTCTGTACCGGCGTGATTTCGGCGGCGGTGCCGGTGAGAAAACACTCATCGAAGTCGCCAAGCTCCACAGGCAAGATCGTGCGCTCGACGACCTGGTAGTCCAGCGCTTTGGCCAACTCGATCACGGTCTGCCGGGTGATGCCGTCGAGGAAGCAATCCGCCAGCGGGGTGTGCAGCGTCCGGCCTTTGACGAAGAACACATTGGCGCTGGTGGCTTCGGCAACGTGGCCGCGCCAGTCGAGCATCAGCGCATCGTGGTAACCGGTGTTCTCGGCGTCGTGCTTGCTCAGCGTGGCGATCTGGTAATGCCCGGATGCCTTGGCCTGGAACGGGCTGCTGCTCGGCGGCGGCCGGCGCCAGTTCGCGGTTTTCAGGCGGATGCCGGCCATGCGCGCCGCCGGGTCGAAATAACTCGGCCACTGCCAGCATGCGATTGCCACGTGGACACGGTTGAAGCGCGCCGAGGTGGAAATCATTTCACTGCCGCGCCAGGCCACGGGGCGCAGATAACCGTCGACCACCTTGTTGCGTTGCAGCAGTTCAAGGCTTGCCGCTTCCAGTTCCGCCAGCTCATAGGGGATGGCAAAGTCCATCCATTGCGCCGAGCGAAACAGCCGCTCACTGTGCTCGCGCAGCTTGAAGACCTTGCCGTTATAGACCCGCTCGCCCTCATACACGGTGCTCGCGTAATGCAGGCCATGGGTCAGCACATGCAACTGCGCCCGGGACCACTCGACGAACTCACCGTCGAGCCAGATAACCCCCTCGCGCTGATCAAACGGGATACCGCTCATATCCATATCTCCCCATTGTTCATGAATGTTCCTACGCTGTTTCCAGCAACACCGGTATCAATTCCGGCATGGCGCTGAGTTCGGTTTGAAAGAAGAACGAACGCTCGCCGAATGCCGGTTGCAAGTCGTCGAACCAGGTCACGTGCGGATCGAAGCGCGCATGGAAGGTGCGCAACACCCATTGCGGATTGCGTGCCTGG
This sequence comes from Pseudomonas sp. 18173, assembly GCF_050432945.1. Lineage (NCBI taxonomy): Bacteria > Pseudomonadati > Pseudomonadota > Gammaproteobacteria > Pseudomonadales > Pseudomonadaceae > Pseudomonas > Pseudomonas sp. 18173. The sequence goes on from NZ_JBKFTN010000002.1 coordinate 327,362, forward strand.
AGGAACTGCAGGACGAAGACCTTTTCCCCGGCGACGGTCTCGATGCCGTTGATCAACACCTTGCCGTAGAAGGTGCTCATGGACGGCCCGCGCACCGTGCGCGCCAGCCCGGATACCGTGCGATACGCCGCCTGGAAGATCTCGAAGGCCCGGGCCAGCGGCATTGCGAAGTAGTGGCTGGGGCCAGTGTCGCGCTCGACGAACATGTAATAAGGCACGGCCCCGAGCCGCACGCCTTCGGTCCACAGCGCTGCCCAGTCGGCAGGGTTCTCGTTGATGTGGCGGATCACGGGTGCCTGCATGCGCAGCGTCGCGCCCGTCGAACGAATGCGCTCGATGGCCTGACGGGCGATGGCCGGGCGGATCTCCACCGGGTGGTTGTAGTGCCCCATGACCGACAGGTTTTTCCCCGCCGCAACAATGCGCCGGAACAGTTCCAGCAGCTCGGGCGCATCCTTGTCGCTGACAAATCGCTGCGGCCAGTACGCCACGGACTTGGTGCCGATGCGGATGCTCTTCAGGTGTGGCAATTGCAGCAGCGGTTCGATGTAGCCGGCCAGCGAGCGGGTGTTCATGATCATCGGATCGCCGCCGGTAATCAGCACGTCGGTCACTTCGCTGTGCAGCCTCAAGTAACTCAGCAGCTCCTCGGACTCACGGGCATTGAACTTGAGTTCCTCTTCGCCAATGAACTGCGCCCAGCGGAAACAGAAGGTGCAGTACGCATGACAGGTCTGACCGGCACCGGGGAAAAACAGCACGGTCTCGCGGTACTTGTGCTGGATGCCCGGCAGGACTTTTCCGTTGAGACTGACACCGTTGTGGGTCAACTGCCCGGCCGGGTGAGGATTCATGCGCAACCAGATCGCCTCGATCCGACGCTTGATCGCCGCGCTGTCATCCTGCTCGATCAGTTGTTTGAGCGAGGCGTACTCCTCCGGCAGCAGCATGTCCTTGTGGGGAAAGGTCATGCGGAAAACCGGATCGTCGGGAATGTTGTTCCAGTCGATCAGCGTGCCCAACACGTATTCGTTGGTGCGAAACGGCATGACCCGGGCTACCACGGTCATGGCCTCCTGCAACGCCGGCGTCAGCCTGTGCCAGTAAGGCGAGTCGCGGATGGTGCGTGAGTTATAGGGTTTGTAGCGTTCGTGCTCAGACAGTCCTTGCATGGCCGCGCTCCTGGTGATTGCCCTGAGTGTTGTTACGCGATGGCCGGCGCTTTGCGCTCTATGTCCATCCACGCCCGGACGCTGTCGCGATCCCACTGGCGACGCACATAGGCCGCGAGCCGTGCCGGCACCGGATCGCCATTGGCAACCAGGCGGTTGAGCATGATTGCCAGGTCGGTGTCGGCAATGCTCCAGTCACCAAACAGATGCTCGGCGCCCTCCTCCAGCAAACGCTCGGCGACGAAGAACAGGCGCTCGACGGCGGCTTGGGCCTCCTCGGACAGCGCGGTGTTTTTCTTGCCGAAGTACACCAGGTCAAACGGGCGTTCCTTGCGCACCACCAACAAGTCACTGCGCAACCAGGCTTGCAATTGACGGGCACGGGCGCGCTGCTGGATGCCCTGCGGATAGAGTTTTTTATGCCCGGGGGAGAGTTCATCGAGGTATTCGGCAATCGCCGATGACTCCGACAAGGCAAAGCCTTCGTGAACCAGCGTTGGAATTTTGCATGTCAACGAAACATCGCGATAACTCGGCTTATAGTTTTCGCGCGCTTTCAGATCAACCGTAACAAGTTCAAATGAAAGTTGCTTTTCCTTGAGCGCCACAAAAGCCGACATTGCAAAAGCGCTGACGTAATCGGCGCCGATATACAGTTTTAGCTTCCTGTTTTCCATAGAACACTCCATTCACTGACTGCAGGGATTAACGTGCATTGGAAGTGATCGTAGTTAGTTGATTGAAGGCTGAATAGATACAGAATTTGTTCGTTTCAATCGATACAGAAAGTTGTTTTTGACCGACAGATATGCGGCTGAAAACCCGGCAATACCGCTATAAAAGGCGAAACCCGGGCAGGTTTGAAAAGCAAAAAAAGGGAGCCAACACAGGTTGGCTCCCTTGACTGATGCGCCGGGAAATTACGGCTGGGTGGTGATCAGGCCATGGCTGTCGGCAAAGTTCGAGAGCAGTGCCATTTGCGGCATGTTGCTCATGTTCAGCATCGCCAGAGGCTCGTGTTTGCTAGTGTTGACGAACCCATGCCGGGTCCAGGCCGGCACCAGCAGCACGTCGCCACTGCTGACCTCGACTCCGTCGGCATCGCCGAGGGTCAACACGCCGCTGCCGCACTGGATAACGAACAGATGCCACCAGGAATGGGCATGACCATTGAGCGTCACACCGGGGTTCAGCCATTGCATGGCGATCGCCATGCCAGGTGTCACTTCACAGCCCTCGATGCTTTTATCGTGAGCCAAAGCGACAATATCAATGTCGCTGGCTTCGAGGGCCTGGCGCATACCCGCTAGTTCGGTGCCTTTCCAGACCTTGGGACTTTGAGTTCTATGGTGCAGGCTTTGACGAAAATCCTTATATGAAAAAAACGCACCTTGAAAGTTGTCCATTCGCACATCCTTTCTTTTTATTACCCATACTTTAGCGCTAAACCTTAAGTTAACGGTTCAGCGCTGTAAAGTCTGGAAATAACTTACAAAACCGATGGGCGCAAGGCTGCAATCATGTCCACTTCTATCGCGGCATTTTTTGGCAACTGATAAACACCGACGGTGGTGCGCGTATGTTTACCGGCATCGCCCAGCACATGGCTGAACACATCCGAGGCGCCGTTGGCCACTTCGCTCAAATCGACAAAGTCCGCGGTGGACTTCACATAGACCGTTACCCGGATCAAGGACTTGATCTTGTCCAGCGAACCGATGGCATCGACGATCAGCGCCAGCCCACGCATCGCACTGATGCTGGCGGCCGCTTGTGCATCGGCCATGTTGAGGTCCAGTCCGACGCGGCCGGGGTAATGGATCTTGCCGTTCATGCGCGGCACCAGGCCGCTGATGTACAGCTCATCGTGATGCCGGATCAGCGGCGCGTAATGCCCACCTGCGGTGTTTTCGCCATAGATGTCATAACCGAACTCTTTGGCCAGGGCGATGAAGCGTTCATCGCAGGTCATGTGCTGGATCATTGATCGAACCCTCTTAATCAGTAATGCAAAACGGCTGCTTGCTGGCTCAACACACCGCGCGGGTGGCCGGTGCCAGGCAAGTCACTTCAGTGCGTGCCTCAATTGCCTCGGCCAGACGCAACAGGTCGTTGCTCAGTTGCCCGTAGTGTTCGTTGAACAACACGATGTGGCCGATGAATGAGAAATTGTCCTTGACCAGCGCGCTGACCGAGTCGCCGATACGTTTGGCGTATTGCCCTTCCACCAGGTCGATACGCAGTGCATGAGCCAGGGCCTGGATGTCGGGCGTTGAGCGCAATATGCCGCCGGCGGGCGCCCTGAGCAGGCGAATACCGCAGTAGCCGCGAGCCACTGGCTGGTGCTGTTCGGTCTTGCCTTCCACCGCCCAGCGCACCCAGCGTTCCCACGGATCGAAATTGACGAAGGCGCGTTTGGCCAGGTCCCAGATGTGCATGCCGCCGGGGCGCATGTTGGTTTCCACAGCGGAGGTCAGGTTGTCGCTGCGCAGGAACACTTCGTTGTGCCAGGCGCCATTGTCCAGGGACACCAAAGACGCCATATGCCGACCGGCTGCCATTAAACGTGCCTGTACCTGCGCCGGAAGCGGTGCGGGTACGACTTGCTGGATCTCTGCGCGATAGGCGCCTTCGGTGGTGGTTTTTTCAGTGACCCAGGTGCTGCCGGCCACGCAGTCCCAACTGTATTCACGGGCGTTCTGCACCAGCTCTTCAAGGACGATGCCGCCTTCGCGGTAAGGTTTCAGGGCGAGCCAGGCGTCATCGCATTCCGAAGGATGATGGATGACGCGACAGCCCCGGCTCGCGCCTTCGCACGCGGGCTTGATGAAGGCCTTGCCGCCCAGTTCGACGACGCGTTGACGCAGTTCCGGCAGGCTTTCGACCCGAGCGGAAAACACCGGCCGGTACTCTTCCGGGGAGGATTCGGCCGCCGCTTCGAGCCGACGAAAGATCTGTTTGTCCAGGCCCGCCCGGGCTTCGCCGGGGGTAATGCCCGGCAAGCCGAAGTGACTGGCCAGCGCGGCACCGAGCAGCACGCCACGGTCGGAGAACGGCAGTACGCCGATCAGCTTCCAGCGGTCGGCATTCAGGCACCCGACCACCAGCTCAAGGGACGCTGCCATGTCTTTCTCGGCCAGCGAAGTGCAGCAGACGTGATCGGCCACCTGATCGTCATGGGGCTGAATCTTCTCGACCAGCAGGATGAGCCTGGCGTTGTAGAGCGACTTGCACAGCTCACGCAATTTCTGGATGTCGTGCACGCGATTGCCGTTGTAACCGACCACTACTACGCATGAAGTCGTATTCATTGATGCCCCCGACCTGCCAAGTGAAAACCGCAACGGTGCTGACTCAGTCATGCAGCGACACGCTGGATTTACGGTTGAGCCAGTACCAGGCCAGGATCCCGCCGGCGCCGATGGCGGCGAGGACCAGCGCGTTGTACGGTGCCGGCACCACTCGCATGATCAACACGGTCAGCCCGGCCCCTACCCCAAGGGACACTTCCTTGACGAACATGTTGTTTTGTTTGACCGAGAAGTAATCGAGGTAACTGAAGGCGCATTCGGCGATCGACAGCAGCGCCACCCAGATCAGCGCCCCGGCGAGGGTTTCGACGCGGAACGCGGCTGGCGAAGACAGCACGGCAAAGCCGCCGACGATGATCCCGATCACTGCCACGACCTTGAAGCGCCCGGTGCGCTCGATCAGTTTCATCACCGGCACCTGGGCGAACACCACCACGGCGCTGTTGAGGATCAGCATCAAGCCGTACCAGGTGGGCAGCTCGCCGGTCTTGAGCAGGATCGCCTGCGGCAGGATCGAGAACACCCCGAACAGCTTGATGCCCATGATGATCCCGGCAATCACCCAGGGCAGTTTATTGCCCCAACTGCTGCCGACCTGGCTGGCTGGACGGGCCACCACCGGCTCGCTGGTGAAGGTGGCGCCGAGGGCGATCGGCAGGCACAGCAACACGAACGCCGCCGCGCCGAGGAAAAACATCGTCGGTGTGAGCAGCGGCGACAGCAGGATCAAACCCGCCACCAGGCTGCCCATGTTCATGGCCACGCGGTTGTAGGCTGCGCCTTCCTTGGTCTGGGCCGCTTCGCTCTTGATCAGGTAACCCGCAATGGCAATGCCGTAGGCAAACAGGGCAGCAGCAAACATCACCATGCCTTGATTGCTGGTCAGCGCCAGCAACACCAGGCCAAGGCCGGCACACAGCAGCGTGACGCTCAGGGAACGGCGGCCAAGCACCAGTAACGTCAGGGGCAACAGCAGCAACAAGGCGCGGTATCCAAGGGCCAGGATGCTGTTGGTGGCAGTGTCGAGCCAGACGTTGGCCTTGCCCAGCACCGCGAACAGCGAGACGGCGGTGATGATCCGGATCGTGAACAAGCGCAGGTTAATGACCGGCTTGGCCACCGCGACCGTTGTTTCGACACTCATGCAACACCTCAAGAACCGGGTGAATGCCCGCCTGAAAGGCCGACACTCAGAAAAGTCTGTAAGGGCATGGTAGAGAGAGAGGCTTGTCCTGATCAGAGCAAGTTCGTATAGAATCCAACGAACTTTACTGCCACAGAGACCAGTAAAATGCAGGTTCAACGTGCAGTCATCAAAGCCATTGAATTCCAGCCCGGCGCGCCGCTGGTGCAGCAGATCGTCGATCAACTGACCCAGGCGATCAGTACCGGTGGCCTGCCACACGGCGCCAAGCTGCCGCCGATTCGCGAACTCTCCGACTTGATGAATGTGGGTAAATCCACGGTGGTCGATGCGCTGGACCGCTTGCGGGCCAAGGGGCTGGTGGTGTCGCGCCAGGGTTCGGGGCATTACGTGCATCGCTCCAGTGCCGCGCTGCAAAGCGGCACCGGCCCGGACCTGCAACCCCAGGACACCCTGAGCGTGGTGCGCCGCGCACTGCTGCTGGACAACGGCGCACTGCGCCCCGGCTGCGGTTTTCTGCCGACCTCATGGCTGCCCGCCGAAGAATTGCAGAAAGCCGTGCGCAGCACCCTGCGAGCGACGTCGCTGCGCATGGGCGAGTACGGCGTGGCCGGCGGTTACCTGCCGTTGCGCCAGGCCCTGCGGGTCAAACTGGCGACTTTCGGCATCGAAGCACCGGTGGACCAGATCATCACCACCGCCAACACCATGCAGGCCATCGACCTGCTGATGCGCCTGCTGGTCAAACCCGGCGACACCGTGCTGCTCGACGACCCCTGCTACTTCAACATGCACGCCAACCTCGCCTTGCACGGGGCCAAAGTCATCACCATTGCCCGGGATCGCGACGGCATGGACCTCGACGCGTTCGAGCAACTGCTGATCGCCCACAAACCCGTGCTGTACATGACCAACAGCACACTGCATAACCCCACCGGCCACTCGTTCAGTCCGGCCCAGGTTTATCGCTTGGTGGAGTTGAGCCACCGATACGGTTTCCACATTGTCGAGGACGATCTGTACTGCGACATCCAGCAACGCCGCACGCCGCGCCTGGCGGCCAGCGGGCTGGACAATGTGAGTTATGTCTCAGGTTTCTCCAAGACCCTGACCGCCAACAGCCGGGTCAGCTACACCGTACTGTCGCCGCAACTGGCGGCACGCATGGTCGCGCTGAAAATGGCCTGCGGCGGGGTGACCTCGGAGCTGGCAGAGCAGATCACCTGCACCATGCTCAGCGATGGCAGCTACGCCAAGCATGCGCGGCGCACGGTGGATCGCTTGTATGAATCCAACAGCCGGGTGGCGGGCTGGCTGGCGGAGGCCGGGTGCTCATTGTCTTCATTGCCGGGAGAAGGAGTGTTTATCTGGGCACGGTTGCCCGATGGCTTGCATGCCGAGACGCTGGCTCGACAAGGGCTGGAAAACAATATGGTATTGGCGCCGGGCACGTTGCTGAGCAAAGCCGCGAATGCCAGTCAGTTCCTGCGCTTCAATGTGGCGCACAGTGATAGCTTGCAGGTGCGTGAGCGATTCTTGCGCTTGCTCGACACACCACACAAATAGCTGACGCCTCCTGCCCCTTGAACGCGGGCCTGCTCGAGAAAGCCGCGATTCGACCCGGCAAAAGGTCCAATTGAAAGCCCCGCTTTTCTCTCGAAAAACGGGGCGTCCTGTCAATCGAAACTGTACGAGGTGATCATCTGGTCATCGTCCAGATGCAGAATGACATGCTCCGGGGCAGCTATCAGACCGTCGAGGTATCCGCCACCCAGGGCGCAAACATCACGCCCTGTAAGCTCCGACAAAACCGCACGCAGCGCTTCGGAGTATTTTTTGCCAATAGCGGCATTGAAGATAATATCGTTTGTCGAGATCGTTGACATGATGCCTCCTGGCATGAGTGTTTGATTCGTGTTGGTCCTCAACACGGACTCAACTATCGCCCATTCAAAACGCCTTGATGCGGTAAATATGTATTGCTTTGCACGAATCCCCCCCAAAAAAAAGGTTCTTCTCGGATTGTCGGGAAAGTTTTTTTGCTCTGTAGCTGTGAGTGCTGCGAGCTTATCCATTTGCCAGGGTGGCGCTGAATCACCTCGGCAAATGGATAAGCTCACAACTCACAAAACCAACGCCAACGCCAACGCCAACGCCAACGCCAATCTTCCCCGGTAATCCGTGATGAACCAAAAAAAAGCCCCGCTCTTCTCTCGAAGGCGGGGCTTTTCTTTACAACATCCAAACCTTAAGGCGCGTACGTCAGCAGCAGCTCGGTCGGCACTTTGAAGTCCAGGGACATCATCACGCTCAACGCGGTAATGGTGAAGATCGAGAACACGAACAGCTTGCGTGCCCAGACCGTGTCATCCACTGCCTTGTAACCGGTCCAGGCCATGTACAGCCAGTACATGCCCATGGCCGCGGCGACGGCGAGGTAGCTCATGCCGGCGTAGCCGCTGAAGGTCAGCATCAAGGTCGCCACGAGGAAGGCCAGGATGTAGATCAGGATGTGCTTCTTGGCCACCTGGATCCCGCGCTTGACTGGCAGCACCGGAATCGATGCGGCCAGGTAATCGTTGAAGCGGAAGATCGCGATGGCGTAGGAATGCGGCATCTGCCAAAGGCTGAACATCACCAGCAGGGTCAGTGCGGCCATGTCGAAGGTGTTGCTCACCGCGACGTAGCCGATCACCGGCGGCATGGCGCCCGACAGACTGCCCACCAGCGTGCCGTGAACCGACTTGCGCTTGAGGTACAGGCTGTAGAAGCCGACGTAGATGATGAAGCCGATGACTGCGAACAGCGCGGCCAACGGGTTGGCCACCTTGTACAACAGCGCAACGCCGGCGACACCAAGGACGGTCGCATAGATCAGGGCCAGTTTCAGGGAGATCAAGCCCTGGACCAGCACCCGGTTCTTGGTGCGTTCCATCTTCAGGTCGATGTCGCGGTCGATGCAGTTGTTGAACACGCAACCGGAGGCAACCACCAGGGACGTGCCGATCATGGCGGCCAGGAAGATGGCCAGATCGACATGCCCTTTGGAGGCCAGGAAAAATCCGCCTGCCACAGAAAGCACGTTACCGAAAATGATCCCCGGTTTGGTGATTTGGATAAAGTGCTTGAGGGACATGCGGACTTACCTCACTTCGCCATCATGAACGTGTGGATGCTGAACATGATCCACAGCGACAAGCCAACCAGCAGGACAATCACGATCGCGGCAAAGACAAACGCAATCACGTTGTTACGCTGCGCGGCCGAGCGGTCCAGATGGAGGAAGTACACCAGGTGCACCAGCACCTGGATGACTGCGAACGCGACGACGATCATCAGGGTGATCGACTTCGGCAGCGTCGGGTACATCACCAGGCCGAACGGGATCAGGGTCAGGATCACCGACAGGATGAAGCCGATGCCGTAGGACTTGACGCTGCCGTGACCGGCGTCGTCATGACCATTGTGGGAATGAGCGTTAGCCATTTACATAGTCCCCATCAGATAAACAACGGTGAATACGCAGATCCACACCACGTCCAGGAAGTGCCAGAACAGGCTCAGGCAGCTCAGACGGGTCTTGTTGGTCGCCGTCAGGCCTTTTTTCTGCACCTGGTACATCATGATCGCCATCCAGATCAGACCGCTGGTCACGTGCAGACCGTGGGTGCCGACCAGGGTGAAGAACCCGGACAGGAAGCCGCTGCGGTTCGGACCGTAGCCTTCGGAGATCAGCATGTGGAACTCGTTGATCTCCATGCCGATGAAGCCGGCACCGAACATGAAGGTCATGGCCAGCCAGCCCAGGACCTGCTTCTTGTTGCCACGGAAGAACGCCAGCATGGCGAAGCCGTAGGTGATCGAACTGAACAGCAGCAGAGCGGTTTCGCCCAGTACGTATGGCAGTTCGAAGATGTCGTGGCCCGACGGGCCACCCGCTACGTTGTTAACCAGTACCGCGTACGCTGCGAAGATCGATGCAAACAGGATGCAGTCGGTCATCAGGTAGAGCCAGAAACCGTATACGGTCATCTCGCCCGAATCGTGGTGATGGTCATCATGCCCATGTCCATCGACATGGGTGTGTCCAGCATTGGTCACTAAGTTCGACATGGTTTAAGCCTGTTCCAACGAGGTTTCAACACGGGTGGCAGTGGCCGGGATTTTCCCTGCCGCGACCAGACGCTTGTGCTGCTCGGCTTCGATGCGCTCGATCACGTCGACCGGCACCATATAGCCTTGATCATCACGGGCCGCGTGGATCGCGAAGTAGATCACGGTGCCTGCCAGGCTAGCGATCGCCAGCCACCAGATGTGCCAGATCATCGCGAAACCGAACACGGTCAACAGCGCGCCCATGACCACACCGGTCGCGGTGTTGTTTGGCATGTGGATCGGCTCGTACTTGGCCGGAACCTTGTACGCGGTGCCGTTTTCCTTGGCTTCGGTGAACGGATCGACAACGTCGGCCTTTGGCAGCACGGCGAAGTTGTAGAACGGAGGTGGCGACGAGGTCGACCATTCCAGGGTGTGTGCATTCCACGGGTCGCCGTGTTCGCACATGTTTTCCGGCTTGTTGCGGTCACGCACGCTGACGTACAGCTGGATCAGCTGGCAAGCGATACCGACTGCGATCATCACCGCACCGAACATGGCGACGTACAGGTACGGCACCCACTCAGGGTTGGTGGTGGCGTTCAGACGACGGGTCATGCCCATGAAGCCCAGTGCATAGAGCGGCATGAACGCGACGAAGAAGCCGCTGATCCAGAACCAGAACGCTGCCTTACCCCAACCTTCGTGCAGCTTGAAGCCGAACGCTTTAGGGAAGTAGAAGCCGAAGCCGGCGATGTAACCGAATACCGCACCGCCGATGATCACGTTGTGGAAGTGCGCGATCACGAACAGGCTGTTGTGCAGAACGAAGTCGGCACCCGGGATGGCCAGCAGTACGCCGGTCATGCCGCCGATGGCGAAGGTCACCATGAAGCCCAGGGTCCACAGGACCTGGCTGGTGAAACGCAGACGGCCTTGATAGATGGTGAACAGCCAGTTGAATAGCTTCACACCCGTCGGGATGGAAATCAGCATCGTCGCCAGACCGAAGAAGGCGTTGACGCTGGCACCCGAACCCATGGTGAAGAAGTGGTGCAGCCAGACCATGAAGCCCAGGATCGAGATCGCGCCCGATGCGTAGACCATCGAGTGGTGGCCGAACAGTTTCTTGCCGGTGAAGGTCGAGATGACTTCGGAGAAGATACCGAACGCCGGCAGGATCAGGATGTACACCTCAGGGTGACCCCAAGCCCAGAACAGGTTGACGTACATCATCGGATTGCCACCAAGTTCATTGGTGAAAATGTGGAAATCCATGTAACGGTCAAGCGTCAGCAGCGCCAGGGTAGCGGTCAGGATCGGGAACGAAGCCACGATCAGGACGTTGGCCCAGGTGCAGGTCCAGGTGAAGATCGGCATGTCCATCAGCTTCATGCCAGGGGTACGCATTTTCAGCACGGTGGCCAGGAAGTTGACCCCGGTTAGCGTCGTACCCAGACCCGATAGCTGTAGCGCCCAGATGTAGTAGTCCATCCCCACGCCAGGGCTGTATTGCAGGCCCGACAGCGGCGGATAGGCAACCCAGCCGGTCTTGGCGAATTCGCCGACGCCCAGGGACAGGTTGATCAGCACCACGCCGGAAACCAGCAGCCAGAAGCTCAGGGAGTTCAGGAACGGGAAGGCAACGTCACGCGCGCCGATCTGCAGCGGCACTGCAAGGTTCATCAGGCCGGTGAAGAATGGCATCGCCATGAAGATGATCATGATCACACCGTGAGCGGTGAAGATCTGGTCATAGTGTTCAGGTGGCAGGTAGCCAGGCGAACCCTCGGTGGCCATGGCCAACTGGGTACGCATCATGATGGCGTCGGCAAAGCCACGCAGCAGCATGACCATGGCGACGACGATGTACATCACGCCGATTTTCTTGTGGTCGACCGAGGTCAGCCACTCGGTCCACAGGTAGGTCCACTTCTTGAAGTAGGTGATTGCAGCGAACAACGCCAGACCACCGAGCGCGATCATGGAGATGGTCACCATGACAATCGGCTCGTGGAACGGGATCGCTTCCCAACTTAATTTACCAAACATCGTTTACTCCTCTGCCCCGGCAGCTGAATGCGAGTTCATGTCCGTAGCGGCCACTTCTTTCTCTTCTTTCTCTTCTTTCTCGTGCTTGACCTTAGGACCCGGTTTCATGCCTTCGTACTTGTCGACGATGGTCTGGAACAGGTTCGGCGTCACCGAGGAGTAGAGCTCGACTGGGTTGTTCTGGCTTGGCTTGGAAAGGGCTGCGTATTCAGCTTGTTCAAGCTGTTTAGGTGCCTTTTTGACTTCGCTTACCCAGGCGTCGAAATCTTCCTGAGTCGTTGCGATCGCCTTGAATTTCATGCCGGTGAAACCAGCGCCGCTGTAGTTGGCGGAGATACCGTCCATTTCAGCGTTCTCGTTGGCGATCAGGTGCAATTTGGTCTGCATGCCCGCCATCGCGTAGATCTGGCCGCCCAGAGCAGGGATGAAGAACGAGTTCATCACGGCGTCGGAAGTGATCTTGAAATTAACCGGGGTGTGCGCCGGGAACACGATCTTGTTGACCGTGGCGATGCCTTGTTCCGGGTAGATGAACAGCCACTTCCAGTCCAGCGCGACCACTTCGATGGTCACAGGCTTGACGTCGGAGTCCAGCGGCTTGTACGGGTCAAGGGCGTGGGTCGACTTGTAGGTGACGTACCCCAGGGCAATGATGATCAGCACCGGAACAGCCCACACCGCGATCTCGATCTTGGTGGAGTGGTTCCATTTCGGGGTGTAGGTAGCGTTGGTGTTGGACGCGCGGTATTTCCAGGCGAACAGGAAGGTCATGACGATGACCGGAACCACGACCAACAGCATCAGCAGCGTTGCGGTGATGATCAGGTTTCGCTCGTCCAGACCGACCTGGCCCTTGGGATTGAGCAAGGTCATGTTGCAGCCTGACAGCAGCAACGTGCCGATCAGCGGCAATAAGCCTAGTAGTCTGGGGTACCTGTTTTTACTCATCTCACGACCTCTAAAGCAGCTTGCGCAATGCAGTTGGGTTTTGATCGCCAACACTTCACCCTGCCAAGGGTTGGCATTTTCTTGGATTGAATAAGGGCATGCCCGTCGTGCGTCAGACGCGTTTCGACAAATCCTGGGCCTGCGGCGAGTTCTTATTCGAATTCGTGGTCAAAGGCCTTGTTACAGACCAATTCCATTTGGTGCGGATAGTTGGAGACTCCGACACCTGGGCATCGCCTGAAGCCACCAGACTTCTCGACACCCTGTTTCTGCTCACACCTGGTTAAGATTTGAGCAGTGCCGGGAATTCAGTGCGGGCGATTGTAGATATGTAACGCTCCATAAACCATGTCTCATCCCGAAATAATTTTTATCCGAACCGGCAACAATCATTAACCGTTTTCGCAAAAGTGGCGCATCTTATCGAAATTGATTCTCAACAAAAACACCAAAATAAGTAGGTCATCCACCCACAGTTCAGACAGTATCGGGTCCCTCTCCACTGCCCGTGACCTTGCCAGAGCCCCGATATGACGGGGGCTCTGGCCATTCGCCAGAGCGTGTTAAAACTGTCTGTTTGTGTTCGCAACGGAAAAAATCGCAAGCCTGCAAAACAGCCCAATTTCGTTACGTTTGCGCGCACCAATCCGGCTTCCTCGAACGCCCTGCGACACCGACTCTGTGACAACATGTCGCACACGTGTCGCACCCTTGGCTGCCACACATCACGGTCTTTTTACCTGGCCTCTGAAATGTGCCCGGCAGCACAAAAAAAGCCCCGGTTCCCTCTGCGAGGACCGGGGCTTTTTTGTCGGACAATGCGTGTGGCAGATGACCTCAGCGCAGCGCTTTGCGGTTACGCGACGTCAGCAATGGCACCAACACTACGATCAGCACGAAGGCGAGCAGCGCCCACTGCGCCAGCGACAGACCGAGGATCGGCGGGTATGGCGTGGAGCAGAAGCCATCGACCTGAAAGCCCAGCGGGAAGATCTTCGCCAGCGGCAACCCATCGACAATCGGTTGCAGCACATCGATGCCGCAGCTGACGGCCGGATAGAACTGCGTAAAGACGTGATGCCCGGCCACGCCTGCGCCTGCCAGCGCGCAGATCACTACCAGGGTTTCGAACACCGTGATGCTGCGGCGGGTGCGCATGGCCGCGCCGATGAAGGCGAAGATCGCGATCAGCAGCAACGCATAACGTTGCAGGATGCACAGCGGGCAAGGCGCCTCGCCCAGCACAATTTGCATGTACAACGCACCGCCGATCAGCGCCAGGCAAATGATGCCCAACAACACCAGGTAGCGCCGTTCACGCCCCAACCGCATGGATTCATCGCTCATCGCGTTTCCCTTCAAGATTTCGAGTGCCCGCCAGTCTACACGCTGGCCCGGACCTTTGAGAGTCTGGAGCGTGTCGGGGGGATTCGGGGGAATAGACGACAAGACGGTTAAGAAGGGATTAACTTTCTGGCTTTTTTCAGTTCAGGATCGAGGTGACCCAATCGCGGGCAAGCCCGCTTCCACAGGTTTTGTGTCGTTCACATCAATCTGGATCGACACAAATCCCTGTGGGAGCGGGCTTGCCCGCGAAGAAGGCGCCGCGGTGGGGCTTACTCACCGCACCAACCGCTTACTCCAGTGCCGCCGCCGGCCCGAAGAACTCGTAACGGCTTTGCTTCTCCGGCACGCCCAGCGCCTTGAGGTGACGCTTCATCGCGGCCATGAAGCCTTTTGGCCCCAGGAAGTAAGCGTCCAGGTCACGCTGCTCCGGCAGCCATGTATTCAATTGCTGTTGGCTCAACAAGCCAACCTTGTGCGCCGCCGGGCTCACACCGTCATCTTCGGCATAGCAGTAGAAGCGCTTGAGCTGCGGGTGACGCTCGGCCAGGCCGTCAATCCAGTCGCGGAAAGCATGCACGCTGCCGTTGCGCGCGCAGTGGATGAAATGTACCGGCCGCCGGGTTTCCAACGCGGCTTCGAGCATCGCCAGGGTCGGGGTAATGCCGACGCCGCCACTGATCAGCACCAGCGGTTTGTCGCTGGCGGTCAGGGTGAAATCGCCCGATGGCGGGAACAACTGGATGCTGGCCCCGACCTGCATCTGGTCATGCAGATAGTTGGACGCGCGACCACCGGCTTCACGCTTGACGCTGATACGGTACTGGCCGTTGTTCGCCAGCGCAGACAGCGAGTAGTTACGACGGATTTCTTCACCGTCGAGGATCAGTTTCATGCCGATGTACTGGCCAGGTTCCGCCACCAGGATCGGGCCTTTGTCCGCGGGTTCGAAGTAGAACGAAGTGATCTCTGCGCTCTCCTCGACCTTGCCGGCCACGATGAATTCCCGCGCCCCGCGCCAGCCGCCGTGGGCTTGTTCCTTCTGGTCATAGATGCTGGATTCGGCACCGATCAGAATGTCCGCCAGTTGGCCGTAAGCCGCGCCCCAGGCTGCGATCACTTCCGGGGTGGCGATCTCTTCGCCCAGTACTTCGGCGATGGCCCGCAGCAGGCAGGTGCCGACAATCGGGTAGTGTTCCGGCAGGATCTGCAGGGCCACGTGCTTGTTGATGATCTTGGCCACCAGGTCGCCCAACTGGTCGAGTTGGTCGATATGGCGCGCATACATCAATACGCCATTGGCCAGGGCACGCGGCTGATCACCGCTGGCCTGGTGGGCCTGGTTGAACAGCGGGCGGACTTGCGGGTATTCGGAGAGCATCATGCGGTAGAAGTGCGTGATCAGCGCTTCGCCACCGCTTTCGAGCAGCGGCACGGTGGATTTGACGATTGCACGGTCTTGAACGCTCAGCATAAGGTGACTCCAGGTCTTCTTAGGGTTGCTAACGAATTACCCTATGCTTATCAGCTTCCATGCCAACTTTTTAATCGTTATAAATCAATAGGTTAATTACTTAATAGTCATTAAGACACTATCTGCTTTATAGTCATACCGACTACACGGAGTCACTATGACTGCAAAGCCGCTGCTCACCGCCCTGCTGCCCCTGGTCTCCGACCTGTCCCGCGAACTGCCCGAAGGCGAACGCTATCGTCGCCTGCTGGAAGCCATGCGCGCCCTGCTGCCATGCGACGCCGCCGCCCTGCTGCGCCTTGATGGTGAATGGCTGGTGCCACTGGCCGTCGACGGCTTGAGCACCGACACCCTCGGTCGGCGCTTCAAGGTCAGCGAGCACCCGCGTTTCCAGGCGCTGCTCAGCAGCCCCGGCCCGACCCGTTTTGCCACCGACTGCGACTTGCCTGACCCCTATGACGGTCTGGTCGATGGCCTCGATGATCACCTGGAAGTCCACGACTGCATGGGTTGCCCATTGTTCATCGACGAGCGGCCATGGGGTCTGCTGACCCTCGACGCCCTCGATCCGGAACGCTTCGAGCCCATCGAACTGGATGCCCTGCAAGCCTTCGCCAGCCTCGCGGCCGCCACGGTCAACGCCGCAGAACGCATCGAGCGGTTGAACAACCGGGTCGAAGATGCACAGCAACGCGCCGAGGTCTACCGCCAGGCCAGCGGCCAGCAGAGTCGCGAGATGATTGGCCAGAGCAAGGCCCACAAACGTCTGGTCGAGGAAATCAGCCTGGTGGGCGGCAGCGACCTGACCGTGTTGATCACTGGCGAAACCGGGGTCGGCAAGGAGTTGGTGGCCCAGGCCATCCATGCCGCCTCGCCCCGCGCCAACAAACCGATCATCAGTCTCAACTGCGCCGCGTTGCCCGACACACTGGTGGAAAGCGAGTTGTTCGGCCATGTCCGCGGCGCCTTTACCGGGGCGATGAACGAGCGCCGTGGCAAGTTCGAGCTGGCCAATGGCGGCACGCTGTTTCTCGATGAAGTCGGTGAGTTGTCGCTGACCGTGCAGGCCAAGTTGCTGCGGGTGTTGCAGAGCGGTCAACTGCAGCGACTGGGTTCGGACAAGGAGCATCAGGTCGACGTACGCCTGATCGCCGCGACAAACCGCGACCTGGCCGAAGAAGTGCGCAGCGGCCGTTACCGCGCCGACTTCTACCATCGCCTCAGCGTTTACCCGCTACAGGTGCCGGCCCTGCGCGATCGCGGGCGCGATGTGCTGCTGCTCAGCGGTTACTTCCTGGAGCAGAACCGCTCGCGCATGGGCCTCAACAGCCTGCGCCTGAACAGTGACGCCCAGGCCGCCTTGCTGGCCTACGACTGGCCGGGCAACGTGCGCGAGCTTGAACATTTGATTGGCCGCAGCGCCTTGAAAGCCCTGGGCAATTGCAAGGAAAGGCCGAAGATTCTCAGTTTGAGCGCCGCCGACCTGGACTTGCCCAATGCCAGCGTTGAAGCCGCTACCGGGCAGCCCGCTGCCACCGTCACTCAGGTGGTGACCGGTGATTTGCGCGAGGCGACCGAAAACTATCAGCGCCAATTGATCGGTGCCTGCCTGGAACGGCACAACAACAACTGGGCAAGTGCGGCCCGTGAGCTAGGCCTGGATCGGGCGAATCTTGGGCGGATGGCCAAGAGGCTGGGGATGAAATAGCGTTTTTCAGTGGCGAGGGGGCTTGCCCCCGTTCGGCCGCGCAGCGGTCGTAAATCCAACGACTCGGTTTGATTGGTGGAAAGCTGGGGCCGCTTCGCGACCCAACGGGGGCAAGCCCCCTCGCCACAATGACCCTGTGTTTGACCCATGAGAGGCATTCACCCTAAAGCCTGCCCCTATCAAGTCGATAACCTGGCATCGAAGTTATTGGCGATCCCGGGATTGCCCACCACCTTTTTCCAGAGAAGGTTCATATGTCCTCCACCAAAGCCCGCGCAGACTCACTTTCGCTTCTGCTGTTTACCTTGCGCAGCGGCAAGCTGATGGCGATCAACCTGCTCAAGGTCAGTGAAATCATTCCCTGCCCGCCGCTGACCCGGCTGCCGGAGTCGCACCCCCACGTCAAAGGTATCGCCACCCTGCGCGGTGCATCGCTGTCGGTGATCGACCTCAGCCGTGCCATTGGCGAACGGCCACTGGAAGACCCGAACGGTGGTTGCCTGATCGTCACCGACGTCAGCCGCTCCAAGCAGGGCCTGCACGTGCAGGCGGTGAGCAAGATCGTCCATTGCCTGACCACCGACATTCGCCCGCCGCCCTTCGGTTCCGGTGGTTTGCGTGCCTACATCACCGGTGTGACGTCGGTCGATGGCACCCTGGTACAAGTGCTGGACATCGAGAAAGTCATCCACGGCATCGCCCCGGCACAAATCGAAATGGCGCCGACCGAACTGAGCATGGAAGACGCCGAATTGCTCGGCAACGCGCGCATCCTGGTGGTCGACGACAGCCAGGTCGCCTTGCAGCAATCGGTACACACCCTGCGTAACCTCGGCCTGCAATGCCATACGGCCCGCAGCGCCAAGGAAGCCATTGACTGCCTGCTGGACCTGCAAGGCACCGCGCAGCAGATCAACCTGATTGTCTCGGACATCGAAATGTCCGAGATGGACGGCTACGCCTTCACCCGCACGCTGCGCGAAACCCCGGATTTCGCGCATCTGTATGTCCTGCTGCACACCTCGCTGGACAGCGCGATGAATGCGGAGAAAGCACGACTGGCCGGGGCGAACGCGGTGCTGACCAAATTCTCTTCGCCGGAATTGACCCAGTGCCTGATCACTGCGGCCAAGGCGGTTGCCGAACAGGGTTATTGAGTGTTGAGTGAAGATTTCTGCTGGCTGATGCGGCGCGACCTCTCGGTCGTCGTGCCGCCCCCCGATTGGCCAGCCGGCCTGCAACTGAGCGAATACCGCCCCGAACTGGGCACCGCCGTGCACCGGTTGATGGAGTTCGGTTATCTCGACGGCGGCGGGCGCGTAGCCGCGCTGGACATGTGGCAACGACAGTTCGAAACCGATCCGGAATATGACCCGACCCTGTGCTTCATTGCCTGGGATGCCGAAGGCGTGGTGGGGGTGTGCCAGTGCTGGACCAGTGCCTTTATCAAGAACCTGGTGGTGCACCCGCGGTTTCAGGGCCGGGGGTTGGGGCGCGCACTGTTGTTGCAGGCGTTCAGGGTGTTCCAGCAGCGGCGCGAAGGATTTGTGGATTTGAAGGTGCGCGAAGACAACCATCGGGCGCGGCGCCTGTATGAAAGCGTCGGGATGCGTGCCGTTCGCCGGGAGCCGGTTCCGCTCTGACACGTCGCCTTCGCGAGCAGGCTCGCTCCCACAGTGGATCCTCGCAGCCTCCAATGTTTTGTCTCATGAAGATCCGATGTGGGAGCGAACCTGCTCGCGATGAAGCCCGCATAGTCTGCGTCCAGCCTTCAGGCATACTCACCTTTCGGTCACAGCCCCAAGGACGCCTGAACCATGAAAGCAGCAACCCTGACTTTTCTCTGCCTCACCGCCATCGCCACCCAGGCCCACGCCTCAAGCCCCGATGCCTGGGCCACTTACGATAAAGCCGTACTCGCCAGCTGCACCAAGGCCAGCGGTCTGAAGGACGCCAAACCCGTGGGCAACGCCGCGCAGTTCGATGACCGGGTCGGCTACACCGCCCTCCTGCTCCAGGGCCGGTACCCGCAAAAGCACATGAAAGGTGCACAAGGCACCGAGCTGTGCCTCTACGACAAAAAGGGCAAGACTGCGTACGTCACCGAATGGGACTCCATCCGCCCGGCCGGCAAGGCCAACTGAGTGGCGCATAATTTGCTTCGATAACGGCCTCTGCGGCGGCATTCTGTCGCCGTCACTTGCCCTGTAATACGAATCAACGCTCAATGAATACGACGTTTTCCTGTGTAGGCTGCGGCAAATGCTGCAAAGACCACTATGTGCCCCTGACCTTGAGCGAAGCCCGGATGTGGGCAGCCGACGGTGGTCAAGTGATCGTGCTGGTGGAGGCGTTTCTGGACAATGGCCTGGGCCTGCCGGTGCAGCAACGCGAACATGCCGAACGCCGCTCGGCACCCGTGCGCAGCGGCGTATCCAAGGCGTTCGTGGCCATCACCTTTGCCGCCTACAATGTCGGCCCCTGCCGAAATCTTGACGATGACAACCTCTGCCGCATCTACGAACGCCGGCCATTGGTATGTCGCATCTATCCGATGGAAATCAATCCGCACATTCCCCTGAACACCGCCGTCAAGGAGTGCCCGCCAGAGTCATGGGAAACAGGGCCGGAGCTGATCGTCGGCAACAACCTGGTCGATCAGGAACTGGTGCAATTGATCCAGCGCTCGCGCCAGGCGGATCGCGATGATATTCAGACCAAGGATGCGATTTGCGCCTTGCTGGGTATTCGCACGACCGCCCTGAAGGGCGACGGGTTTACCGCTTATCTTCCGGATATGGCGGAGTTCGCCAGGATCATCGATGAACTGACCGGGCAAACGCTGCCTGAATGGAACAGCGAATGGCAGTTTCATGTGTCGGGCGAGGATATCGCCGGGCAACTACTGGCGGCTGGCGCACAGGTAGCGACGGATGGGCCGGCGAACTATGCGTTTATTTCGTTGCGGGCGGCTTGATTCAACAGTTGTATTGCCTGTAGCGGCCTCATCGCGAGCAGGCTCGCTCCCACAAGGGATCTTCAGTGAACATGGATTGTGTGCACGGTATCGATCAACTGTGGGAGCGAGCCTGCTCGCGAAGACGCCAGGCCAGGCACCAGAAACTTCAGCGCTTGCCCATCGACCGACGAGTCCCCGGCGGTGCCATGCCCGGCGTCTTGGTATGGCCGTTCTTGGCGCCGTTCTTGTACCACGGCTGGTTCGAGCCCTTGGCGGCGGCCAGCTCACCCGGTTTGAACGGGAATTTGAATGCCGGGATATCGGCCTTGGTTTCGCTGTCGGCGCTGGAGTCGACGCTGTCTGGCAGCTCTGCCTGCACGTCGCTCAGGGCGTCGGCGACCGGCGGTTGTTTCGGGGATGTCATGAAAGCTCCGGGTGGTGCATGAAGTGTCGGGCCCGGTGAACGAGCCACGAAAGGCAGCAGTATAACGGAACGGCAGCAACAAGCTTCAAGCGGCAAGCTTCAAGTTAAAAACCATAGGGCCGACGTTTAAACTTGCAGCTAGCTGCTTGAAACTTGTAGCTTGCTAAGCATTCTTCACCGCCCGACGAGCCCGCCTCTCATGAAAAAGACTGTCCTGGCCTTCAGCCGCGTCACCCCGCAAATGGTCGAAAGCCTGCAACAGGATTTCGACGTCATCGTGCCGAATCCGAAAAACGGCGATATCAACGCCCAATTCAATGAAGCCCTGCCCCACGCCCACGGTCTGATCGGCGTCGGTCGCAAACTCGGCCGCGCCCAGCTGGAAAACGCCGCCCGGCTGGAGGTGGTGTCCAGCGTCTCGGTGGGCTACGACAACTATGACGTGGCGTATTTCAACGAACGCGGGATCATGCTGACCAACACGCCGGATGTGCTGACCGAAAGCACCGCCGACCTGGCGTTTGCGCTGTTGATGAGCAGCGCCCGCCGCGTCGCCGAACTGGATGCCTGGACCAAGGCCGGGCAATGGCAGGCCACTGTCGGTGCGCAGCTGTTCGGTTGCGATGTGCATGGCAAGACCCTGGGCATCGTCGGCATGGGCAATATCGGTGCCGCCATCGCCAGGCGCGGCCGACTGGGGTTCAACATGCCGGTCATCTACAGCGGCAACAGCCGCAAGACCGAACTGGAACAGGAACTCGGCGCACAGTTTCGCAGCCTGGACCAACTGCTGGCCGAAGCTGACTTCGTCTGCCTGGTGGTGCCGCTCAGCGAGAAAACCAGGCACTTGATCAGCCATCGCGAACTGGCGCTGATGAAGCCGAGCGCAATCCTGGTGAACATTGCCCGTGGCCCGGTGGTGGATGAACCGGCGCTGATCGAAGCCCTGCAAAACAACCGCATTCGTGGTGCCGGGCTGGACGTGTACGAAAAAGAACCGCTGGCCGAGTCGCCACTGTTCCAGCTGAAAAACGCCGTAACCTTGCCGCACATCGGCTCGGCCACTCACGAGACCCGCGATGCAATGGCCAATCGTGCCCTGGCTAACTTACGCAGTGCATTGCTGGGCGAACGGCCACAGGACCTGGTCAATCCGCAGGTGTGGAAAGCCTGATGAAACAATGGCACGTCATAATCGGCGTGCCACTTTATATAAAACCTGGAAAACACTTCACTCAAACAACTTGTCAACCAACCAACATAACAAGCGACATAACTCGCAAAGCACTACTTACCCTCACATCTTCTAAACCCCTATAGACTCCGAAAGACAATAACGCATAAACCGTACATTCGGAGATCATCCTGCATGAGTTATTTCACTACTGCACGCCTGGTAAGGCGGAGCAAATTATTAGTTGTCTTCATGGCGGCATTATTCGGTACAACAACCCTTATCAACAACATTACCGACTACACTGCATACGCCGAGTATATCGGGCGAATCATCAGCATGAGCGATACTGTCGGCAATGATTCCCGCCGTTACCGCGCCATCAGTTCAACCCTGTTTCACCACCGCTTTTACTGGGCACTGATCACCCTCGAGACCATATTCACATGCTGCTGCATCGTTGGAACTTATCAACTATTCCGCAAACTCGGCGCACCACGCAGCGAGTTCCACGAAGCCAAAAAATTTGCCATAAGCGGCTTTATTACAGCCATTTTTGCCTATCAGACATTTTACATCATAATACTAAACGAATGGTTTGACTTAGAGTATTCCAAACAAGCCAACGCCTTTGAATGGGCGCAAACCCACATTGAATACATGTTCTTCGGTATTATTTATCTGTTGGCGGTAAAGGATACCGAATAGTTTCAGGCCAACTTGCCCGCCAACGGACTGACACTTGCCTTGGGCTTGCGAAACACCAGCACATTACCCAGCATGACCATCACCAGCCCCGCCAGTGCCGGAGCGGTCCACTGGTAACCCTCGGCGAATGCCGAGACATTTAGCGCCACCACCGGAAACAGCACCGTGCAATACGCAGCCCGCTCAGGCCCCATGCGGCCGACCAGCGTCAGGTAGGCCGTGAAACCGATCACCGACCCTGGAATCACCAGGTACAACAGTGACCCGATGTAACGCGCGCTCATTTCCATGTCGAAGGGAATCCCTTTGACCAGGCACCACACCGACAACATGGCCGCCCCGTAGGCCATGCCCCAGGCATTGGTGGTCAGCGGCTTGAGACCGGCCTTCTGTTGCAGGCTCGAGAGCATGTTGCCCGCCGAGAAACACAAGGTACCGCACAGCGCCAGACCGAGACCGAGCAAGGTTTCCGGGCTGGCGGTATGCCCGGCCAGTTCCGGCCAGAACAGCAGCCCCAGCCCAAGCAGTCCCAGCGCGCCGCCCATCAGCACATTGCGGGCGATTTTCTGACCAAAGAACACCCGCGCATTGAGGGCATTCCACAGGGTGGCGGTGGAAAACACCACCGCCACCAGGCCACTGGGGATCCACTGGCTCGCGGTAAGAAAACACATGAAATTGACGCAGAACAGGCACAGGCCCTGAGCCAGGCAGATCAGGTGCCCGCGACGGTTCATCACTTGCAGGCGCCGGCTGAGCAGCAAGATCACGAACAGCACCAGTGCAGCGAGGCCGAAGCGATAGACGATCGACACGGGAATGGCCACCACGCCCAGTTGCCATTTCAAGGCAATCCAGGTGGTGCCCCAGATCAGCACGGTCAGCAGGTACAAAGACAGGTTCATGACAGAGGCTCCTCGATAGGAGTCCAGTGTCCGGCGTCAGGCCTGGGCGCACTTGCATAAACTTGCGCTTTTGTCTGGCCACTGGCTGGCAGGCGCACCTCTACGGAGTAGGATGCAAGGCGTTGGATGCAGGTGTCAGAGAACAACGATCATGGCTGCACTGGATACCCTACAAGTCTTTCAAGCCCTCAACCGCTCGCCCAATGCTCGCCTCGAGCACAGCGCCGAGCTCGGTGACGGCTTGTCTGCAGCCCTGTGGAGCAATCACCACGACGCCCAGGAATACGAGGCGCCCAGCCACCACACCTTGTCCTGTTATCTTGCCGGCGGCACCGGCACCTTTCGCCGCGATCAGCCCGGCAACAAGGGGGGGCCGGACAAACTCTGCATCCTGCCGGCCGATCACCAGTCAGGCTGGGTAATCAATGGCGACATTCGCCTGGCCCACCTGTATTTCAGCCCCGAACAATTTGCCCTCGGCTGCGTCACCCTGCTTGATCGCGAACCACGGGAAATGCAGTTGCGCGAGCAGACCTTTCTCGATGATCCGCAGCAGGCGCTGCGCTTTCGGCAGTTGGTCGCCTTGAACTGGGACGAGCCGGGCGAGCGTCTGCTCACCAGCAGCCTGGCTCACGAACTGATAAGCCATGCCCTGTTCAGCCAGGTGAATGTGCGTCAGGGCCTGCGCCTCAAAGGCGGGTTGGCCGCGCATCAGCGTCGACATCTGGTGGAGTTCATCAACTGTCATCTGGACGAGGCCATCAGCCTCGGTCAGTTGGCGGCGTTGTGTGCCTTGTCGGAATACCACTTCGCACGGATGTTTCGCGAGAGCTTCGGCTTGCCGCCCCACCAGTACGTGCTGGCACGGCGCCTTGACCGGGCGCGAACCCTGCTGCGCACGACCTCGCAGCCACTGGGGGAGATTGCCCTGGCTTGCGGCTTTTCCAGCGCCAGCCACTTCACCAACCGCTTTCGCCAGGCCCTGGGCGGAACGCCTGGCGAGTATCGACAGGCATTTTTGCGTTAGTCCCGATTTTTTATCGCCTGTACTGCCGCCTTCGCGAGCAGGCTCGCTCCTACAGGTTCAGTGAAGTCCTTTGTGGGAGCGAGCCTGCTCGCGAAGAACGATGACGCGGCCCTTCCTCAGAACTCCAGCGTACTGGATAGCGAAATCTGCCGCGAATCGCCCATCGACACAAAGAACCGGCTCGCCGCCGAGGTGTAGTAGGTGCGGTCGAACAGGTTCTTCACGTTGAGCTGGAACTTGACCTTCTGCCCTTCGACCCTGGTGTCGTAGGTGGCGAACGCATCGGCCACGGTGTAGCTCGGCAACTCGAAATCATTCACGGCGTTACCTTGCCTTTCACCTACGTAGCGCGCCCCGGCACCGACCCGCAACTGATCGCCGCCAACAAGGGTGCCGAAGTCGTAGACCGCCGACAGCGAGCCGCTGTTCTTCGCCACGTTTTGCAGTTGATTGCCTTTGTAATCCGGGTCTTCGGTAACTTCGGCATCGGTGTAGGCGTAGCTGCCGATCATGCTCCAGCGGTCGCTGAGCTGACCGCTCAGGTCCACTTCCAGGCCACGGGAGCGCACTTCACCGGCGGCACTGTAAATCGTGGTCGGGCCTTCGGCGTTGGCCACCAGCACGTTGCGTTTCTTGATGTCGAACAGCGCAATGTTGCCGGTGACGCGGCCCGGCAGGTCAAGCTTGGCACCCAACTCCCAGGACTTGGCCTCTTCCGGCGCGATGCTGCCGTCCAGCACGGTACTGCTACCGCTCAATGGCGCGATGGTCGAGTTGGGCTTGAACGACTCCGTGTAGCTGCCATAGAACGACAAGGCATCGGTGTACTTGTACACCAGGCCTGCGCGCGGCACCCATTTCTGCCCGTTACTGTCGGTATTGGCGTGGAACGGCACACCTTTGCCGGCATATTGGTCGTACGCCTGGAAGCGCGCGCCGGCCACCAGAATCCATTGCTCGTTGAGGTGGATGGAATCCTGCAGGAACACCGAATCGCTGCGCAGCTCATCGGTCTGCGCGCTATCGGCCGCGCTGACGGTGGTGCCCGGCACTTCCTGACCATACACCGGGTTCACGTAGCTGAACGTGGTGCGGCTTTTCTGGCGGATCAGGTCCTCGCGAAAGATCTTGCGGTACTCGTCATCGACACCGAACAGCAGGTCGTGCTGCATGCCGAGCACATTCACGTTGCCTTCCAGGCTCGCGGTGGTGAAACGATCAGTGCTGATCGCGTTTTGCGTACCGTCCATGCTGCGGGTCAGGGTGCCCTTTTTGGTGTCGATGGCGGTCACGCGCACCTGGCTGGCATCGTAGGTTTCGCGGTTCCAGCTGTAGCCGAAATGGGCCTTCCAGTTGTCGTTGAGGTCGTGGTCGGCCTCGAAGTGATAGAGGTCCGAACGCCCTTCCATGTTGTTGAACGGCTCGTCGAGACGCTCGTTGCGCGAGATGTCCAGTGGATGGTTGGTCCGTGGGTCGATCAGCGTGCCACGGTCGAAAGGGGTGAGAAATTCGCGGTGCTCATAGGCGAACAACAGCCTGGTGCTTTCGCCGAACCAGGCCAGTGATGGCGCGATCAGGCTCTCGCGATGCACACCGAAGTTACGCCAGTAATCTTCGTCTTCGTGATCCAGCACCATGCGGTAGGCCAGTCCGGAATCGCCGAGGGCACCGGTGCTGTCCAGACCACCGCCGCTGCCGTTCTTGCCGTCGCCATAACTCGAACCGCGCAAGGTCAAGGCGTTGTACTGCTCAAGCTCGGGCTTCTTGCTGACCATATTGACCACGCCGCCCGGATCCTGGATGCCATAGAGCAACGAGGCCGGCCCCTTTAGCACTTCGACCCGGTCGACGCTGGCGTTGAGGCCACGCCCCTGCACGATCGGCATCCCGTCACGCATGATCGAGCCATTACGGTTGTCGCCAAAGCCGCGAACCATCACCGAGTCCTGAGTGCTGCCCAGGGTATTGGCCTGGGTGATGCCGCTGACGTTGGCCAGGGCGTCATCGAGATTGCGTGGAGTCTGGTCGCGAATGACCTGGGCCGGGACGACATTGATGGTCTGCGGGATCTCCTGGACGGGAGCCGAGGAACGCATCACTGAAGTGGTGGGAGGCGGCTGGTAACTCATGGACTCATCCATCACCGAGGTGATGGTGGTCGCCCCCAGGTTCAATGCCCCTTCAGTCGGCCGTGGTTCCAGTGCAATGGTGTGGCCGTCGGTGCGACGGAACGTCAGGCCCGAGCCGGTGAGCAGACGTTGCAGGGCCTGTTCGGCGCTCATCTGGCCATTGATTGCCGGCGCATCGAGGCCGTACGGCGCTTCATCGGTGTAGACGACGCTGATGCCGGTCACCCGGCTGAAATCACTCAGGGCCTGGGGCAGCGGTTTGGCGGCCAGGGAAAAACTGAACTGCGCACGCGGCTGGCTACTGCCTGCCTCTGTGGCCAACGCCACGCTCAGCGGCAACAACGCCAATGCCGAAAAGCTCAACGCAGACACACCTAACCATTGTTTGACCGAACCCGATTTTGCCCTGGACTTCATGACTCATGACCTGTGTAGAACCGCAACGGATGCGAATGACTCGCAGTTTCAGTCACTACACGGATAGCAATCGGGTTTACCTCAGCAAAAATTTGAAAATATTTTTTCGCGAGTGATGGGGAGACCGGATCGGCCCCTTCGCGGGCAAGCCCGCTCCCACATTTGCAATGCATTTCCCTGTGGGAGCGGGCTTGCTCCGGGCGGCGATCCGACGAAGGGGCCGGCAGCTTCAACGCAAAACAATCAGATGCCCCAACACCTGATGCTGCTCAAACCCCAACACGCCCTGCAACGAACTCAACACGGCCTGCGGATTCCTGCTCGGGAAGCTGCCACTGACCCGGCGCGCTGCCAGTTCATCGTTGAGCATCACGATCCGTCCCGGGTAATAGCGCCGCAAATCCTGCACCACATCGGCCAACGTCGCCTTGTAGTAATTGAGCCAGCCCTGGCGCCATGCCAACTGCGCTTCGCTGTCCACCGCGTGGAGTTTTTCCGCCGCGCCGTCGCCGTAGGCAACTTGCTGGCCGGCGCTGAGGATTTGCTGTCCGGCGTTTTTGTCCGCCGTCACGCCGACTCGCCCGGACAACACCGTGACCTGTGCTCCGCGGGGCTGCAAACGGACTTCGAATTGCGTACCCAGGACCCGCACCTGGCCTTTTTCCGCATCGACCACAAACGGCTGCCCGGTATGCGTCACACTGAAAAAACCGGCACCGCGCCGCAATTGCACATGCCGCTCGCCGTGACTGAAATCCACGGCGATGGCACTGTCGGCATCCAGTGTCACCTGTGACTGATCGGCCAGGGTGACGGTGCGAATTTCCCCCGGTGCCGAGACGAAATCCGCGCCCAGGTCGTCGATCCAGCGCGCTGGCTGCCAGCCTGCGCCGAGACTGATCATCAACAGCAGGCACGCAGCCATCGCCAGCGCACCGGACCAGCGAACGACCGTGCTGCGCCGCGATTTGTCCATGACGTTCAGATACCCCCGCAAGGCCAAGGCGTCTTCATCGGCGAGTGTGCGCGCCGGTCCTTCGCTCAACTCCCACAAGACCTGCGCCTGGGCATACGCCTCGGCATGGGCAGGGTCGGCCTGCAGCCAGTGACTGAACCTGGCCTGGTCACCGCTACCGGGCTGGTCATGCAACAGACTCAGCCAGGCCAGCGCTTGCTGCTCCTGAGCGGGCGTCGGAGTGACGCGTTCGAAGTTGTTCACGGTGCTTTCCCTGGCGTACGCGTTTCGGGTTCCCGAAGGCTGGCCTTGCAGGCTTCGAGGGCGCGCATCATATGTTTTTCCACGGCACTTTGGGACAAGCCCATGGCCTTGGCGATCTCGGCGTATTTGCGGCCGTGAATGCGATTGAGCAAAAAGATCTGCCGTGTGCGCTCCGGTAAAGCACGCAACGCAGCTTCGACGTGGCGCAAATCGTTGCCCGCCTCCAGCGCCGCTTGCGGTCCGCTGCCATGACTGTCCGGGGGCTCGACCATCAAGCCTTCGCTCGCCCGGACCCGCGTGCCTTCACTGCGCAAATGGTCGATGGCGATGTTGCCGGCGCAGCGCAACAGATAGGTGCTGAGTTCCTCGACTTGCACCAGCGGCCGCCGCCAGAAACGCAGGAACAAGTCCTGTACCAGGTCAGCTGCCGTCGCCCGGCAACCGACACGCCGATTCACCAGCGCTTCCATTTGCGAGCGCTGGGAGAGAAACACCTGGAGAAAATGCGCGCGGTCGCCGCGTTGGTGGTCACGCTCGATATCGCAGGGGTCGGGAGGGAGAGTGATCATCGACAGGAAACGGGAAGCGTGTGGGGTTTGGCGTTCATGGTTCGACCTGGAAACCGGAGAAGGCCACGACAGCGTCACGGGGCCGGCAAGGCCACAATACTAATGATAAATATTCTCATACGCAAAATGATCGGTTAACCCCTCCATTACGCCTGTTGGAGCACCTGAAACCAAAACGGGCCTGCAATGCAGGCCCGTTCTCATGGGAAGTAAAAAGTGAATCAGGTGTCAGCCGTTAAGCGCCGCCTGTTCGTTTTCCAGAAACTCTTCTTCCAGCAGCCGGTCGGCATGGGCGCCACTTTCGATGGGTACCACGTTGGCGCGTTTGCCGCGCAATTTGCCGAACATATGCTCCAGCGCATGTTCAAGTTTGGCTGCGGCACCGTCGATCGCCTGCTCCATGGTGGAGGCTTTATGGGTGACGGAAACCGGTTGATGGCCTTTTGGCCGCGCCTCCAGCTGGCAGCGCATGTCGTGGGGACCCGGCTTGTCGCCGTTCTCGTCCCGCAGGTGAACCTCGACCCGTGTCAGGTCCTCTTCGTAGCGTTCGAGCGTGCTCTCAATGGTTGTACGTACCCACTCCTCCAGTCGTTTACTGCCTTGAATATGGTTATCGCTATTGACTTGGATTTGCATAGTTCATCCCTTATTTCAGCTAGCTCGCGAGAGGCCGGTCAGTGAGCCCTTGGGCATCGTCACCGTGACCTCTTGCTTACACAATCGGTCTGTACGCTGAACAATTCAACCCCTGAAAAAAGATAAATATTCATACGCAAAAAAAGCCGGACAACGGGCAAAAGCGCTGTTAAGGTCGGGAGTTGGGTCGCCCTGCTTAACGCCCCGAATTTCTTACATCTGCCGCTCGCCCAGCGGGTGCAGGCTGCGAAAAATTCCCGCTTCTTCCACCAGCCAGTCATGCACCGCACGCACGCCTGGATGGCTCAGCGCACCCGGTGCATAAAGCAACATGTAGCGCTTGTGGTTAGGCACCGCCAGGCCGAAAGGCACGATCAATGCCCCGCGCTCCAGCTCATCGTTGAGCAGCGTTCGTCGGGCAATCGCCACCCCCATCCCGGCGATGGCCGCCTCGATTGTCAGGTGATTACGATTGAAGGTATGCCCGCGTCGCACATCCGCGCCCTC
Source organism: Pseudomonas sp. 18173 (assembly GCF_050432945.1). Lineage (NCBI taxonomy): Bacteria > Pseudomonadati > Pseudomonadota > Gammaproteobacteria > Pseudomonadales > Pseudomonadaceae > Pseudomonas > Pseudomonas sp. 18173. Next base: position 357,284 of record NZ_JBKFTN010000002.1, read on the forward strand.
GAAGCCGATGGCGTTGAGGTAAAACTCCCATTCTGCGTACTCGTAACTGCCGCGCCAGGCGGTGATGTCGTGCAGCAAGGGAAAGTGCATCAGGTCAGCCGGACCGTGCAGCGGCGGGCGACCACGCAAAAGGCCCGGCGCGCATACCGGAAAAATCTGTTCATCGAGCAAGGCTGTGGATAACAGGCCCGGGTAGCTGCCGTCGTTCAGGTCGATCGCCAGATCGAAGTCGCCTTCATGCAGCGGCACGCTGCTGTCCTCGGCCACCAGGCGCAACTGAATGTCCGGAAAACGCTGCTGCAAACGCGGCAGGCGCGGCGTCAGCCATTTGCTCAGGAACGACGGAATCGAACGCACCCGCAGAATCCCGCTGATCATGCCCGCATCCAGTCGCCGCAATTCCGCGTCGATGCTGCCAAAGGCCTCGTTGACGGTAATGGCCAGGCGCTGGCCCTCAGCACTCAGCTCCACGCCACGGGCGCGGCGGTGAAACAGGCGAAAGCCCAGGCGTTCTTCCAGCTGGCGGATCTGCTGGCTGACTGCTCCCGGGGTGATGTGCAGTTCCTCGGCGCAGCGGGTGAACGACAGGTGCCGAGCGGCACAGGCGAACACGTTCAGCCAGACATACGTCTGGGCGTGTAATTGACGGCTCATCGTTTAGTCCTGCTAAAGGATGTCTTAGGAAGTTTCGTTGGTCACGTAGGACCTCGACGGGCAGTATCGCCGCAATTGCGCTTGTCCTACAAAAATGGCGGCAATTCCTCTTCCATTACTTTTGCAGGCTTTAGCATGGCTATCAGTGTTTTCGATCTCTTCAAAGTCGGCATCGGCCCGTCCAGCTCCCATACCGTCGGCCCGATGCGTGCCGCCGCGACCTTTGCTCAACAACTGCTCGAACAGGGTTTTGTGGCCGACGTGCGACGCGTGGAGATTCGCCTTTACGGTTCCCTGTCGGCGACCGGCGTCGGCCACGCAACGGACCGCGCTTGCGTCATGGGCCTGATGGGCGAATGGCCTGACCGCATTGACCCCACCACTATCGAAAGTCGCATTCACGACCTGCGTGAGACCGGCAAGCTGTGTCTGGCAGGCGTGGCAGAGATTGCCTTCGACTGGCAACGCGATCTTGTGCTGCTCAACGAGAGCCTGCCCTATCACCCCAATGCCATGTCCCTGACAGCTTTCGGCGAAACCGGTGAACTGTTCGAGCAAACCTACTACTCGGTGGGTGGCGGCTTCATCATCGAGGCGGCCGAAGCCGAATCCGGGATCGCACCAGCCAGCGATGTGCTGCTGCCTTACGACTTTTCCAGTGCCGCCGAATTGCTCAAACTGTGCAACGAGCACGGGCTGCGGGTGAGTGAGCTGATGATGGCCAACGAACGGGCATGGCGCGGTGATGACGAGATCCGCCAGGGCCTGTTGCATATCTGGTCTGTGATGCGCGAATGCGTCGAGCAAGGCTTGCGCCATGAAGGCATCCTGCCTGGTGGCCTGAATGTTCCACGTCGAGCGGCGAAACTGCATCGCAGCCTGCAGGAAATCGGCAAGCCGAATGTCATTACGTCCACCTTGTCGGCGATGGAATGGGTCAACCTGTACGCTTTGGCCGTGAACGAAGAAAACGCGGCCGGCGGACGCATGGTCACGGCGCCGACCAACGGCGCGGCGGGGATCATTCCAGCGGTGTTGCACTACTACATGAAATTCAATGCCGATGCGTCTGACGACGACGTGATCGCGTTCTTCCTCGGCGCAGCGGCCGTCGGCATCCTGTGCAAGAAAAACGCTTCGATCTCCGGGGCCGAAGTCGGTTGCCAGGGTGAAGTCGGCTCCGCCTGCGCCATGGCCGCCGCAGGCCTGGCAGAGGTACTTGGCGCCACACCGGAGCAACTGGAAAACGCTGCCGAAATCGGCCTGGAACACAACCTCGGCCTTACCTGTGACCCGGTTGGCGGGCTGGTGCAGGTGCCGTGTATCGAGCGCAACGCGATCGCCGCCGTGAAGGCAATCAACGCTACGCAAATGGCCCTGCGCGGTGACGGCCAGCACTTCATTTCCCTGGACAGGGTGATCCGCACCATGCGCGACACCGGGGCCGACATGCACGACAAGTACAAAGAAACGTCACGGGGCGGACTGGCGGTGAACTGGGTGGAATGTTGATCGCTTTGGAGGCACGCCAGCCGTTATTGCCCTGAAACGGGCAAAAAATATGGCGGACCTGTAGGAGCGAGCTTGCTCGCGAAAAAAACTCAGGCGCCGCGAACCATCTGGTTTGACGCGTTATCGTTCACGACCATCGCGAGCAGGCTCGCTCCTACAGAAGGTGTTTTCTGCCCAACAATTCTGTCGGCATACCCCTTGCTATATCCCTGATGCAAGCATTGATGGCGATGTGGCCAAGGAATGGCCGATGGTCCGGTGTTGCGAACTAATCCCGATATCGACCGGTCAACAACTGCACGTTCAATCAGGCGGTGACGCATCATGGACAACCCTTTCCAACTCATTACCGATGCCTTTGCAGCGGATTACCAGATCAACCTGAGCATTCAGGGCCTGGACGGCAGCATCATGCTGACCCTTTCCAACAGTGGCCGCGTGGTGGCCAAACGCATGATCAGCGCCGAACAACGCAATGATCCCCAACGGCTCAAGCGACTGGTTCAAAGCATTCAATTCGGCATTGCCATCGAACAAGGCCACAGCGCCGTGGCGATCCTTGAAACCATGACCACCGACAGCGCAAGGACCTTGCCGCCCCCACCCGCCAAAGGGCGGCTGCGTCCTGGGCTCGGGCTCTAGATTTCGCCCTTCTCGACCTCTGGATGTTCACTGGAACCCGCACCGGTCTTGCGTTGCGGGTTCTCGATTTTTACCGAAGGAAATTGCGACGAAGCGTAGCGCACCACCAGAATCGCAAACGCCAGCAGCAGAATCCCGCCGCACAGGTAGATGATCCCCAGATCCGGCGGGTTGTGGTGCGAAACGTTGGAAATCAGCAGCCGCGTCAATGCCGTGATCGCCACGTAGATCAGGAAGCGCACGGGCATGTGATTGGTCTTGAAGTAAATCCCGACCATCGCCCCCAGTTCCAGGTAGATGAACAGCAGCAGGATGTCATCGATCTTGATGTGACCCTCTTCGATCATCCCGAGAAATTCCATCACCGCCGCCCACGCGGTCACCGCACCAATGGCGAACAGCGCCAGGTAGTGGAAGGTTTCGACGAACAGGTTGCCCAGGGACTCGGCCAGTCCATGCACGTTCTGCCGCAGTTTTTCGGCCCAGTTGATTTTCACGATGATGCTTCCTTAGGTCGGTTCGACCGGATGATGCGGGTTGGACGTGACGGTTTTCTGCATGCAGAAAAAAGGCCAGCCCATGATGGCGAGCCGCTCTGGATTGCGCGCCGTGGCGTTTGGTCGCACCGGTGCAGCGCCGCACCTGACAAATGTCGAATCCGGTCTACATTAAAAAGCCACTACCCAAAAGACCGGGATTCGCTTATCCTTTTCGCTGTATATAGATACAGTAGTCGAAACCGACAACCAATGTGAAGGCATGTGAGGTGGTGAATGGCCGTCGAAGTGGTATACCGCAGCAGCCGAGATCTGGAGCGCTTGTTCATGGATAAAGCCGAAGCTGACCGTCATGACAAAATGCTCGAGCTGGCCGAATTGCTGGCTGAAGTGTTGCACAAAGCCGTTCCGTCCCTGACCGAGCAGCAAGTGGAAGAAGCCGGGATCTACATGGCGAAGAATCGCGATGTGTTCGCCAAGGCGTTCAAGAGCCAGCCGGACGCCCTGTCCGAACTGCTCAGCGCACCGGTAGAAGTAGAAGTTGCAGAACCTGTTGCAGCAGCCGAGGTCGTTGAAGCCGCTGAGCCGGTTACCCCGGTCAAGCCTGCCAAGGCCCCAAAAGCCGCCAAGTAAGCAAAGCCCGAATTGAACAGGCCCTGAGTCGAATGGCTCAGGGCCTTTTTCATGCCTGTGGAAAACTCATCTCCAACTCAGCGGTACAACACTTTCTCCGCCAACTCATCCGCTACCCGGGCGGGGGAGCGTTTTTCCGCCTGCGCGTGGGCGAACACTTCGGTCAGGCGCGAGCTGATTTTCGACAGGTGCGCGGTGATGGTTCCCAGCTCTTCGCCCCGATGCTTGAGCGAAACATAGATCAAACCGCCGGCATTGATCACGTAGTCCGGCGCATACAGGATGCCCCGCCGTTCCAACTGATCGGCGACGTCCAGATGGGTCAGCTGGTTGTTCGCCGACCCGGCCACTGCCGAGCAGCGCAGTTGCGTCACGCTATGGCTGTTCAGCACCCCGCCCAAACCGCACGGCGCAAGGATGTCGCAAGGTGTACTGAGCAGTGCATCGTTGGCGATGGGGTGAGCCCCGAGTAGTTCCATCGCCAGCTGCACCTTGCCGTGATCGATATCGCTGACCAGCAGCTCGGCCCCGGCGGCGTGCAGTTGCTCTGCCAGGGAATAACCAACGTTGCCCAGGCCTTGAATGGCGACGCGCAGGCCTTCTAGGTTATCGCTGCCCAGTCGGGCCATCGCCGTGGCGCGAATGCCGGTGAATACGCCCATCGCCGCATGTGGCGCCGGGTCGCCCGCTGAAGTGGTGCTGGTGACGTGTTGGGTTTGCTGGGCGATGCAATCCATGTCCGCCACTGAGGTGCCACTGTCGATGGCCGTGATGTAGCGCCCGTCAAGCTGGTTGATACAGCGCCCGAAGGCTTCGAACAGCGCGGCGCGGTTGGCCACGTGAACGGGGCGAATGATTACCGCCACGCCGCCGCCCTGGGCCAGGCCGGCCAGTGCCGCCTTGTAACTCATGCCTTGGGCAAGGCGCACCGCATCCTCGACCGCAGATTCGTCGCTGGGATAGGCAAGGTAACGACAACCACCCAGGGCAGGCCCCAAACGGCTGTTATGAATGGCAATGACCGCCTTCAACCCGGTGGCCGGGTCGACGCTCAGATGCAGCGATTCAAGGCGAGTGCTTTGCATGAGAGCGAACATCGTAAGGCTCCCGAATCACTTCTTGTAGTCGCCAGTATAGGCTTGCGCCCAAAAATTGCAGAAGCGCACAGGAATAAGCACGGCAACTATGCAAACTATCGGAAATAACCCTTGATCACCTTTTTACGGCACTGGACGAATGCCGGAGAGGGGGCTAAAACGAGGCATTGCCCGGAGATTTTGATGACCCCGCGCCAATCCTTCTTCGCCTGCCTGCAACGTTCACCGCCCGCGCTGTTCGAGGCGGCGCTGTGGATTGCGGCCGAGCACGACAGTGAAGTCGAGCCGCAAGCACTGCTGGCCGACTTCCAGGCGCTGCAACAACGGGTCAGCGGCGGTTTGCCGATGCTGCCGGTCAGCGAACTGGCCCAGCCGCTGTTGCGGCGCATGAACGAACTTGGCTTCGCCCAGGACGACTTCACCCCCTTGCGCCCGCAAGTGGCACTGCTGGACAAAGTACTGGAACGCCGACGAGGGCAACCCCTGACGCTGGGGCTGATTGCGCTGGAGTTGGCCAGGGGCCTGGAAATTCCCATGGTCGGGGTCAACTTCCCCGGGCACTTCCTGCTGCGGGTGCCGGGCGCCGATCATTTGCTCGATCCCTGTGGCGGCCGTCGACTTTACCCGAATGATTGTCGGGAGTTACTGCTGCGCCAGTACGGCCCGAACATAAAGCTCAGCGCCGAGCACCTGGCAACCGCCGAGCCGGGGCAGATGCTGCAACGACTGTCGCGCAACCTGCGCCAGTTGTACCTGTCCCACGACGACTTCATCAATGCCTTGATCGACGCCGATCGCGTCCTGGAACTGGGCAACGCCAGTGCCGCCGACTACCTGGCCCGGGCCAGCCTGTACCAGCGGCTGGATTGCCCGAATGCCGAGCGCTTTGACCTGGAGCACGCACTGTTGCTCAGCGACGATCCGATCCAGCGAATTCGCCTCACGGACCGACTGGGGCATTTGCCGCCGAACGCCATTGTTCACTGATCACAAAAACCTTGTGGGAGCGGGCTTGCTCGCGAAGACGGTCTGTCAGTCACATTTTTATCGGATGTGCCGCCGCTTTCGCGAGCAAGCCCGCTCCCACATGGGGCTGGTGCAGGGGCTTTAAGGGGTATCCGGCTGATTCGCCGGATGCGCCTTGATGAACGCCGGGTGCGTCGCGGCCAATGCCGCCACTCGCCGGATGCGCGGATAAGCCTCAAGAGAAACATTGAAACGCTCGGCCGCATACAGCTGCGGGATCAGGTAGACGTCCGCCACCCCGGGCTCGGCGCCGAAGCAGTAACCGTCATCGCCAATCAATTGCTCTACCGTGGCCAACCCCTGGCCGATCCAGTGGCCGATCCACTCCACCACCTGCGGTTCGTCGTAGCCCGACTGGCGCAACCGGTTGAGCACGCTGACGTTGTGCAGCGGGTGCACATCACAGCCGATCACTGCCGCCACACCGCGCTCATGAGCGCGGACGGCCAGGTCCCGGGACAGCAGTGGTACCTGTGGATAACGTTCCTCCAGGTATTCGATGATCGCAGGAGACTGGATCAGCAATTCGCCTTCATCGGTGCGCAAGGCCGGCACACGGCCTTGCGGGTTGATGCCCAGATAAGGCGGCTGCCGATGCTCGCCGCCCGGCGGTGCGATCAGGTTGACTGGCAAGGATTGATAATCCAGGCCCTTGAGCGCCAACGCGATACGCACCCGGTACGAAGACGTCGAACGGTAGTAGGTATAGAGTTCCATGCCTCGCTCCTCTCAGCGTGCCGGCAGCACTTTGCCACGGCATTCGCCGAAGCCGATGGAGGCGAAACCGTCACGGCTGCAACGGCCGCGCAGGATGATTTCGTCACCGTCTTCAAGGAAGACGCGCACTTCGCCCGATGCCAGCTCGATCGGTTTTTTACCGCCCTCGGTAATTTCCAGCAGGCTGCCGAACTGACCGCTCTCAGGCCCCGACAACGTGCCCGAGCCGAACAGATCACCGGCCTGCAACTGGCAACCATTGACGCTGTGGTGCGCGACCATTTGCGCCACGGTCCAGTACATGTGCCGGGTGTTGCTCAGGGTCAGGCGATGGGCCGGCAGGTTTTGCTCGCGCATGGCCTCGGTGAGCAGCAGGACTTCCAGTTCGATGTCGAACGCGCCAGCGGCCTGATCGCGCTTGTCGAGCAGGTATGGCAGCGGCTGCGGATCGCCCTGCGGACGTGCAGGCTGGGCACGACGGAACGGCTCCAGCGCTTCGGCGGTGACCACCCACGGCGAGATGCTGGTGATGAAGCTTTTCGACAGGAACGGCCCCAACGGCTGGTATTCCCAGGCCTGGATGTCCCGTGCCGACCAGTCGTTGAGCAGGCAGAAACCGGCGATGTGATCGGTAGCGTCGCCAATGGCAATCGAGTCGCCCATGTCGTTGCCCTGGCCAATCCAGATGCCCAGTTCCAGTTCATAGTCCAGGCGCGCGCAAGGGCCAAAGGTCGGTTCGCTCTGACCGGCCGGCAAGGTCTGGCCTTTCGGACGGCGCACGTCGGTACCGGACGGGCGAATGGTCGACGCACGACCGTGGTAGCCGATTGGCACGTACTTGTAGTTCGGCAGCAACGGGTTGTCGGGACGGAACAGCTTGCCGACGTTCTGTGCGTGCTCGATACCGACATAGAAGTCGGTGTAATCGTTGATTTTCGCCGGCAGGTGCATCTGGCAATCCGCCGCCAGCGGCAGCAGTTTTGCGCCCTGGGCTTCGATCTTGCCGTGCAGGGTGCTGCCCTCGGCGAACAGTTCCAGCAAACGCTCGCGCAACGCGACGCGAGCCTCGCGACCCAGTTCGAAGAAGGCATTCAACTGCCCGCCACGGGTCGCTTCGACCGCCGTTTTCGCGGCGCCATCGAACAATCCGGCCTCAAGGGCCGCTTGCAGATCAAAGATGTGCTCGCCGATGGCCACGCCACTGCGCGGTGCCGAACCGTTGAGGCTGAACACGCCCAGCGGCAGGTTTTGCAACGGGAAATCAGCATGGCCATTGGCGGATGCAACCCAGCTGCGAGTGATGGAAGTCTGCGTCATGGGTTATCTCCGGGTCGGGTCGAAAGTGGCGGGCAGCGTAGCCCAGCAGGCATCGTAAGTGTTTTGCAGTTGCGGGCAATCGAGGGCGAAACGGCTTGGGCGCAACACCTGGCTGGTCTCGAACATGAACGCCATGGTGTTGTCGATTTTCGCCGGCTTGAGGTCAGCGTTGATCGCTTTGGTGCAAGTCTCCCCGTCCGGACCGTGGGCGCTCATGCAGCTATGCAAAGATGCGCCGCCAGGCACGAAACCTTCAGCCTTGGCGTCGTATTCGCCCTGGATCAAGCCCATGTATTCGTTCATCAGGTTGCGGTGGAACCACGGCGGACGGAAGGTTTTCTCGGCCACCATCCAGCGTGGCGGGAAGATCACGAAGTCGAGGTTGGCCAGGCCGTGGACGCTGGTTGGCGAGGTCAACACGGTGAAGATCGACGGATCAGGGTGATCGAAACTGACGGTGCCGATGGTGTTGAAACGGCGCAGGTCATATTTGTACGGCACGTTATTACCGTGCCAGGCAACCACGTTGAGCGGCGAATGATTGAGCTCGCATGCCCACAACTGGCCGAGGAACTTCTGCACCAGCGTGGTGGGTTGTTGCAGGTTTTCATAGGCCGCCACCGGGGTCAGGAAGTCCCGTGGATTGGCCAGGCCATTGCTGCCGATCGGCCCCAGGTCCGGCAGACGCAGCGGCGCACCATGGTTTTCGGCAACGTAACCGCGGGCTTGCGGGTCGAGCAGTTCGATGCGGAATTTCAGGCCGCGCGGCAGTACGGCAATTTCCAGCGGCTCCAGTTCAAGCACGCCGAGTTCGGTGGCAATGCGCAGGCGCCCCAGTTCAGGCACCAGCAACATCTCGCCGTCGGCATTGAAGAACACACGCTCCATGGAACGGTTGGCGCGATAGTTGTAGATGCTGATCCCGGCCGGTTTTTCTGCGCCCGAGTTGGCGGCCATGCTCACCAGGCCGTCGATGAAATCGGTCGGCTCGGCGGGAATGTCCAGCGGGTTCCAGCGCAGGCGATTGGGAGTCACGTCACCCAGCGCCCCCCCGGCCAGTTGCCGATCAAGCTTGACGAACGCCGGATGGTTGGCCGACGGCTGAATGCGGTACATCCAGGTACGACGCGCCTCGCTGCGCGGCATGGTGAATGCCGTGCCGGAGAACAGTTCGGTGTAGAGGCCGTACGGGGCTTTTTGCGGGGAATTCTGGCCGACAGGCAGTGCGCCGGGCAACGCTTCGCTGCTGAATTCGTTGCCAAAGCCTGACAGGTAGGCCAACGCTGGCGTCGTTGAATCGGGGTTCATGGAGCCTCCTGAACAGGGAGTCGGCCGTGGCCGCTCGCTCTGATGCAGAGCTCGAGGCACGCCCGAGTTATTTTTATCGTAATTTGATTACGCATAACGTAATTTGATCGACATCCACCGTCAAGCTATAAAGACGGCAATTTGTTTCCGGATCACAGTGCCACCATGGAAAAAACCAGCGACAACAACGGTAAACAGAAAGTCCGCTCGGCCGAGGTTGGCACCGACATCCTCAAGGCACTGGCCGAGTTGTCGCCTTCGACTTCGCTGTCGCGTCTGGCCGAACACGTGCAGATGCCGGCGAGCAAGGTCCACCGCTATTTGCAGGCCTTGATCGCCAGCGGCTTTGCCGAACAGAACGCTGCCACCAACCATTACGGGCTGGGCCGTGAAGCCTTGCGCGTTGGGCTGGCGGCACTCAACAGTATGGACGTGCTGAAAGTCGCCGCCCTGCCGCTCGCCGAATTGCGCGATGACTTGAACGAAACCTGTTTTCTGGCGGTGTGGGGCAATCAGGGCGCTACCGTGGTGCATATCGAACCGGCGGTGCGCGCGGTGACGGTGGTGACGCAATTGGGTTCGGTATTGCCATTGCTGAGCTCCTCGACCGGGTTGGTCTTCGGTGCTTACCTGCCTGCACTGGAAACCATGGACTTGCGCGCTCAGGAATTACACAACAGCAGCGCCCACGCCCTGGCCGATCCGCAGGTGTACGCGACGATTTGCGAGCAGATCCGCCAACGGGGCCTGCATCATGTGCATGGGTTGTTGATGCCCGGGGTGGATGCCTTGTCGGCACCGGTGTTCAACGCGATGGGCAAGATTGCCGCAGTGCTGACAGTGGTCGGGCCGACCTCGCTGTTTCACGCCGATGAAAACGGTCCGGCAGCGCAGCGCTTGTTGGCGGCCACCCGGGCGGTGAGTTGGCGCATGGGCTTCGACCCCGCCACGTCGCCCCTCTGAACGCAGCGATTGTGCCGGCTACGTGTGCAATATCAATCCCATCTTCTTCGCCATGGCCACGGCTTGAGTACGACGTTCAACGCCCAGCTTGCTATGAATTCGCCGGGCATGGGTCTTGACCGTATGCAGTGAAATGAACAGTTGCTCGGCGATTTGCTGATTGGAGTTGCCTTGAGCAATCAGGCCAAGCACTTCAAGCTCTCGTCCGCTCAACAGGCTGGCATCGGTGCTCATGTCCGCCGCTGGCGCCGCGCCCTGTAAACGACAGAGCAGACCGGGCCGGCGCAACGCCAATTCGCGTAATGCCTGTTGCCCGTTGCAGCGGCTTGCCAGCACCAGGCCCACATCCAGCGCAGCCTTGGCCGACACAGAGTCGCCCATCCGGTCCGCCACTTCGCAGAGCACCAGTTGCAGCTCTGTTTCCAACGCCAGCATGGCGTGCTGTTGTGCGTGATCGAGCAACTCCTTGAGCCGCCCCAGCGGGTCTGGCGCCTGGTTCAAATGGGTCTGCGCCAACACCAGTTGGTACTCGATACGGGCAATCAGCTGAAGCGTGGCCGGTGGCGCCTGGCGCGCACGAGGCCCGCGATAGTGACGCAAGACACGGGTCAGCGCCTCGCAGGCCAATTCTGCTCGCCCTTGTTGCAGCCAGAAATGGCTGCTGATCTGCAGCAGCACACTACGATAGACCGTGTCGGGAATCTGCCGCTGCTGCATCACGCGCTCGGCTTCGCGCAGACGATCAAACGCATGGGCGTAATCGCGCTGATTGGCGGCTATCTGCGCTTGCCCAAGAAAGCCATACAGCGCGTGCTTGTCCTGGCTTTGCAGGCAGTCCTCCAGGCCGGACTGGAAAAAACCGGCGGCCAACTCATCTTGTCCCTGACAGAGCGCCAACCGCCCTCGCCGCAGAGCGATTCGTCCCAATAACGGCGTCGGTCGATCAGACTGTCGGGACAACAGTGAAAAGACATCTGCCAACAAGCCCTCGGCGCGCCGGAACGCCCCGCGCAGCTCCAGCAACTGCGCGTGATCGAGCTCAAGCAGCCCTTCGAACAATAACGAACTCTGGGCGCGCGCCAGACACAACGCCTCACGATTGAACGCCAGTGCCGCATCGAGTTCGCCGTTGAGCAACGCCTGCTGGGTCAGGCCCGACAGGCACAACAACCGCGCCGGCCAGGCATCGGCGCTCAACTCGCCCAGCGCATCGAGAAAGTGTCCGCGGGCGGCCTCCATTCGGCCCTGCAAATGCAGTAACCAGCCCTGTTGCGCTTGCCAGCGGGCCAGCAGTTGCCGCTGCAGCGCCTGCGTAGGCTGCGGGGCAAATCGGGCCAGTTGCTCGATGCACTCGGCGGCATGGTCGAAGCGTCCGGCAAACAACAAAGCGGCGGTAACCAGTCCCACCAATTGCGGCGTGACGAGGGTCAGCTCAGCGTGCTGACGCTCGTGGAGTTTCAATAAAAGGCAGACATTTTCACGCCGGAACAAATGCTCGAAACTGAAGTGCTGCAACAGGCTGACTGCGACTTCGTACTCTTGAGCCAGCAGCGCCTGTTCGAAGGCGCCTTGCCAGTCCTCTTCGGCGCTGAACCATTGGCAAGCGCGGCGATGCCAGGATCGCCCCGCCGGGGTCGGCTCTTCACGCATCGCCCGGGCCAGTGGCTCGAAGATCCGCAACCACTCGACGGAGTCTTCCCAGGGTTCGATGAAGCAGCCCATTTCCTGCAATGCGTGAAGCCACTGCGCGCCCTCCCCCGTACCGAAAAGATGCTCGCACAAGCTGGCATTGAAGCGAGGCAGATGAACCAATACCAGCCAGACCTCAACCAATTCCGATGGCAAGGTGTTGAACAACTCATGTTGCAGATAATCGAGCAATGTTGCCGAACGCCCCTGCTCACCCGCCCACGGGCAACCATTGAGTAACGCGATCCGCACGCCGGCGCACCAGCCACCGCTGCGCCCAACCACCCTTTTGGCGGTTTGTGCCGCCAGGATCGGCTCGACATGACCGAGCAATTGCTCGACCTCGGCCTCGGTAAACGCCAGCGCCCGGCCTTCGCACTCGTACAACTCATCATCCAGCAGCAGCCGCGGCCAGTTGCAGGAGGGTCGTCGACGAGAGCTCAGCCACCAGGTGACCATCGGGCTGGCGACGGCCAACAGGCGATCGAGCACCCGGTCGAGTTCCGGGTTGGGTGCACGGCAGAAATCGTCGAGAAACAGCCAGGTCGGTGTCTGTAATCGGGCCAGATGCGCCAGCAGCCCCGGCTCATCCGCCGAGGGCAGATCCAGCGCCTGCGTCAGGCGCAACAGAAAATCGCCCGCACTCAACGACTGCCCCGCCAGCGGCAACCAACAGACCCGACAGTGCTCCGGCGCTCGCAACAGGCACTCGGTGAGCAACGCGCTCTTGCCACTACCGGCCGGTGCACAAAGCAACTTCACCCGCGCAACCGAGACCAGCATGGGCTCAATCAGCCGCTCGCGGGACAGATGATGGGACGACAGTCGGGGCAAGAAGCCAGGGCGGTCCAGACAGTGCGTCATTGCAGTCATTGTGGTACGCCTTTTTTATAATTCTGGCGCCACCCTAGCCCCCACCCGAGCGCTTGTTGAAGAAGTATTCAACACACTGATCGCCCCCTATAAAAAAGGTGACCATAAGGTCACCCTTTTGTGTAGGAGGCTGTAGGAAACCTACCTCACCCCAGTGCTACGCAAGGCCGCTGGTGTGTAGTCCCCTGCTTTTGCATCGATGTTGAATTCGAAGCTGCGCTTCTCTTCGTTCTTCATTCCCAGGGCGATATAGCGACCGGCAATCAGGTCATACAGCGCTTCGACGGTGTAGGCCGGCACCTGGTGATCGTAGTAGAACTGCGCATGCCCCTCGGCGACGCGCCAGAGTTGGCCGCGCCCGTCGTAGTGGTCGGCCAGGGCCACCTGCCAGCTGTCTTCATCGATGTACATGTGGCGCTTGGCGTACACATGCCGCTCGCTCGGCTTGACCGTGGCGACGACTTCCCAGACCCGGTGCAACTCATAGCGAGTCAGGTCCTGATTGATGTGCCCGGCCTTGATCACGTCGGTGTACTTGAGCTCTGGCGAATCGAGCTTGTAGCTGTTGTAGGGAATGTACATCTCCTTCTTGCCGACCAGTTTCCAGTCGTAGCGATCCGGCGCGCCGGAAAACATGTCGAAGTTGTCGGTGGTGCGCAAGCCATCGGATGAGGTACCGACGCCGTCATAGGCCACCTGCGGCGCACGCCGTACCCGCCGCTGGCCAGCGTTGTAGATCCAGGCCTTGCGCGGTTCCTTGACCTGGTCGAGGGTCTCGTGAACCAGCAATACGTTGCCCGCCAGCCGCGCCGGCGCGGTCACTTCCTGCTTGAAGTAATTGAGGACGTTATCGTCGCTGCCCGGTTTCAGGTCGCTGAGCAACGACGGCACGGCGACCTCGTCCTTGAAGCGGATCACCGTGAAATCGCCATTGGACTGCGGTGTTGCCTGGGTGATGGTGCGCCGCAGATTGCCGCCGTGGTAACGGGTCACGTGGTTCCAGATCACTTCCACGCCATTCTTCGGAATCGGGAATGCGTAGTAGCGATTGCCGGTGAAGTTGGCCAGACCGTTACCGTCGTTGATCGGTGTCACGTTCAGCGCACTGCGCTTGGCCGACTCATAAATCTCCGTCGGCAATGCCACGGTGCGGTGGCTGGGGTAGACCGGAATCCGGTAGGTCTCGGGGTAGCGCTTGAACATCGCGATCTGGCCGTCGGAGAGTTTGTCCTTGTACTTGTCGACGGTCGCCGCGGTGATCACGAACAACGGCTTTTCACTGGCGAACGGGTCAGCCAGGAAACCCTTGCTGTCCACCGCCCCGGCGTTTTTCGGGATGCCGCCGGTCCAGGCCGGAATCGAGCCATCGGCATTGCCGGCCTTCTCGGCACCCAGCGGTGTCAGGCTGGTGCCGAGCTTGTTGGCTTCTTCCGGCGATACCGCGGCCATCACGTTGACAGCCAGCAACCCGAGGGTCAGCGCGCCCAGTTGCAACATTGTCTTGCGCATCGAAATCATCCTTATCAGCCAGATCAGAAGTTCACGCCAAAGCTCAACGCCACGAAGTCACGGTCGGTCAGGGTGTTGAAGTCCCCGCCGAAGAAGTCGGTGTAACTGAGGCTTGCGGTGTAGGTGTTGCGATAGTCCGCATCGACACCGAGGCTGATGGCCTTGGCGCCTTCGTTGAACAGGCCGTTGGGGCCAAAGCCTGAGACGTCGTGGGACCACGAGAGGTTGGGTCTGACGTTGATCCCGGCAATGAGGTTGTTGTAGTCGAGGATGGCCCGGGCGCGGTAACCCCATGAGGTCGAGGTCACGAAGCCGTCGGTATCGCCGCCGAACCCATACTGGCCATACACCGAGTCGCGGCCATAGCGCAGTTTGGTGCGTGCTTCCAGGCCGCCGACCCGGACCACCGCCGCCTCGCCCACCAGGGTCAGGCGATCTGCACCCGCGACCTGATCGATGAAGTGCGTCAGGGTGCTTTGGATCTGCGTCACCTCCTTGCGGCGGTAGCCTTTGTTGTCGGCCCCCGGTGACGTGGCAATGGGTGATGCTGCGCCGCCCGCGATAGGGTTGAGCAATGCCAGGGTCAGGTCATTGGTGTTGACCTGCACCGGGGCGTTGGGGCGGTAGCTGATTTCCCCGCTCCACGCGGTGCCGGTGGATAACGTGGTGGAGAAGCTGGCGCCGTAGAGGCGGATGTCCTCCGGGTATTCGAGGTAATACTGGCCGCGACCGAGCATCACGCTTTGCGCCAGGCCTGAACCGCTGCCAGGGGCGATGCGGTTGGCGGTAGCGACGATCCCCGGAATGCTCGCCAGTGTACTGAGGCCGGCGGTGGTGGTCCCGACGCTCGGGCCGCGGCTGTGGTAGTTCAGGAAGTACAGGCCGTACTCGGTGTCATCCCCAAGCCAGCGCAACGCCGTACCCCACTGCCCGGAATCCCGGGCATCGCGGTCGCCACCACGGGGAACGATCACGCCCTCCCTGCTGACCTCGAAGCCCTGGCCAAAGGCAGCCGCTATCGGCTGCAACGGTGCAATGGCCGGGCTGGCGACGGTGTAGCCCTTGTTGCAGCCGTCCGCCACCACATCGACACCAAAGAAGGTGCCACAGTTATCGACGACCGTCTGGTCCCATTCCAGTTGATAGAAACCTTCGACGGTCAACTTCTCTGTCAGGCCCTGGGAGGCGAACAGCATGTTGACCGGAATCAGGCCCTCCTTGATCTCGGCTCCTGGACGACGGAACGCAGACACGTCGACCGGGTTGATGCTGTTGATCGAGTTGCCGATGAAAGTGCTCTCGCCCCAACTGACCACCTGCTTGCCGGCGCGAACCGTGCCCGGCAAATCGGCGAGGGAGTAGTTGTGGTAGACGAAAGCGTCGAGGATTTGCCCGCCGGAAGACTTGGCGCCTTCTTTGCGATTGTGATCGCTGATGTCCTTGAATGGGCGGCTTTCATCCTTCAGCTCGAAGTCGTACCAGTACTTGCCACGCACAAACGCGCCGGTGTCGCCGTACTTCAATTCGAGGTCGTGAATACCCTTGAAGATCTTCGAGTAGGTTTCGCCCTTCTTGAAGTTCAATCGCCCGTCGTCGCCGGTCGAAGACTGGCCAGAACCGCCATTGACGATGCCCACCAGGGATTTATCCGCATCACGCATGCCCCAGCTCGCGCCGACCGACAACGAGGAGTCGAACGTCCCCTCGATTTCCCCGATGTTGAATGAAAGGGCCTGCGCCTGGGCGCAACAGCCTAATGCAACCGCGGCCGCCAGCGCCTGCGGTGTGAAGATGGCGCGCATTGTTGTTTTTGTCATGCGTCTTCCCCGGTGAGTGACAGAAGGCCTCACCCTACTGCCGGGCACCGGGGTCGATAAGCGCACCAAGGAGGTATTCGTGGTGTACCTCTAAAGGATGACTGGCACCGGGGCATCATCCAGACGACGAGCGCCCGATTCCTCACTGTTGCCCGGGTTGCAACAGTGCATGTCCGGAATTGGTATTTTTCCTACAGCACCAAGGGCTTATTCTTATCTCGCTGCCACGGTAAACCACCGCAAGGCACGATGTGCCGGTCTGCGCCGTGATGAAAGATTTCAGATGAGTCGAAGATTCGGTTCATCGCCCCATGTTCACTGACGTTGATTTGTAGCTCCTGATCCAACGTCTTACCTTGGCCGCTGCGTTTGCAGCGGCCTTTTTTATGGGCGGTGGTTTTTGCTGAGTAACGGTTGCCAGTCGGTAACCCTGACGATCCAGACCATATTTCGCACGCCTACATTTCTTTCAGAAAGCGGCTACAAGCATAGGTAACCACCAAAAGCGCTCACGCCATTAAGTTGAACAGCAAGTCGGCGAACGACTTCAAACCTACTTATTGCGAGTGCAATCATGAAACCCATCAATTACAACCAGTATCGTTCGATCAGAAGCGTCAACAGTCGAGTACGCTTTCTGATCCTTCACTACACGGCGGGCAACTTCACCAGTTCGATCAATGCCCTGACCGGTCCAAACGTCAGCGCGCACTATCTGGTTCCAGACATTACCGACCCCAGCTATCTGAACGCCGGTTACACCGGGCAGGAAGTTTTCAATCTGGTGGATGAAGCCAATCGCGCGTGGCACGCGGGCGTCAGTCAGTGGGGTAACCGCAGCAATCTGAATGACACGTCGATCGGCATTGAAGTCGTCAACCTGGCGACTGACAACAAAGGCGAATTCACCTTCCCGCCCTATCACCCCGAGCAGATTGCTGCGATTGAACAACTGGCGCTGAACATCCTCAAGCGCTACCCGGATATCACGCCGACGCAGGTTCTGGGTCACTCTGATATTTCGATCGGCCGCAAAAGTGATCCGGGGCCGATGTTTCCCTGGCATGCGCTGCACTTGAAAGGCGTCGGCGCCTGGTTCGATGAATGCACTCGGGACGAGTATCTGTGCCAATACAGGACATCGGGCATCCCGGCCCGAAGCGAATTGCTGGGTTTGTTCAAAACCTATGGATACGATATTTCGGAGGCGTCAACGGAAGGCGGTTTTCAACAGTTGGTGCGGGCATTCCAGATGCATTTTCGTGCGGAAAACTTCGACGGAAAAATGGACGCTCAAACAGCCGCCAATCTGAAGGCCCTGGTATTCAAATACTTTCCCGCCTGAGCGTTGGCAAACGGTTTTTCAACCGATAGATGCAATAACCGGCAAGGTCAGTCAATGTGACCTTGCTGGCACTTTCAGAGCGAATACTTCTGCAGATTCCCCATCATTTCCTTCAGCGCTTCGATGTTGTCCTTCGGATGTGCCGCGCCTTCGAAATCGCAAATCTGCTGCCAGTGCGCCGCCACGTCTTCCGGGGAGAAACCCGCCCGTGGATCGAACCCGACGCCGAGGCTGCGTTCCCAGCGGACCTTGCCCATCCAGCCGCCGCCGACTTCGAACAGGCCGGAAGTTTCCTGGCAGTTCTCGCTGGCCAGGTACACCACCAGCGGGCTGACCAGTTCCGGCTTGAGCTGTTCGAAGACTTGCGGCGGGATCAGGCCTTCGGTCATGCGCGTGCCGCCGGTGGGGGCGATGGCGTTGACCAGGATGTTGTTCTTGCGGCCTTCGATGGCCAGGGTGCGGGTCAGCCCATAAAGGCCGAGCTTGGCCATGCCGTAGTTGGACTGGCCGAAGTTGCCATAGATGCCCGAAGTCGAGGCGGTGAAAATCACCCGGCCGTAATTCTGTTCACGCATGTGCGGCCAGGCGGCGCGGGTAACTTTGTAGGCGCCTTCGACGTGGACGCGGTAAACCAGGTCCCAGTCGGCGTCGTCCATTTTGTGGAAGGTCTTGTCACGCAGGATCCCGGCGTTGTTGACCACCACGTCGACGCGACCGAAGACATCCAGGGCGTTTTGCACCAGTTTGTCGCCGTCGGTGACCGAGTCGTGGTTGGCCACGGCGGTGCCGCCGGCTTCGCGAATTTGCGCGACCACGCGGTCGGCGGCCGAAGCGTTGGCGCCTTCGCCCTGGGCCGAGCCGCCGAGATCGTTGACCAGTACCCTGGCACCCTGTTTGGCGAACAGCAGTGCATGCGCCCGCCCCAGGCCACCACCGGCACCGGTGATGATCACGACTTTATCTTCGAAGCGCACAGATTCATTCATGGGGGGACTCCAGCAGGCCAAGGGACAATGAGTCCGAGTTTCAGGCACGGCGCAGTGGGTCACAATGAACACGGGGGAGGCTGAATGGTGCGCGATAAGGCTGGGGGATGATTGATGTCGAAATAGACATGCCCCCCTCGCCACAACAGTTCAATTCAAGGGTCAGGAACACGCCACCTTGCGCGGCGGCAAGAGCAGTTGATCGCGAAACGCCAGGTAATGCTTGAGCACCTCGCAGGGCGCCTCGATCTGTGGGTAGTGGCCAATGTCGGGCAACACCACCGTGTCCGCATCCGGTATCAGTTCCCGATAACGTTCGACCATGTGCTCGCCGGAAACCGGATCGACCCCGCCATCGATGACGCGTAGCGGCACTTCACCGCGCTGCATCGCGCTCACCCAGCGGTTGCGCCAGACGCGTCGCTCCGGGATGTAGGCGATCAATTTGTGCATGATCCGTGGCCCCCGGTGGCTCTCGATCAGGCTCCAGAAATCATCCATCTGGCTTTCACTGGGCCGGGTCTGCGGACCGAAAACCTGGCGGAAGCTTCTCACCAGACCATCGCGGCTGAAGGCGCGGCCAATCATCCAGCCCAGAGGGCTGAGCAAGAGTTTTTGCATCAATACCGGGTGATGGGTTTCCGGAAACAACCCGCCATTGAGAAACACGCAACTGGCCAGCGCCACGCGCGATTCATAATGCCGGGCCAGCAGTTCCTGGGCCACGCTGTCGCCATAATCGTGGGCGAACAGGTGCACCGGCTGTTCGACCTTCAAGTGTTCAAGCAATGCCTGCTGCAGATCCGCCTGCTCCAGCAGGCTGTATTCGTGATTCGCCGGTTTGGCCGAATCGCCGAAGCCCAGCATGTCACAAGCGATCACGCGAAAACGCTGGGCCAATGGCTGCCACAGGTAATGCCAGTCCCAGCTGGCGGACGGAAAACCGTGGATGAGCAACAGCGGCTCACCCTGCCCGGCTGTCCAGTAACGGATGCTCTGGCCACGGAATACGAACGTCTGGCTGCGTTTGCGCCAGACACACAGGGGGATTTCGGCGAGTGCCATTAGTATTTATAACCCGGGTCCAGTTTATCGAGTTTGCGCAGCAGCGCCGGCCAGGCCAGCGCTCCGCCCATTCCTTGAGCACTTCTGGTGACACCCGCGATCATGGCCTTGGCGCCGGCCAGAATCTGCGGTTCGATGGCGATCAGTTCAGCACCACCGTTTTGCGCCATGACCTGAATGTCGCAGGCACGCTGAAAGGTAAACATCATCAGGAACGTATCGGCGATGGTGCTGCCGCAGGTCAGCAGACCGTGGTTATGCAGCATCAGGAAATTGTTTTCACCGAGGTCGGCCTGTAGTCGCACTTTCTCTTCATGGTTGAGCGCTACGCCTTCGTAGGCGTGGTAAGCCAGGCTGGACAGCACGAACAGCGACTGTTGGCTGATCGGCAAAACGCCCTGCTTCTGTGCGGACACGGCAACTCCCGAAGCCGTGTGGGTGTGGAGCACACAGACGACATCGTGACGGACTTCATGCACGGCGCTGTGGATGGTGTAGCCCGCCGGATTGATCTCGTAGGGACTGTCCATCAGCTTGTTGCCGGCCTGATCCACCTTGACCAGACTTGACGCGGTAATTTCATGAAACATCAACCCGAACGGGTTGATCAGGAAATCTTCGGTGCCGGGCACCTTGGCGGAGATATGGGTGAAAATCAGGTCATCCCAACCATGCTGGGCGACCAGGCGATAACAGGCTGCCAGGTCAACACGAGTCTGCCACTCGGCAGCACTGACCTGGTCTTTGACACTGTGTGGCGATTGGGCGGGAGCGACTGTCACGGCAAGAAAGCCTCGGTGTTTTTATTATGGAGTGTTTCCTATGATTACCGAGTCTAGTCAGCCCTTGAGGCTCGTGTAGTTGCATTGGCAGCCAGCTTGATGGCCCAGCGAGTCAGTCGCCTTGCTGCCTTGGATCCATGTCAAATGACCGGCGCCAGCAAGGGTCTGACAGGCAGTTTTCAGTGCACTGTCAGAACCCTGACCGGTATTGGGTGCCGTGAAAATGTCAGTCGCGCAGGGCCCTGATCAGCTCCGCCAGCCAAGGCTCGGCGTCCGTTTCGGGGGTCACGCTTTCGCTGGCGTCAAGGCGCAGCATCGGCAGTATTTCGCGAATGCCCAGCTCACCGAACAATTCGCGCATCTGCTCGCCGCCGCCACAAAAGGTGTCGCCATAACTCGCATCGCCCAATCCGATCACCGCGCCTGGCAAACCGCGCCAGGCCGCTGGCAATTGGTCACGAATGGTCGAGTACAGCGGTTGCAGGTTGTCCGGCAACTCGCCCATGCCGGTGGTCGACGTCACCGCCAGAAAGGCTTCGGGGCCAAATGCCTGGACATCGGCGAGGGTCGCACGGGGGTTATGCCAGGTTTCGAAACCGGCAGCTTTCAACAGGCTGGCGGCGTGACGGGCAACTTCTTCAGCGGTGCCGTACACCGAGCCGGAAATGATGGCGACTTTCATCAATCTGATCCTGAATTCGAGTAAAAGACCCGGATATTAACAGCACGGTCGTGATTGTTCTTTTAGAATGCAAAAGACAATCAATCAGGAAAGGATACTCCGATGATCAACGCAAAACTGCTGCAACTGGCCATCAACGCCTCCAACGACGGAATCGTGATTGCCGAAAAGGAAGGCGATCAGGACAAGATCCTGATTTACGTCAACCCGGCGTTCGAGCGCCTGACCGGTTACACCAGCGAAGAAATCCTCTACCAGGATTGCCGCTTCCTGCAGTCGGGCGACCGCGATCAGGATGCGCTGCCAAAGATTCGTGACGCGTTGAACAATGAAGGATCGTGTCGGGAAATCCTGCGCAAT
This sequence comes from Pseudomonas sp. 18173, assembly GCF_050432945.1. NCBI lineage: Bacteria > Pseudomonadati > Pseudomonadota > Gammaproteobacteria > Pseudomonadales > Pseudomonadaceae > Pseudomonas > Pseudomonas sp. 18173. The sequence goes on from NZ_JBKFTN010000002.1 coordinate 378,758, forward strand.
TACCGCAAGGACGGCACACCGTTCTGGAATGAGCTGTCCCTTTCGACGGTAAAAAACTCGAATGACGGACAGGTTTATTTTATCGGTGTACAGAAAGACGTCACCCTGCAGGTCAAGGCGCAGCAGCGCGTGATTCAGCTGGAGGCGCAGCTGGCTGAAGTCCAGGCCGAGCTTGCTGCATTGAAGGCGACGAACGGCAAAAACAAAAGCCAGAATTAATGGTCAGTTACTACAATCACCAATGACTTTGTAACTATACCTTTCGAGCTGGCCATGCAACGTGACGCACTCCTGACCCAGGACGAGCTGGATTTCATCCAGACCATGCACCACAACCCGCAACTCAATGTGCGGGATGCGACGTCGAGCCTGCTCGTCAATGGTGGATCGCAAATCCGTGACCTGCTCACCCGCCTCGCGGCCCATGAGCAGGTCACCATTCAGGCCAGCTTCGAAAACCAGCAAATGACCTTTCCCCTGCACCTGGTGGAAGACGAGTTCCATGCGCTGCATTTGCGTCTCGGCGTGCCGAGCATCTATGAGGACGGGCCGATGGTCCGGCCTTGGCGCCTGGTGCTGGACGAACCGGTAGCGTTGGAAAACGCCCAGGGCCAACCTGGCACCCTGTGGGTACACGAAGTGTCGTGCAAAGGGGTTTTGCTGGAGGTTCGCAACAAGACCAAGCCGCCCAAGCATTTTGCCTTGTGGTTCAGCCCGTCAGGTTATGAGCGGATTGCCTTGCGTGGCACTTTCGAGAAAGAAAACGAACAGGGCTTCTACGCCTATCAGTTGAACCAGAGCGATACCGACGAAACCGAACGTCTGCGCCAGTTCATCCTGCAACAGCATCGCCTGACTCACCCAGCGCTGCATCTCTGAACCTCAAGTATCCAGGCTACCCGCCAGGAACTGTTTCAGACGCTGGCTCATGACCTCCCCTTCATTGCCCAGGCAACCGATCGATGACCCGGCGAGACTCTCCTGCGCCAGGTCAGAAGCATCGCCGGCCAGCAACAACTGACAATCCAGGCTCATGGCCAGGCGACTCAAGCGCCGAGGCAACTCGGGCGCCGGCACATGATTGGAAAACAGCACCAGCGCCAAGGGCTTGATCCTTTCACACATCAACGCCAGCTCCTCGAACGGCTGGCCCATGTTCAGCACGCGAACGGCCGTTGGCCCGGAACTCAGGAACAGGGCGGCGACCAACAGTTCCAGTTCCCGGCAGTGGCCAACCAAAGCACAGATGACCACGCGGCGCGGCTGTTTTTCGCGCAGCAACAACAGACGCTGTAATACCCGAGAGCGCAGAAAACCATCCAGGAACAGCCACTCGCTGGTTCCTCCGAACTGGTCCTGACGTTGCATCAATTGCTTCCAGACGGGGATCAGAATGTCCTGAAACACTACCGGCAGGGTGTAGCTGGAAAAAATTTGCCCGTAGACCTGCTCCAGTCGAACGTCGTCAAACCCGTTGACCGCAGCCAGAACCTGCTGCTGCCACTGCGCGTAATCGGCTTGCACCAGGTTATCGGGGATGATGTGCGACAACGCCCGGAGCGGCTCGGTCCTGGCCAGTATCCTGCCGATCTTGCTGACGGCCACACCGCGCTCGATCCAGCCGAGGATACTGCGAACCCGCTCAATATCGGTCAGCGAATACAGGCGATGCCCACTTTCAGTGCGTGTTGGCACGACCAGCCCGTAGCGACGCTCCCATGCACGCAGCGTGACCGGGTTGACACCAGTCAGGCGCGCCACCTCGCGAATGGGAAAGAGCTCTTCCTGTTCGAGAGGGGCAATCTGCGTGGCTTCTGAAGTAACGTCAGTAAGTAAGGGCATCCTGCTGCAACATCCCTGTATCGTCCAAGCCTCATTCTAACTCGCCTGCCCCGTAAAGATTCCGTAAAAAAACCATATGCCGCGAACCAGCGAAAAACGTCGCAGACGCGGCTGGGCGAATCAGGAATAATCCTTGCTTGTTCCGAGTCACAGCCCACCACCCCGGCGCTGTGCCTGGCGAAGTTCCTATCCGGAGCGACGCGAATGTATTATGGAGATACACAATGTCTACCCCTCCCGTCACGCTGATGGTCGCGCGTCGTGTTGCCAACGGTCGCTATCAAGACCTGATCGCCTGGTTACGCGAAGGCGAACAACTGGCCACCGACTTTCCTGGCTACCTCGGCTCCGGCGTACTCGCACCGCCGCCCGGCGATGACGAGTTCCAGATTATCTTCCGCTTTGCCGACGAGCAGACCCTGCATGTCTGGGAGCATTCCGCCTCGCGCAGCGCCTGGCTCGGACGCGGCAGCGACCTGTTCGCCCACCCGACAGAACATCGGGTCAGCGGCATCGAGGGCTGGTTCGGTGCCACCGGGCAACGCCCGCCGCGCTGGAAACAGGCCGTGGCGATCTGGCTGGCGTTCTTTCCGGTTTCACTGCTGTTCAACTTTGCGCTGGGGCCGCTGCTGAGCGAGATGGCGCTGCTGCCCCGCGTGTTCATCAGCACCCTGTGCCTGACGCCGTTGATGGTGTATTTCTTCATCCCGCTGTCGACCCGCTTGCTGGCCAATTGGCTGAACAGCACGCCAGCACGGCCATTGCCCGCCGAAGCCACCGTCCAAAATCGCTGATCCCCCTGTGGGAGCGAGCCTGCTCGCGAAGACGCCAGAACATTTGACATCATTGTTGACTGACCCACCGCATTCGCGAGCAGGCTCGCTCCCACAGAGGATGCCGCACAAATAGGTAGACTGCTTGTGTCGCTGGTATAGTTTTGCTCTCACCGCGACGCGAGCCGTTCATGACTTCTTCCGCAGCCCCTGTCCTCATTACCGGCGCCGGCCAGCGTGTCGGCCTGCACTGCGCCCGGCGACTGCTGGAAGACGGCCATCGCGTGATCTTCAGCTACCGCAGCGAGCGTCCCGGCGTACAAGCCTTGCGCGACCTGGGGGCCACCGCGGTCTACGCGGACTTCGCCAGTGAGTCCGGGATCCTCGCCTTCATCAGCGAGTTGAAAACCCACACCGACAGCTTGCGGGCAATTGTCCACAACGCCTCCGAGTGGCTGGCTGAAACACCGGACACTGACGCCGCGGCATTCACCCGCATGTTCAGCGTGCACATGCTGGCGCCTTACCTGATCAACCTGCATTGCGCCGAACTGCTGCAACGCTCGAGCCCCGCCGATATCGTGCACATCAGCGATGACGTGACCCGCCGGGGCAGCAGCAAGCACATCGGCTATTGCGCCAGCAAAGCCGGGCTCGACAGCCTGACCCTGTCCTTCGCCGCCAGGTACGCGCCGGCCATCAAGGTCAACGGAATCGCGCCGGCCCTGCTACTGTTCAACCCCGAGGACGACGCGGCCTATCGCGCCAAGGCGCTGGCCAAGTCCGCACTGGGTATCGAGCCCGGCAGCGAAGTGGTCTACCAGAGCCTGCGCTATCTGCTCGACAACCCTTATGTCACCGGCACCACCCTGACCGTCAACGGCGGAAGGCACATCAAATAAGTGTCCCGCGAGGATTTTCCATGACGTTATCCCTGCCCCAGAACGACCTGTCCCAGAGCTATCGCGAGATCCTCATCGGCGTCGGCGAAAACCCCGACCGCGAAGGCTTGCTCGATACGCCGATGCGCGCGGCCAAAGCCATGCGGTACCTTTGCCATGGTTACGAGCAAAGTGTCGAAGAGATCGTCAACGGCGCGCTGTTCGCCTCCGACAACGATGAAATGGTGATCGTCGACAACATCGAGCTGTACTCGCTTTGTGAGCACCACCTGCTGCCCTTCATCGGCAAGGCGCATGTGGCTTATATTCCGACCGGCAAGGTGCTGGGCCTGTCGAAGATTGCACGGCTGGTGGACATGTTCGCCAGGCGCCTGCAAATCCAGGAAAACCTTACCCGGCAAATCGCCGACGCCGTGCAACAGGTGACCGACGCGGCAGGCGTCGCAGTGGTCATCGAAGCGCAGCACATGTGCATGATGATGCGCGGCGTCGAGAAACAGAACTCGACCATGAACACCTCGGTGATGCTCGGCGCCTTCCGCGAGTCGAGTAACACCCGCCAGGAGTTCCTGCAATTGATTGGACGGAGCAAGTAGCAATGCCACAACTTCAGCCAGGCATGGCACGCATTCGGGTCAAAGACCTGTGCCTGCGTACCTTCATCGGCATCAACGAGGATGAAATCCTCAACAAGCAGGATGTGCTGATCAACCTCACCATCCTGTACGCAGCCCAGGAAGCGGTACGGGACAACGACATCGATCACGCGTTGAACTACCGCACGATCACCAAGGCGATCATCGCCCACGTGGAAGGCAACCGCTTTGCGCTGCTCGAACGCCTGACCCAGGAAATTCTCGACCTGGTGATGGCCAACGCATCGGTGCTCTACGCCGAGGTGGAAGTCGACAAGCCCCACGCGCTGCGATTCGCCGAGTCGGTGTCGATTACGCTTGCAGCGAGCCGCTAGCTTCAAGCCACAAGCGCCAAGCTGTAAACTTGCAGCCACCGCCATCCAACCTGCAGCTTGAAGCTTGCCGCTTGAAGCTGTCTCGCAGAGACCACCATGAACGACCAACAACGCCTGGAACTCGAAGCCGCCGCCTTTCGCCGGCTGGTGGCCCACCTGGACAGCCGCAAGGATGTGCAGAACATCGACCTGATGAACCTCTCCGGCTTCTGCCGCAACTGCCTGTCCAAGTGGTACAAGGCCGCGGCTGACGAACGCCAGATCGAGGTCAGCCTCGACGAAGCCCGCGAAGTGGTTTACGGCATGCCGTACGCCGAATGGAAAGCCCAATATCAGCAAGAAGCCAGCGCCGAACAACAGGCGGCGTTCGCCAAAGGAAAACCCAATGAGTGATTTGAACACCCTGCGCGCCAGCCTCAACAGCGGCGAACACGTTTTTGCCGACACCCTGGCCTTCATCGCCGCCGGTTACGACTACCAGCCCCAGGCCTTCAACAATGGCGGCGTGGAAAACGCAGCCGGGCAGAACGAAGGCTCGTGCAAGACCCTGGGTCTGGCGCTGCTTGAGGGCTTGAGCGATGAAGAAGCGCTGCTGGCGTTCGGTGAGCATTACCGCTCGGTGCTGGCGACGCCGGAAGGCAGCGATCACGGCAATATCCGCGCGTTGATTGCCCATGGTCTGGCGGGGGTGAAATTCGCCCGGCAGCCGCTGACCCGCCGCTGAACCAAACTCTACTCCAAACCTGAACCCTGTGGGAGCGAGCCTGCTCGCGATGGACGCAAGAACACCGCGGGGTTTCAGGTAACCAGCGTTATCGTTGACGATCATCGCGAGCAGGCTCGCTCCCACAGGGTAGAGATGCAGAGGTTTAACCGCAGTTCCCGACTTTTAAGATTGACCCGGCGACTTTATTTCGTTTGCCGCGTACCACCGCTCGCGGCTTAGATAAAAAGAAGTCCTCCTTCTTCCGAGCCGGTCATTCATGCGCAGCGAAACCATCAGCCAGTCGATCAACATCGTTCACCCCGTCACGCTCAGCCACGGCAAAAACGCCGAGGTCTGGGACACCGATGGCAAACGCTACATCGACTTTGTCGGCGGCATCGGCGTGCTGAACCTCGGTCATTGCCATCCGCGCATCGTCGAGGCCATTCGCGAACAAGCCACCCGACTGACCCACTATGCGTTCAACGCCGCCCCCCATGTGCCTTACCTCGAACTGATGGATCGCCTCAGCGCGTTCATGCCAGTGGAATACCCGGTCAGCGGCATGCTCACCAACAGCGGCGCGGAAGCGGCGGAGAACGCCCTGAAGATCGTCCGCGGTGCCACCGGCCGTACCGCGGTCATCGCCTTCGACGGCGCATTTCACGGCCGCACGCTGGCCACGCTCAACCTCAATGGCAAAGTCGCGCCCTACAAACAGAAAGTCGGCGTGCTGCCGGGGCCGGTGTATCACCTGCCGTTCCCCAGTCGGGACAACGGCGTGACTTGCGCTGACGCGCTAAAGGCCATGGAGCGGTTGTTCAGCGTCGAGATCGATGTCGAAGACGTTGCCTGCTTTATCGTCGAGCCGGTGCAGGGTGAAGCAGGTTTCCTGGCCATGGAGGCCGAGTTCGCCCAGATGCTGCGCAAATTCTGCGACGACAAGGGCATTGTGCTGATCGCCGATGAAATCCAGTCCGGTTTCGGTCGTACCGGCCAGCGCTTTGCCTTCTCGCGACTGGGTATCGAGCCTGACTTGATCCTGCTCGGAAAAAGCATCGCCGGCGGCGTGCCGCTGGGCGCGGTGGTGGGGCGTAAATCGCTACTGGATAACCTGCCCAAGGGTGGCCTGGGAGGCACCTATTCCGGTAACCCCATCGCCTGTGCGGCGGCATTGGCGACCCTGGACGAAATGACCGATGCCAACCTGCATGCCTGGGGCACGCAGCAGGAAGAGGCGATTGTCGGCCGCTACCAAGCCTGGCGCTCAAGCAGGCTGACGCCGTACTTGGGTCGCCTGACCGGCGTCGGCGCCATGCGCGGCATCGAGCTGATCAACGCCGACGGCTCGCCAGCAGCGGCACAACTGACCCAACTGCTGGCCCTGGCGCGGGACGCCGGGCTGCTGCTGATGCCCAGCGGCAAATCACGGCACATCATTCGCCTGCTGGCGCCGCTGACCACCGAGGCGGCGGTGCTGGAGGAAGGGCTGGATATCCTGGAAGCGTGCCTGAAGAAATTGACCTGATTCACAGCGCCCACTGTAGGAGCGAGCACGCTCGAGAAGAACCTGAGAGCCCCGCGGGGTGTCAGGCTCCCCGCGTTATCGTTGACGACCATCGCGAGCGTGCTCGCTCCTACAGGGGTATATGCATTTTCCGAAGGCACAAAAAAACCGGCCGAAGCCGGTTTTTTCGTTTCTACAGAATCAAGCGTTCTGCAGATTGTCCAGATAACGCTCGGCATCCAGTGCCGCCATGCAACCGGCACCAGCCGAGGTGATGGCCTGACGGTAAACGTGGTCAGCCACGTCACCGGCGGCGAAGATGCCTTCGAGGCTGGTGGCAGTGGCGTTGCCGTCACGGCCGCCCTGCACGACCAGGTAGCCGTCTTTCAGGGTCAGCTGGCCTTCGAACAGCGAAGTGTTCGGCGTGTGGCCGATGGCGATGAACACACCGTCGACTTTCACTTCGTCGAAGCTGCCGTCGTTGTTCTTCAGGCGGGCACCGGTCACGCCCATGTTGTCGCCCAGCACTTCATCCAGGGTTGCGTTGAGCTTGAGCTCGATCTTGCCTTCGGCAACGCGGGCGTTCAGCTTGTCGATCAGGATCTTCTCGGCGCGGAAAGTTTCGCGACGGTGGATCAGGGTGACCTTGCTGGCGATGTTGGCCAGGTACAGGGCTTCTTCGACAGCGGTGTTGCCGCCACCGACCACGGCAACCGGCTTGTTGCGATAGAAGAAACCGTCGCAGGTTGCGCAGGCGGAAACGCCTTTGCCCATGAACGCTTCTTCCGAAGGCAGGCCCAGGTAACGAGCGCTGGCGCCGGTGGCGATGATCAGGGCGTCGCAGGTGTAAGTCGCGCTGTCGCCGGTCAGGGTGTATGGCTTGGCGGCGAAGTCCACGGCATTGATGTGATCGAAAACGATCTCGGTTTCAAAGCGCTCGGCGTGCTCACGCATCCGCTCCATCAGCGCCGGACCGGTCAGGCCGTGGACGTCGCCCGGCCAGTTATCGACTTCGGTGGTGGTGGTCAGTTGACCGCCGGCCTGCATGCCGGTGATCAGCAGTGGCTTGAGGTTGGCACGGGCGGCATAGACCGCGGCGCTGTAACCGGCAGGGCCGGAACCGAGAATAATCACACGCGAATGACGGACTTCAGACATGACCTGCTCCTGTTGACCGGCCCGGAATACCTGGCGCGGAACGCCGGATTGCCGGCTGGAATAAAAAAGAACGGTTGAAAGCACTTGGGGAAGGCTTGAACCCGACCGTCCTGTAAAAGATTGGGTGCAGCGTATCGAGGGGGCGAAGATTAAGGAAATACGGTTTAACAATCCAGCTCATAGGTGGTTTCTATGCAATCTGCCCGACGATATCGACGTCAGGGTATCTGAATGACGCTAACAGTTAGCGAGTGTAGGGATGCCAACACTTCCGGAGATGGGCCACGACGCCGATGGCGCTGCTTTGCTCGTGGATTCCAACCTTGCGTGCAGACCGCAATGTTTCAGACAGCCAGCGTCATCGTCAGGATTGGCTTCATTGTAGGAGCGAGCTGGCTCCGGGCGGCGTTCCGACGATGGGCGTTAACGATGACGCGGGAAACCTGAAGCCCCGCGGTGCGCTCGGGGTTTTCGCGAGCAAGCTCGCTCCTACAGGGGGGGGCGCCAAAAACAAAACCCCTACCTGCATACGCAGATAGGGGTTTCGGAATTTAATCTTGACGATGACCTACTCTCAC